>JAKSNF010000009.1 GCA_024400115.1 Paludibacteraceae bacterium | reverse complement strand
ATCGTGCTGAGCCTTGTTCGACGGGCAAAGCGTGTGCTTTAGCCACGCGAATAAATCAATTAAGCGTGGGTCTTAGCCATGGCAGCAAATTACGCGTAATAGCGCCGTAGGCGCGAGCGGGAGACCCAAAAACGGACCACTGTCCGCGAGCGGGAGGCCCAAAAACTCTACACTCAGAAGCACCCCCTCACCACTTCGTGGTCGTCGAAATGGTGCTTCACACCTTTGATTATTTGGTAGTCCTCGTGTCCTTTACCGGCTACGAGAATGACATCTCCTTTCTGTGCCAACGTACAAGCGGTTTTGATAGCGCTTTCGCGATCCTCAATGACCAACGTCGAACGCAGTTCGTCTTCGTTGAGACCGGCGGTCATGTCGCGTAATATATCTGCCGGTTCCTCGTCGCGAGGGTTATCGGACGTGAGAATGAGTTGGTCTGAACCGTCTTTGGCTATCTTAGCCATCATAGGACGTTTACCCTTATCGCGGTTACCGCCACAACCGACAACGGTAATGAGTTTGCCTTTCTTTTGCAGTATCTCGTTAATCGTTTGTATCACGTTATCCACCGCATCGGGTGTGTGGGCATAGTCGATGATAGCCGTCCACCCTTTGGGTGAGCGCAATGCCTCAAAGCGGCCATTAACGGGCGTGAGGGTAGATAAGACGCGCAGGGTCTCAGTAGGCTCAAAACCGAGGTTGATAGCCGCTCCGTAGATACAGAGCAGGTTGCTCACGTTGAACCGACCAACGAGGGGCACAAACACTTCCTGTCCGTTAACGCTCAGTAACATACCCTCAAATCCTTCCTCTAATATCTGCGCTTTGTAATCGGCAATGGTAAGGGTGGAGTAGGTCGTCACTCTCGCTTTGGTGTTCTGGGTCATGACAAGTCCGTTCTTATCGTCTTTGTTAGTCACGGCAAAAGCCGCCTTCTTGAGTTCATCAAAGAGCCTTTTCTTGGTGTCACGGTAGTTGTCAAAGGTCTTATGATAGTCGATATGGTCGCGTGTGAGGTTTGTGAATAAAGCTCCGTCGTAGTCCAGTCCTGCGATACGTTCTTGGGCAATCGAATGGCTGCTAACTTCCATGAAGCAGTATTCGCAACCGGCATCCACCATGCGGCGCAACAGACCGTTGAGTTCGAGGGCATCGGGGGTAGTGTGGGTAGAGGGAACAGACTCGTTATCTACGTAGTTAACAACGGTAGAGAGCAGTCCTGCCTTGTGTCCCATGGCGCGTACCAACTTATAGAGTAGGGTAGCGATGGTCGTCTTTCCGTTGGTACCGGTAACACCTACCAGTCGGAGCTGTTGACTGGGGTTGCCAAACCAGTTACAAGCAATCAGACCCAGTGCCTTATCCGAGTTCTTGACTTGGATATAGGTGCAGTCGGGGTGGAGATGGGTGGGTAATACTTGGCACACGATAGCCGCTGCCCCTTTCTCGACACATTGGTCAATGAAAGAGTGACCATCCACTGCTGTTCCGGCTTGCGCCACGAATAAGTGTCCGGCTTCCACCTTGCGGCTGTCGAATTGAATAGCTGTAATCTCTTTGTCGGTCAAACCGATGACTTGTAGGGTCTCAACGCCCCGTAGTAAATTACTTAATATCATTGTCTTTTAATTTGAGTACTAAACTATCTCCCTCGAAGGTGTAAAAGTCGGAATACGCGATGGTCTTTTCGGCTATTGTTCTTACCACGTTTCCGCAGTCATAACCGGCATCGTAGAGACCTACGTTCTTGGGGTTCTCAATCATACATATGCAAGTGTATTGCGGGTCTTCCTCGGGGAAGTAACCAACAAACGTCATGCGGTGATTACGTCCTGAATAGCGGCCGTTCATGAAAAGCTGGGCTGTTCCTGTCTTGCCGGCAATGTGAACGAGTTCACTCTGTGCCTTATAGTCCACCACACGACCGCCCCATGTTCTTACGGAAGCAGTACCTAAATGGTTATCCCACACCACATCGTGCAAGCAAAGACGGATGTTCTGTAGCGTCTCGTCGTTGCAAATACGGTTCTTGATTACCTCGGTGCCAAACTTCTTTACCGTTTCTCCGTTTTGTTGGAGTTCGCTGACTAAATAGGGACGAATCATCTTACCGTCATTAGCAATGGCATTATAGAAAGTGATGATTTGTAAGGGACTGAGTTCGACGGAATAACCATAACTCATCTTCGAGATAGTCACCGTGTCGTTAGGGACATCTATTCGTGCAGGTTCAAAACCCGGAATCTCGCAGTATAGAGAGTCTTTGAGACCCATTTGTTCAAGTTTGTGGACAAAACGTTTGGCACTTCCCTTGTACGCCTTGGTTATAATCTTGGCTAAGGCTATATTAGAGGACACAGCGAGTGCGCTACGGGTTGTATAGATAGTATCTTTAGGGTGCGAGTCCGTGTGGCGAGAAGAGAAGTACCGCCAACCGTCTTTATGCACACGAACGGTGTCGTATAAGCCTATCAAACCGTCGTCCATAGCGGCTACGAGAGCAATCGTCTTGAACGTACTACCCGGTTCGACACGTTGAACGGCGTGATTAGCCATCTCTATATAATTACCATCGGAAGTGCGGTCAAGATTAACCATGGCGCGAACCTTACCTGTTCGTGTTTCCATCAGAATACAACAACCCCAGTCGCTGGACTCTTTGACCAGCTGGTCACGGAGGGCATCGGTGGCAATGTCGAGTAGGTTCACATCGAGTGTGGTGAGAATATCCACTCCGTCTTCGGGTTCTTTGATAATCACATCCTCGAAGCGTCCGCTGACCTTTTGGCGCTTGCTTAGTCCGTCAACGCCCCGTAGTTCTTTCTCGAAGCGTTTCTCTAAACCGGCATTACCTTCTCCGCTTTCGCCGTAGATACTACCGATCGTTCGGGAGGCTAATTCGCCATAAGGCTTGACACGGCGATGTATCTCGTAGAAGGTGATACCTGATTTATATTTGCCTCGTTTAATGAAGGGCAGTTGCTCTAATTGCTTCTTTTGAATAAAATTGATTCGCTTATTACTTAGGCGTGCGGACATACCCGACCAGCCTTTCTCGTTCTTATGCCTAAAGGAGTTAAGGAGTTTTTCGCGATACTCGGAAGCGGACTTATCTCCAATGATACGGCTAAGGTCTTGGGCGAGTTGATTGACATTATTATTGAAAGCTGTATCACCGCCTAAGTGCAGAGCCTCCACGCGCGTGTCCATGTTAATATAATATTGTGGCACACTGCTGGCAAGGAGTAAATTATGACAGTCTAATATATTCCCACGAGTAGCAGGAACGACTTGGTCGTTTTTGACTTGATTCTTAGCCACTTTGATCCACGTGTCTCGCTCTACATATTGAATCATGGCTATCTTAACAATAACCACAAAGAAACCTGCCGTTATGAGTAGAAAGATAATAGCAAAGCGCAGGATTGTATTTCGTTCTTTATCGCTCATTAGTGTTTTCTTATTTGAATGATGGGTTTGCGGTTCTCTTGTAGTTTGCTGGACTGGCTTTGTAATAGGTCATGTATCTTACTCTGCCGTGTCTTTTCTGCCAATTCAGCGGAGATAGTGAGGTATTCGTATTTCGCTATTTTGACCTCACGTTTAAGGTCACTGAGATGGCGTTGCTGTTTCATGGAGTTATAACCCGCAAGAATATATATGAATAACAACGCAGCAATAAGTGCAATTAGTTTATACTGCTTGCGAAAGGCTTCCGAGCGCAACTTCTCTCCGCTCAACCACGACTGTATCTTCTTTACATCCATATTTTTCTCGTTTCTCGTTTCTTGTTTCTTGTTTCTTTTATCTCTAAACTCTAAACTCTCCACTCTAAACTCTCTTCTCTGCTACGCGGAGCTTCGCTGATCGGCTTCTGGGGTTGTTATCCACCTCCTCTTGGGAAGCGGTAAGCCCTTTCTCGATAATAGTAAACGGCGTCAGTATATTCCCGTAAAAGTCTTTCTTTATCTCCCCCTCGAGGTTACCCGAGCGAAGGAAGTTCTTCACTATCCTATCTTCTAACGAGTGATACGTCAGGATCGCTATGCGCCCTCCGGGGGCGAGTAGGTCACGTGCCGCACAGAGCATCTCGCGCAAGGCACCTAACTCGTCGTTCACTTCTATTCGCAATGCTTGAAAAGCGAGTGTCAGCATTTTCTTCTCCATCGGATTCGCCTCCTCTGCCTTCTTCCCAATCAGCACTTGCACCAACTCCTCAATCCGTTGTATTTTGTCGCCTGTTGCCTGTCGCCTGTTGCCTGTCGCCTCTTTTATCTTCCTTGCCAACTGTTTGCCGTTTTTGAGTTCTCCGTATAGGTAGAATATATTAGCTAACTGCTCCTCGCTGTAGGTATTGATTATATCCGCTGCCGTTAGTCCTCCGGCTTGGTTCATGCGCATGTCCAGCGGACCCTCAAAGCGAAAACTAAACCCGCGTTCGGCAGTGTCAAAGTGGTGAAAACTAACCCCCAGGTCAGCAATCAGACCGTCAATAGCATTCACCTTGTAATAGTCCATGAAATTGCGCAAGTAGCGGAAATTGCTATGCACAAACTGCCATTGCGGATTATTGACCACCTGAGGTCGGTTGATTTTAGCATTCTCGAACGCCTCTATATCTTGATCAAACGAAAAAAGTTTTCCTGTTTCTTGTTCCTCGTTTCTTGTTTCTTGTTTCTCGTTTCTCGTTTCTTGTTTCTTCTTCTGCAATTTGTCAAGGATGGCAGCAGAGTGTCCCCCTCCACCGAAGGTGACATCCACATACACTCCGTTGGGCTGTATCTTCAGTCCATCTATCGTCTCTTGGAGCATTGCCGGTATGTGATACTCATTCATCACGTTTTTACTTTCAATAGTACTGTTTATTTTTTTTATCTCTCGCAGATTCCGCAGATTTTACAGATTTTTCTTCTCTCCCGCTCAGCCGCTTTGCGGCTTATTACGCTATATTTGCTGCCATGGCTATAAGCCTCCCTTTTTTATTCCGGGCGGTTTCACACGCCCTTTGCCCGTCGGTCAAGCCTCATACGATGTCATTGCTCTGCAAAGACAGGGGTATTTCGGCATGCCCTCCTTAATTACGCAGATAATATATGTTTCGTCTGCACCTGTAACCTGTCGCCAGTAGCCAGTAGCCTGTCGCCCGTCGCCTGTAGCCTATTACGCAGATAGTCGTTAGTGATTTTTAGTTACGATTTTCTATTAGATTTTTATTAGATTTCTGAGCGAAGCGAAATCTAATAAAAAGGTGGTGCTTATCCGATTTGGAGTCGATTTTTAGTTAGATTTTGGCGTAGGATATTAGGTTTGAATATAAAAAATCTTTACCCAAAATCCGTAGATAATCTGTCTAAATCTGCGGGAGATACAATAACTAGCGGACCACTGTCCGCGAGCGGGAGACCCAAAATCCGTAGTTAATCTGTCTAAATCTGTGGGAGACACCTACCTCCCCGTCATTCGTTTGCGGATATTCGTCGCCAATTCAACTTGACTCAGTTTCTTCTCCTCGAAGTTCTTGGGGTTCCACAAAGCAAACCGGTCAAGCATTCCCACAAAGAGCAGCGCATTACTCTCCGTTGGCAGAATCTTCCTACTCAGTAGTACACGTCCTTGCCCATCCATCTCTAATATCTCCGCCTCTGCCATGAACTGCATAAGAATCAACTGATCGTCCGGATTCCACTCGTCGAGGGCGTCACGCAGAGCTGCCACCTTGTTGTTCCACGTGGGTTCGGGATAGAAAATGAGGCACTCATTGTCCGTGTCACGACGAACGATGATTCGTTTTGACTCCATCTGGGTCAATATCTTACGGTAGTTAGCGGGAATAAAGATGCGCCCTTTGTCGTCTAACTTAACGTCTGTGTTGCCTAAAAAAGTATTCATACGGAGTATTTTTTATCAATTGCGACTGCAAAATTACTGCTTTTTTCTCACATACGCAAGTTTTTCCCCACTTTTCACCACTTTTATTTTTATTTTGACTTATCCACAAGTTATTAACATAATTTATGTCTTGTAATTAGTTGAAATACAGTTGTATATGAGAGTTTTTAACATTGTGGTGTAAAGTGGTGTAAATTTCCGTACTTTGCGCATACCCTCTCCGCTGCCGCTTTCGCCTCAGGGGTGTTCGCCTCAGGCGTGTAGCCAGAACCCTGCCATCAGTGTGCCATCGGTACTGCGGTATAGGTAGAAGACCGATATGTCACCGATACGTCACGGTAGGATAGGGGGAGATGCCAGCCCCCGCAGGGCCTATTATGCTACGGGGGTGCTACGGGAACAGAGACGGTAGAGGCAGTGCAGGCAGAGAGTTGTAATAGGTCGGGAATTTTCGGGAATTTTATAACGATGAAAAGTAGTGAAAAGTCGTGAAGTTCCCGACTTTTCATGAGTTCATTGTTTTATTGTCAAGCAAATATATTGTTGTATTTCAGCAAGTTACATTTTTGCCACGAATTTTCGCGGACAGATTTCGTTTGTCCGTGAAACTGCCAAACCGCCAAACCGCCACAACAAAATCGGCAAAAGACTTTTGCCGAGAAGGGACATGTATTAGAGGCTGAGATTAGAAAATCTCAGCACAAAGACACTGCAACAAGGAAACGAGATAGGGCACGTGCCTTGCACCCTCCCTGACGGACGCGGTAATCACACCCAAATCAGGCGGTAATCACGCGGAGATGATAGTGTAGTGACATAGTGAAGACTGCTACAGTAACCGAGCAGAAACCGAGCAGTTACCGAGCAGATACCGAGTAGATAGTAAGTGCTGAAAGCAGGGAGAAAGGAGGGGAAAGGAGCCCCCTAACCCCCTGAAGGGGAGGGTTAAAGGTTAGAGGACGGCGCAAGCGCCTAATAGACAAACTAGAGACGGCTGCGCCTAATAGACAAACTAGACCCGCATTCAATGCGGGAGAAAAAGGGACAAAAAATATAGAAAACTATTTAATTAAGCCAATGTCTCTTGCTAATTTAAGAGAGAAAAGATCTGTTCCTATCGAATTTAGGTGGGAACTATTAAAATATAGAGAATCTGCACGAAAATCAGAATCCGATAAATAACTTCTATATTCTATGGGATAACATTTTTGAACTCGTTGAATAATATCCCTTGTCATTTTTAAGCCTTCTTCTGTAACATTTTCTAGATAATAATTACTGCAAGGTGTGGTAATAACAATCAACTGGACATTGTGTTGATAACATATCTTTGCTATATTCAAAATATGTTCCTTGCATTCAAGAGTATCTTGAGAAAATTTTTTATCATCCGAAATCATAGTCTTTTTTACATTATGAATATTTTTCCAATCATCTGATTGTCCAAGACTTGGGTCGTACCCCAAAGAATCACATTGCGGTACATATGGAGATAAGATGTCTACTCCACTTAATAATGCCGAACTATGGATAATATTGTCAGGAAAAACATCGTAGAATTTATGCATTTGGTTTGCATAAAAGTATATGTATTGAGGAGCCATATCTTTAATTTCATGGTTATGATAATTTGTCAATGGAATAGCATATCCTAATGCTAAGATAATCATTTTCAAGTTTTGCATTTGAGGAACAAACTCTTGAATAAGTAAATCATCATAATATATCCATCTCCCTGAAGATGCAAAATTAAAGATACTATCTCCCATTAAATACGGATTGACACCATTCTCCATATGTGAGTTCCCCATAAGAAGAACCTTTATATCATTACGATGTGTTTGCACATACTGATATTTGTAAGAATAACTTGACTTCGTTGTACGAGAATATATGAGTTCATAAGCCCCCCATACTATGATAATAAGGCAGAGTCCAAAGGCAATATCTTGCAAAAACTTCTTCATTAGAATTGGAAATATATAAAAGGATGTAAGCCTCCTCTAAAAAACAAAATACTAATAAACGCTAATGCGTACAGTAAAATACGTAAGAATCGACACTTCAAAAGAGGTAAGTTCTCAATATTTGCTAAGCAATGGGGCTTTTTTCGTCCAAACCACTCTATGCATATACAAATTAGGATAAGTATATTCTTTGGCCAAATATATAAATCCGATGGGATAAAGAATCGATATACAGAACGCAATGTCCCCCATTGAAACATTCCACAAATATACCCCCACGCGTCGGAGATGGATGGGGCACGGAAGATGATCCAACCGAGGACAACGAGAGCGAAAGTGAGGAGTATTTGCGGTATCTGTTTCCACGTGGCAACACCCGAATAAGCCTTGGTGCGACCTAAAAGAATAAGCGGTACGAAAAGCAAAGCATGATACAAACCCCACGTGACATAAGTCCAGTTAGCTCCGTGCCAAAGACCACTCAAAAGGAAAATAACAAAGGTATTACGAATAGTCTTCCATCGCCCCTCTCGACTTCCGCCTAAAGGTATATACACATAATCAACGAACCAAGTATTGAGCGAGATATGCCAACGCTTCCAGAACTCTGCCACATTACGCGAGAAATAAGGGGTGAGGAAATTGTCCTTCAAACGGATTCCAAAGAGTTTAGCCGAACCAATCGCGATGTCCGAATAGCCGGAGAAGTCACCGTATATCTGGAAAGCAAAGAGAATAGCCGCAAGGGCAAGGGTACTACCACTTTCGTTGGCGTAGTTGTTCCACACTTGATCTACATAAGTGGCGCAATTATCCGCTACGACTATCTTCTTGAATAAACCCCACAGGATACGACGCATACCATCAACGGCTTCTTCGTAATTGAACGTGCGTTGACGCTCAAACTGAGGTAATAAGTTCGTGGCTCGCTCTATAGGACCCGCTACTAATTGTGGGAAGAAGGACACATAAGCAAAGAAAGCCACTACATCGCGCGTGGGAGCAATGCGCTTGCGATAGACATCTATTGAATAGGATAGAGCTTGGAAGGTGTAGAAACTAATGCCCACAGGGAGAATGACTTGGAGGACGAGGGAGTTGGAGATGCCGAATAAGTCACAGAAACTGCCCACAAAGAAATTGAAGTACTTGAAGACACCGAGTATCAGCAAGTTAACCACAATATTGAGTGTGAGCCAGCGTTTGGGTTTGGGCGATTGGTTTATCAGCAGTCCGCTGCCCCACGAGCAGAAGGAGGTGAAAGCGATGAGGATGAGGAATCGCCAATCCCACCAGCCGTAGAAGACGTAACTGGCAAGGACGACAAAGAGGTTTTGCCAACGCAGGTGCTTGTTGAGCAGCCAGTAGATGGCAAAGACGAGGGGTAGAAAAATGGCAAACTCAATTGAGTTAAAAAGCATAGTTCGTTCGTTTATGAACCATGCGCAAATAAAAAGCGCAGGCTCGAGTTGCTTACTCGTCCTGCACATCTAGGCTGTAGGAATTGCCCTCTTATCCGGAACGAGCAACTATGAACCTACGCCGTGGTATCATATACACGCAAAAACAACACTACAAATATAGTGTGTGCGTGCAACTAACACACATAGTAGGCGCTTTCGTTGCCTCGTCTTGGGATAATATGAATTTCCTACATTCAGATGTGCCAAGAACAAAGCGTATTAAACGCCTTAAATAATTATGTCCTCACTATTTTACATCGGTGAGCGATGGTATAAATTAAGCAACCTTTCCTAAATCGTAGAGATATTCGGGAGCAAAGTCCGCTCCATTTTCCCATTCGATGGTATTAAACTTGATAGTAAAGCGCTTAAAATACTCAATGTTTTTTAAAGGAGCAAACACCTCACCTACTAAAGAGGAGCACAAATCCACAATGAGTACTTCTCCATTATTAAAATAGAGACGCAATTTGTAACCATCTAAATACTCCGCTTTTACGACTTCTAAAAACATATTTTCCGTTTTTGCAGTTTCACGCTGCAAAGATACGATTTTTTTTTGATATATGCAAGAAAAATTGCGACTTTTTCAGAAAAAAGCGCAATTTTTATTAGTCTTTAGTTTTTAGTCTTTAGTTTTAGGCAAGCTGTAAGACCGTCCCTATGGGACTGTAAGACCGCTGCGCTGTAAGACCGCCTTCGGCTGTAAGGCTGAGAGGTTAGATACGCTCCAAATAGGCGGTGGGAAGCCAGCCGACATTGTTACCAACATGGATGTTTACCCACTCACCAAGCGTTTCGTGAATCGTAACTTTAGTACCCTCATGCAACGTAAACAGTTCCGTTCCACTGCGGTCGGGAGAAGCCTTCACGTTCACTATACCCTGCGTGATGATAGCCTCCGAACGGAGTGTGTCACGACGATGAAGCGAATAAGCATTGAGACCTGCCACGATAGTGAGCAAGAGGAAAATCCATGAGAGATGGAAGAAAGAGTGTAGAGTGGAGAGTTTAGAGTGTAGAGTAGTGGAGAGTTTAGAGTGTAGAGTGGTGGAGAGTTTAGAGTGTAGAGTAGTGGAGAGTTTAGAGTGTAGAGTAAAGAGAAGGATGCCCGTGAGGGTGAGAACCCAAAAGATGATAGAGAGGATAAACCACGTCCCACAAGGCAGTTGGTTACGAAGGGTCTTTGCCCACGAAGAGAGGAAAAACTCATTATCTTCTACATTATCTATTATCTGCGCCTGCGCGAAAGCAAGGTTGTGCTTACAGTCCTTATCACGAGGATTGAGACGCAAACTGCGCTCATAAGCTAAGATAGCATGACCGAGTTCGCCTTGCTTGAAAAGGGCGTTACCCAGATTGTAATAGACTTCGGCAGAAGGCTCGCATTGCTTATACAAAGAGACGGCCTCTTCGTAGTTACCTTGGGTATACTGCTCGTTTGCTTGCGCAAAAAAAGTGGCTAAAAATATAAGGAGTAGTTTCATATCTTTTGATTTTCGAGGTTATTGATAAGGGTGACTGTTTGGTTATAGAGAGCTTCTGCATCGGCTGCCGGATTAGATGACATAGAGGCGGTATAACGCGCCATCTGTGCGGCGGTCAGAACAGCATCAACGGAAGCAATCAGTTCGTTGGTTACGTTCTTTTCTTGAAGAATAGTATCTATGTTCTCCCGATTAAGTGAGGCGGTAGGAATAGAAAGACGGTCACTGAGATACTGCCAAGCTGCTTGTTCAACGGCTTCGTAGAACATGGAGTAATTGGCTGCAGCAAGAGCCGTCTTGGCGGCTTTGAGGCGTTTCTGAGCTACTTTGTTGGCTTTCTTATAGCGCACATGAACCACATTAGCGTTCTCGCGTTGGAGATGACGTGTAATAAAGAAAATGATTATTGCCAAAATAAGAGGCAGTAAATAGCTTAAGACCGCACTTCGTGCTGTAAGACCGCTTCGCTGTAAGACCGCTTCGCTGTAAGACCGCTTCGCTGTAGGACTTTCTGCCGTGTGGATGTAGCGGATGTCGGTGCCCAAATGTTTGATGTCTTCTTTGAGGGATTGTGGAGTGTGGATGGTGGATTGTGGATCGTTGCTTGATTCGCTCGCTGTAAGACTATTGCCATCACGTGTGATGTGGAGGGTATATTCGGGCGTGGAGAGCGTCTTGTATTGTCCGGTAGAGGTGTCGAAATAGGAGAAGTGAATAGCAGGAATAAGGTACTCACCGGCAGCTCGTGGGATAGCGAGATACTCAATCGACTTAGTACCGCTCGTTCCGGAAGTGGTAGTGCGGAAGTTATTGGTCACCTTAGGGTCGTAAGGTTCAAATCCTTCGGGCCAGTCGATAGCAGGAGTCTTAATGAGTTTCATATTTCCGCTACCGCTTATATCCAACTTGATGGTGAGTGCTTCGTTCACTTTGAGTTTGCCGGATTCGGGTGATAGGCTATGGGATAGGTTAAACTTACCCACAGCGCCCGAGAAATCAGCAGGTTTGCCGGACGGAAGGGGATTGACATGAATAGTGGTACCGGGTGCGGTTAAGGTGCGGTTCACATTGGTATATGAACCAAAGAAATCATCGAAGATACTGCGAACCTGTTGATGTGTTTGCACTCGTAGAACAGCTTCAAAGGAAGCTGGGTCAATCTTAATATCCCCGCTACGCTGCGGATAAAGGACGGTCTTATATAGTACTGCCGTTTGGTAGTTGCGACCATTATAGTGTTCGAGTTCGGTTTGTATTTCTCCGTTCTCCAGTTCTTGTTTGAGGAAGCCGGTATATTCCGGTATTTTGATATTATTAGTGAATTGAGCAATATCGACATTAGCGAAGTAGAGTTTATAGTATAAGTAGATAGGCTCTTGCTCGGTGACGGATGTTTTGGAAACGATAGTACGGATGAAACAGTCTTGGGTATTGTCTGTGGATTGTGGATGGTGGATGGAGGATTGTGGATCTCCCTTATTTGAGGAATTTGAGGTGGGTTGCTCGTCGGCAGGGAGGACGGTTATTTTGAGTCCGTTAGAACGATATTCGTCCCCCTCTGCGGTGATGGTAGCAGGGGCAATGGTGAAAGTGCCCTCTTGACTGCTCATAAGAGTGAATGTATAAGTGAGCGTGAAGGAAGAGGACATCGTTCCGTTGACAAAAGAGGTCGATTGGGATTGTGACGTGTAGGGTCCGGCTAACACGTCAAAGGGTGACCAATCGGGTTGACGAAGGTTCTTCGCCTTTGTATTAACAGTGTATGTCAGTTGGAAGGGACGATTGATCACCACCTGCGATGGGGCGGAGGCAGTGAAAGTGACGTCTTCTGCAAATGTGGATAGTGGATAGTGGATTGTGGATAGTAAGATGACTAATCCTAAAAATAATCTATGTTTCATATTACCATTCTTTTTCTACAGTGCGTTTTTTACCTTGTTGGCGTTGCAGTTTCTCTTGCGTTTCTTGCTCGTCTTGCTCAAGGGCTTGGAGAATCTGCTCGGCGGTTTCTTTATCCATCTGATCTTGTGGATTGTTGATGGTGGATTGTGGATTGTCTTGTTGCTGTTGATCTTGCTGTTGCTGTTGTTGCTCTTGTTGCTGCTGTTGGTTTTGGTCTTGGTTTTGGTTTTGTCCTTGTCCTTGGTTATGTTGCAGCAGGGACATTGCTTTAACTAAGTTATAACGGGTGTCGTCGTCCTTTGGGTTGGCACGCAAGGACTCTTGGTAGGCAGCGACGGCTTGGTCGTACTGTTGTTGGGCAAAGCAAGCATTGCCGAGGTTGTGCATAGTTTGGGCATAACGCTCCTTGTCCTTCTTGGGGTCGAGGTTCTCTGCGGCTTTAGCAAACTCGGTTGCGGCTTCTTGATATTTATCCTCACGGTAGAGGGTATTACCGAGATTAAATCGCGCTTCATAGGAGTTCTCGTTGATATTCAGTCCTCGACGATAATCGACTTCCGCCTCGGTGTAGTTCTCCTTATTGTAATCGCGATTACCATGACGAATAGAGGAATACTCCTGTTGGGAGTAGAGGAGTAGAGGAGTAGGGGAGTAGAGGAGTAGGGTGAGTAGTAAGATTTTATTGAAACAGTTTTTCATAATTGAAGAGTTGATTTTTGCGATTAAAGATAAAGAACTCAATAACGAGGAGTAGTAGGGCAATGAGCACGAAAGACTGGTACTGCTCGTTGAAGTCTGTATAAACGGTTGTTTCCATCTCAGCCGTGGCGAGGTGGTCAATCTCTTGTTCCAAGGCGCGCATAGCGGTATTGGTATTATCGCAGTGTATATATGCTCCCTCTCCGGCTGCGGCAATCTGTTTGCACATGTCCTCGTTCAGTTTGGTGACCACCACTTGTCCTTGACGGTCCTTGCGGTAGTTATTCGTTCCGGGGATAGGAATAGGAGCTCCTTCGGGTTTACCAATACCTATAACATAGAGGTGTATTCCCGCCTCTTTCGCCGCTTTGGCGGCTGCCAAGGCGTCATCTTCGTGGTTTTCACCATCAGTTATTAAGATGATAGCGCGAGACGCTTCGGACTGTTCGGCACCAAAAGCTCGGATAGAGGTGTTGATGGCATCTCCGATAGCCGTTCCTTGCGTTTTGATAAGGTCGGGAGAGATGTTGTTGAGGAACATCTTAGCACTGACATAATCGCAAGTGATAGGCAGTTGGATGAATGACTGACCGGCAAAGACAACGAGTCCGACCTTATCGTCCGTCATTTTGTCAATCATCTTGGAGAGCATCTGTTTAGCGCGATCGAGACGCGAGGGAGCCACGTCCTCGGCGAGCATAGAGTTCGATATGTCGAGGGCAATGACAACTTCGATGCCCTGCCGTTTGAAGACTTGTTCTTTTTTGCCGTATTGCGGTCGAGCGGCAGCAAAGATAAGGAGGGTTAAGGTGACCATTAAGATAACGAACTTAACCACAGGCCGAACGGTAGAGCGTTGGGGCATGAGTTGGTTCACTAAGTCGGGGTCTCCAAAGGACTCGAGTTGGCGACGTTTGCGGTGCGTGAGCAATGCAAAACCAATGCTGAGTATAGGAATCAGCACTAAGAGCCAAAGTATGTGAAGATGAACAAAATGCATATTAATAAACGAAGATGTCTTTGAGTTTGAGGTATTTAACAGGACCGAGGGTCTTTAAGAACTTACGATTGAGTTGTTTCTTATCCCCTAAGATAAGGTAACGATAGGGAAGGTTCGTCAATGCTTGGGTTTGGAATTGCTGAAGGTCTTTGAGGGTGAGGCGTTGCACTTCGTCGTAAATATCTTTATTCCAGTCGCGATCCCAGCCCTTATAGGTATAACGCAAATAAGCGGAGATAGCTTCAAAACCGGCATAACGTTTGTTCTCTATTTGCTTGAGGAGCGAGGTCTTCGCTTGGTCAAAAGCGGCTTGTGAAAGAGGCAGTTTGTTGCAGATGGTATCAAAAGCGAGAACGCAGTCCTTGAGTTTGTCGTTTTGGGTGATGATATAGGTCATGAAGTAGTTATCGTCTCCGGCAAATTTAGGTGTTTCGTATCCGGCATAAGAGGCATAGCACAAAGCCCGTGATTCGCGCATCTCTTGGAAGACGATAGAACCCATCGAACCGCAGAAGTATTCATTAAAGAGAGCGACGATAGCCTCTTGTTTTGGACTATAGGTAACCCCCGGGTTGGCGTATTGCACCATGTATATATTATTGGCTTTATAGGGAGCAACCCACACTTCCGGCTGTTTGATACGCTGAGTCTTGTAATGCTCAGGCGCTGTCGGTTGTTGGTTACGCTTGTAGGCGTTCACTATTTGGGAGTTGTCGTTCAGTTTAGCAACGACCTCTTCCATTGGCGCAGGACCATAATAGAGGATGGTTCCTGTATAAGGAATAGTGGCTGTCAGGTGCTCCATAATAGCGGCTGCGTCCTTTTTGGCAAGCGTCTTGGGAGCGGTTGCCGTTATTCGTTCTTGCGTGTCCTCCATACCATAAACACCGGCTTCAAGCAGTTTTTGGAAACAAGCGGCTTGGTCCAGTTTATTGTCGTTATGTTGGCGTGTGCGGTCAGCGATGACTTGCTTGAGGACAGCGTTCTTGGGAACGAATCGGAATACCTTGTCTTCGAGCAACGTGAGGGTGGAGTCAAAATTAGACTGCAACGAACTGGCACGGAAAGTGGTTTTGGCTCCGTCGTTGTAGAAATCTACTTGGGCGGCTTGGCTATAGAGTGCTATCTCGTACGCTTCGGGTGAGTAGTTGGTTGTGCCGAGGTAGTCGATAAGGTCAGTAGCCACATCAATCACGGGGTCGGAAGCTGTACCGCGATTAGCCAAGAAGAGGAGGTAGAAGAGTTCGTCATTATCGTTGTGGCGATAGATGAGTTTTTGTCCCTTGCGGAGGGTTGTTTGTTGTATGTCCTTATCAAAATCAAGGAACTCGGGTTGCAAGTGTTCGGGTTCAATGTCCGCTAATTCAGAAACAAAAGCAGAGGTCTTGTCTCTATTCATCTCGATGGGTGTAATGGCAGGTTTATCTATAGTAGCGGGAGCCAGATCCGATTTCTGTTGCTTCATCACGCAAGCGTAGTTATCTACAAGATACTTATTGGCAAACGCCACTATTTGTTCCTTAGTGACTTGGCTTAAGGCATCTGAATAGTGAACCACTTGTTCGTAAGGAAGGTCGTAAACAAAAGCATTGAGGAAGACGCTTCCTGCGCGGTAATTATTATCATCGCTCATCTCTATTTCCTCTCGGCGTGTATTGGCTACAATCGCTTTGAGCAAGTCTTCTGAAAACTCGCCGGCTTGCAGATTCTTTATTTCGTTAAGAAAGAGTTTACGCAGGTTTTCCAATGATTGTCCCGTCTTAGGTTGACCAATAAGGTAGAAGGTTGACACATCGTTGTCTTGTTGCGAGTTGGCTGCACCCCAAAGCATTTTTTGCTTTTGATTAATGTTCAGGTCAATTAAACCGCAGTGTCCGTTATAAAGCACTTTGGTGAGCATGTCTAATACGGGCATCTCTTCGCTATGGACATTAGGCACGTTCCACGCCATCCACAATTGAGGAGCTTCGTTGCCGTAGATGATAGTATCCTTGTGTACACCTAAACCGGCTTTGCGTTGAAAGAGTAGGGCATCGTTTTCTTCCAGTGCCGCTTGGAGGTTGTCATTGGGTTGCCATGAACCGAAATAGGTGTTGATTACTTCGATGGCGTGGTCGTAGTCCAAGTCTCCACTTAAGCAGATAGCCGCATTATTCGGGCGATAGAATGTTTGGTAGAAGTTTTTGATATTCTTGAGGGAAGGATTCTTGAGGTGCTCTTGCGTACCAATGACCGAGTGCTGACGATAAGGAATAGAAGCATAAAGGATATTATTGATAGCCTGGTCTATCTTATCGAAATCCATAGTTGAATACATATTAAACTCCTCATAGACGGTCTCTAATTCGGTGTGAAAACCGCGTACGACAAGGTCTTGGAAGCGTCCGGACTCAATCATTGCCCAACGGGTCAGCTCTCCGGCAGGTATCACTTCGTGATAGCAAGTGCGATTGGTGGAGGTGTAAGCATTCACCCAAGAGGCACCGATGAGGGACATGAGTTTGTCAAATTCGTTGGCAATAGCAATCTTTGAACTGAGGTAAGAGACGGAGTCTATCTCATGGTAGATAGCCTTGCGGACAGTCTCGTCGGTAGTGTGGCTATACACTTCGTAGAGACTATCAATGGCATCAAGATAGGGCTTTTCTTTGGCGTAGTTGGTAGTGCCGTATTGGGTCGTGCCCTTGAACATGATATGCTCTTGGTAGTGGGCTAATCCGGTTGACTCGAGCGGGTCGTTTTGTCCTCCGGCACGGATAATAACATAAGTCTGTATCTCGGGTTTGATGGTATTACGAGAGAGGTAAACGGTCAGTCCGTTATCGAGATGGTAGATTCGAGCATGAAGTGGGTCATTGGGGACGGTGTCATAAGAAAAAACAACCTTGGGTTGACTAATAGCACTATCGGCTTGTTGTGCAAAAAGATTAGAGCTCTGAAGAACTGCTAATGCGGAGAGAATAAGAACAAACTGTTTCATATTATTAATTATTGATTGATTTCAAGACAAAACATTTAATGAGAATATCAAGTAATACACACATAAGAGCGGCCAAGAGGAAGGTTTCAAAGTTCTCGGTTCGTTTGCTATATTCGCGAACACGAATCTTGGTTTTTTCCAATTGGTCTATCTGCTCATATATACGTTTGAGACTATTGTTATCCGTAGCGCGGAAATATTCTCCGCCTGTGGTGGCAGCGATATTTCGAAGAGTCGTCTCGTCAAACTCATTGGAGATGGTGACATACTGGGTACCGTAAGGTGTTTGAACGGGGCAGCGTGCATCGTCTAAGGATCCTACACCAATAGCATAAACGCGAATGTCAAAGGTTTTGGCTATTTCGGCTGCGGTGGCAGGGTCTATGTCGCCTCGGTTATTGCTACCGTCGGTGAGGAGGATGATAACCTTAGATTTGGTTTGGGAGTCCTTCATTCGATTGACGGCATTGGCCAAACCCAAACCGATGGCTGTTCCGTCTTCAATCATACCGAAATGAACGGATGTGAAGAGGTTAGCGAGGACGGCGTGGTCAGTCGTGAGAGGGCATTGAGTGAAAGACTCTCCGGCGAAGACGACCAGACCTATATTATCGTTAGGGCGACTGACGATGAAGTCAGAAGCCACCGCTTTAGCGGCTTCCAGTCGGTTAGGGCGCAGATCCTCGGCAAGCATGGTGCCGGATATATCAAGCGCCATCATGATGTCTATACCTTCCGTTGATTGCGACTGCCAACGGTTGCTCAATTGCGGGCGCGCGAGTGCAATAGAAAGGAGTACGATAGCCGCTAAACGGAGCGCAAAAGGAACGTGAATAAGCCAAACACGCCATGACTTAGGTTGCTTGGTGAAGACTATAGACGAGGACATGGTTAGGTCTGCATCCGTCTTATGTAACTGCTTCCAGTACCAATAGACAACAGGGACTATGAGTAAAAGAAGGAAGAGGTAATATGGGTTATGGAAGGTCATGCTAGTTTAGAGTTTAGAGTTTAGAGTTTAGAGTTTTGGTCTTCTTCCACTTTCTCCTTTTCGGTTGTTTCGTGAACGAATGTGTAGGCATCCGCAAGAGAGCGTTCGTTCTCTTCGGGGGTGGTCTGCCATTTAGCAAACTTGACGAGGTCTGCTAAGGAGAGCATTTGACGTAATTGATGATAAAGATCTTTATTGTCCGATAGTTTCTCTTTCATGGCGCGTAGCGTTTCGTCCGAAGTCTTCTCGGTGGAAGAGAAATCAAAACGCCCTGCAATATATTCGCGCACAACATCCGTAATGAGTGTATGGTATTTTTTAACCTCACCAGCTTGCCAAATTTTTTCTGCCTTGATGATATCCAATTTCTCAAGGGCAACCTCTTCGCAAGGACGCGTAGGCTGTGGATGGTGGATGGTGGATTGTGGATTGTGAGATAGGAGGTATCCCCATTTCTTCCACGCGAAGTAGCCGCCTACGGCTAAACCCGCCAATGCGAGAGCCAGTAATATCCAGCGGATTATGCCCCACCACCAAATGGGAGCTTTGGCAATGGGTTTGATATCCGTGATAGCGAGGGTAGTATCAATCTCAAAAGGTTGGATAATGTTGAGAGATAACCTTTCTCCTTCTGACCAAAACGTATCATTACCCGAAGTAAAGGCAATTGGCTCAATATAATAGAGCGAATCGTGAAATCCGGTGAGGGTTAGGTATTGGTCGTATCGAAGACGACCATCTCTGAGAGTAGTAGTGTCCCTAATTGTTCGGTCCACAATCTCCAACCCGGGAATGAGTTCTTCACCAAAGACAGGGAAAGCAACCTGCTCGGTAGGTTCGCAGATGGCTTGCAGATGAAGGTCTGTTTGGTCGCCAATCATAATTTCGGACGTATCAAGAGCGGCGCTAACGATGATGCTTAATAAAAATGCGAGCATTTTAGTTTAGAGTTTAGAGTTTAGAGTTTAGAGTTTATTGCTTGAATAAATTCATTAGGGCTTTGACGTAATCGCCATCGGTGGTAACAGAGACGTTGCGTGTGCCGGTTTTGGTGAGTAAATTGTGTAGATTGCGTTGGTTGGTGAGCCAGTGTTCGTTATAGGCATTTCTTACCGATGCTAAAGCCGTATCCGCCCAAAGGCGCTTGCCCGTTTCTGCATCGCGTACTTGAATTAGTCCGATATTGGGAAGATAAGTATCGTGCTTGTCATATATCTGAATAACAGAAATATCGTGCCTATTGGCTGCAATCATAAGCGGTGTTGAGGTGCTTCGTTTCGTTTGTGGTGCAGTAAATGTGCTATCCAAACAATCGGAGATAAGAAAGGCAGTACAGTGTCGCTTAATAGCGTTGGTCAAATACTCAAGCGCGAGGTTGATGTCTGTACCCGTGGAAGTGGGTTCGAAAGAGAGTAATTGGCGAATGATGTGGAGCACATGTGTTTTACCTTTCTTGGGCGGAATAAAGAGTTCTATTTTATCGCTAAAAAAGATAACGCCGACCTTATCATTATTCTCAATAGTAGAGAAGGCAAGTGTGGCAGCCACTTCCGCCATCATATCTCGTTTGAATTGTGAGATTGTACCGAAATTACGGCTTCCGGACACGTCAACGAGTAACATAACGGTTAATTCGCGTTCCTCTTCATAAACCTTGATATAAGGCTTATTAAGGCGAGCAGTCACGTTCCAATCGATGGAGCGAACATCGTCCCCGGGTTGATATTCGCGAACCTCGCTGAAGGACATACCACGCCCTTTGAATTGGGAGTGGTATTCACCAGCGAAGATGTTGCGCGAGAGTGACCGCGTCTTAATCTCAATCTTCCGAACCTTTTGTAATAGTTCTTCTGAAGTCATAAGGATTATGGAACTTGAACGGCATTAAGAATGTCGGTAATGATATCTTCGGTAGTAACGTTGTTGGCTTCTGCCTCGTAGGTTAATCCAATACGATGGCGTAGCACATCGTAACAGATAGCACGAACATCCTCCGGTATGACGTAGCCACGGCGATGAATGAACGCATAAGCCCGTGCTGCAAGAGCTAAGTTGATGCTGGCACGGGGACTACCTCCGAAAGCAATCATAGGTTTGAGTTTTTCCAAACCATAAGCCTCGGGATTACGCGTGGCAAAAACAATGTCCACAATGTATTTCTCTATCTTTTCGTCGAGATAAACTTGACGCACCACATTGCGTGCTTTACAGATGTCTTCTGTAGAAAGAATAGGCAGTATTTGTTTTTTCTCTCCGGAGATGTTCTGACGAATAATGGCTTGCTCTTCCTCTTTTTGTGGGTAACCGATGACTACTTTTAACATGAAACGATCCGTCTGTGCCTCAGGGAGAGGGTAGGTACCTTCTTGCTCAATGGGGTTTTGGGTAGCAAGAACAAGGAACGGGTCGTCTAATTTGAACGTTTGTTCTCCAATGGTTACTTGACGCTCTTGCATGGCCTCAAGCAGAGCCGACTGAACCTTTGCCGGGGCACGATTGATCTCATCTGCCAGAACGAAATTGGCAAAGATAGGTCCGCGTTTGATAGAGAACTCTTCCTTCTTCTGACTATAGATTTGTGTTCCTATAACATCAGCGGGGAGAAGATCCGGCGTAAACTGAATACGCGAGAAGTTTGCTTTGATGAGGTCTGCTAATGTCTTAATGGCAAGAGTTTTTGCCAACCCGGGAACACCCTCCAACAGAATATGACCATCGGATAACATGCCGATGAGCAGAGACTCAATAAGGTGCTTTTGCCCCACAATTACTTGATTCATGCCCAAGGTAAGGGCATCTACAAACGAACTCTCACGCTCAATGCGCTCTTGGAGTTCGCGAATGTCAACGGTAGTTTGCATAGTATATATTTATTTAGTTTTTGACCGCTTGGCTAAAGAACCGCCTTCACTGAAAGACCGCCCTTCGGGCTGAAAGACCACAATAACTATGCCAAACATTTCGATAGGTGTGTTTTTTAAAGAAAAAAAAGAAGTTCTTAATTATTGGTAAATTTTTCAAAAAGGTGGGTATTGTGTATATCAGAAAAAAGCAGTACTTTTGCCCCGATTTTTATTATTACTTTGTCAATAAACAATAAATATATGAAAAAAGTTTACTTTTCTTTCGTTTTTGTAACGTTTTTTTTAGGAGCGATGTTCGCTCAGGGGCAACAACTGCCTAATAGTAATTTCAATGATTGGTCGGGTGAGAAGTTTGATAATAAGGAGCAGCCCAAGGATTGGCATTATTCGAATGTCACGCAAGTCGGAATGAAATTCAATTTTGCGAAAAAAGAAACAGGGCGTTCCGGTCAGTCGGGTGATTACTCGATGAAAGTTGAGGACATGGAGTTGGGCGCAATCAGAATCACGGAGACCTCTCCCGGTTACATTGCTTTAGGTCAGCCTTGGGCCTACTTGGAAGGTATTAATGTAGGTTCTGCAACAGCGGGTACTTATGGTGGAATCAATTGGAAGAGCCGCCCGGATACCTTATCCGTTTGGGTTAAGCGAACGGGTAGTCATTGGAAGGATGAAGATTTCCATGTCTTGTTTTATTCTTGGAAGGGAACTGCCAAGGGCAATAGTTATAAAAACAAGAATAACGGATGTACAGAGATAGAGAGGACGGACGAAGAGAGTGATATCCGTATCGCTTTGGATGCTAACGAGTGTGTTACTGTTACTCCGGGAACCCAAATATGCGAAGGCTGGGTTTATGGCAGAAAAGAGTATAAGGATTGGGTAAACTTGCGTATTCCTATTTATTATTTAAATAACGATATGCCCGAGAAGGCCAATGTCATTTTCTCGGCATCTAACTATCCCAATTTCCGTGCAAATAGCGGACTTTATACAGGCAACGCGTTATACGTGGATGATGCTGAATTGATTTATTCATCAAAGATTGATCAATTGATTATAGGTGATAAGGTTTGGACGGACTTTAATCCTAACTCCTCGGAAGAACAAGTCTATGAATTGAGTAAGACTGTTACGGCTATTCCTTCCATTGTGGCTAAGCGTGGTGTAGGTTCGTTGACTAACAACCAAGGAAAGACGGTTATTTTTCCGGGACGTGAATTGAGTAGTTCGGAATTGACTATTGCGAAAGGGTCAATTGGAGAGGTGACTACCTTGACTGTGAAATCAGAGGAGGGAAAAAGCACAAAGGTTTATAAGATTCGTTTCCAATATCCGGCTTCCAATAATGCCAGTTTGAAGGGAATAGAAGTAAATGGTCAAGCTATTTCTAATTTCAAGAGCAATATATATGAATACGATTTTGCTCTTCCTTACGGAACGACAGATATTCCGACAGTGACTTGCACTCCGGCAGATGCAAAGCAAGAGATAAAGATCACCCAAGCAACATCGGTTACGGGAACGGCAACGATTACGGTAACGGCAGAGGATAAGAAGACGAAGGCAACCTATACTATTCGTTTCTCGGAAGACCAACTGCGTGATAATACGTTGAAGGATATTTTGGTTAATGGTAAGTCTATACCCGGTTTCCAACCTTCCAAGACCAGTTATCGTGTTTCGTTACCTGTGGATACTAAAGATATGCCAACGGTAAAGGCTGTATCTGCTTATGCTGACGGTTTGCAAACCATTACTTATACCGCTCCTTCGGTGTTAGACGGAGGCGTATATCAAATCTCAGTCAAAACTCCCGGTAACCCAACGGCAAAGGTGTATAAGTTGACATTGCGTTTAGAGCCTTCTACCTATGCTTATTTGGCAGACTTAAAAATGGGTGAGGATGTTAATTATATCCAAGATTTTGAACCGGAGAAACTGAATTACTCGGTATCTTTGCCATTAGGAACCCTTTCTGTGCCAACGATTACACCTGTCCCTGGAGATGAATATCAGAACGTGGAGGTTCAATATGGAGGTTTGAACGGAGTGAGTCGTGTGACGGTTGTAGCGGGTGATGGGGTGACATCGACGGTATATAAGATTTCGGTTTCAACGGAGACCTCGTCTATAACGACGTTGAATGCCATCTTTATTAATGGTGAACCTCTTGCGGGTTTTGATCCACAGGTACTTTCCTACTCGTACGATTTGCCGTTGGGAACAACTGAAATGCCGGTTGTGACGGTGGAAAATGGCGACCCGTACCAAGTGGTTACAATCACCTATGGCGGTTTGAACGGTATTACGCGTATTCTTGTTACCGCAGGAGATGGTTCGACGCGGTTGTATCAGATTCAGTTCCACCAGCAAGTATCGTCCGTTAATACATTGCAAGATATTTTGGTTGATGGTGTTTCGTTACCGGGCTTTGATCCTGAAGTAACGGAATATACTTATCCCTTAGCAGCGGGTACTACCGAACTGCCACAAGTGACTTATGTGGCAGGCGATGAGTATCAAACCATTACAACTCGTTCAGGAGGGGTAGGGGGAGACTATAAGATTATTGTTTATCCGCAACAAGGCTCATCAAGAACATATATTATTCATTTCAAGGTGGCTACTTCTTCAAATACGTCGTTGGCTATGATTTATGTAGATGGTCAGCCGTTGGAGAATTTCGATGCTGCTACAATGAACTATGATATTGAGTTACCGGAAGGAGTTAGTGTTATCCCTACCGTTACGGTAGATAAGGCTGAGAATTCGCAGCGCGTACTTGTCCTTTTGCAAGGCGAGCAAGTGCTCATTACCGTAACTGCTCAAAGTGGAGATAAAGCCACTTATACGTTAAACTTTATCATTCACGTATCGGCTAATGCTTTCTTAAAGGCTATTTTCTTGGACGGAGATACTATTCCCGATTTTGCACAGGATAAGTTGAACTACGAAGTTTCTTATACCAATCAACGTCCCGAGGTGACGGTAGAACCGGATGAGGGACAACAAGTAACGATGGTTCTTCCGCAAGAGAGTGGAGTAGCTTATATTTATGTGCAATCGCAAGCAGGTGGCATCAACACATATACGATTACGTTCACCAAACAAGTAGATAATGATGCTTTATTGACCAATATCTTTATCAATGGCGAAACCTTAGCCGGTTTCCAACCGAAAACGATGAATTATGAGGCACATTATGAGGGGCAATGGCCAACCGTTACTTGGGAGGCGGCTGAGAACTTGACCGTCACTTCCTATGTTCAAGGGCAAACGCAATTCTTGCGCGTGGCTTCGGCAACGGCTACTAATATTTATTCCATTGCTTTTGAGCGCGATTGGTCTTCAAATACCGAATTAAGTGCCATCCTTTTGGATGGTGTAGAGATGACTTCTTTCCTTCCTGCAACGCACGAATATACGATTGACTTGGCTGCGGGTAGTGTCTTACCGCAAGTAACCTTTGTGCCCAAGAACGAACGTCAACAATTGACTTTTGGTGCTGCGGAACAGAATGTGTCGTCCGTGGTGATAACGGCAGAAGATGGTTCTCAAGCAACCTATAAGGTTACTTTTAATGTGGCAAAGTATAATCTCACGGCACCAATTTCGATAGCCGTTGAGAATCATGAGATTTCCTATCAACCTACCACGTTGGTCTATAATATACCTATTGGCACGGGAGAGGCTCTGCCACAAGTAACGGTCGTTCCGGATAAGGGGCAGTCGATTGTTATTTATAACGAGAGCAATACCTTGCAAAAAGTAATTGTTACGGCTCAAAGCGGAGCGCAAGCGGTTTATGAGATTCGTTATAATAGACAAAAGTCTAATAATGCTTTATTGGCAGATATATTAATCAATAATCAGTCAATAGCCGGCTTCCGTTCGGATAAGTTTGATTATGTAGATACGTTGGCTTGGCGAACCAAAATCGTTCCTTGCGTGATGCCGAAAGGCATAATGCCGACCCAAACGATTACGACGCATTATAGCCAAGTAGATGGTGTGATGACGATTGAGGTGATGGCAGAGGATGAAGTAACAAAGCAGAACTATACGATTGCTTTCCCTGTTATTAAGTCTTCGAATACAAACTTAGAGTCGATTGCCTTTACAGACCTCGAATTTGATTTCAATCCTGCCGTTACTGAGTATTCCTTTGTTTTGCCTTATGGTGCAACGAGAGTTCCGCAACTTGAATTATATGAGAGGCAAGAGCCGGAACAACAAGTGGCTATTGAGTCTCGTCCGTTAGGAGATACCACTTTTATTGAGGTTACGGCGGAGAACGGAGATACGAAAACCTATAGTTTCCTCTTTAAAACTCAAGAGTCAAATGAAGCGAACCAATTGCGTTCTCTTCAATATATATACTCGCGCGAGAACACACCCGACCGTTTGGATACCGTCTTTCTTAATGTCACGGAACGTGAGTTTGCTATTAATCTGCCTTACGGAACAAAGACCTTTGAGGTTATCTATGCTAAGAATTACAACGAACAAGTTATCTTTGCTCAGCAAGGAGGAACGCTTCGTCCAACGATTATTAAGGTGCAAGCCAATCACACCGATTATGAAGACTTGACTTATACCATCACACCGAACGTAGCGACCCAGAATCCCGCCGTGCTGACGGGACTGAAGGTGAACGGTACCGCGGTTAGCGGTTTCGATTCTAACCGATTCTCCTATATTGTAAATCTAACGTCTTCTTCGATAGTAGAATATCAAGTGGCATCCTTCCAAACGGGCGTGACTGTGCTGCAACAGAACAGCAAACACTGGCAAGCAAAGGTTATGAATGACGGATATACCAATATCTACGATATATGGTACTTCTATTCCAACGATGTAATTCCTAATGGTGAATTTACAGAGTGGACGACGGCAAAATATAATAAAGGTCCTAAACCCGTATCTTGGCAGGTTGTGGCCGATGCTGCGAATAGTGAAGGAACCTATAAATCCGGAGGTGAGGTTAAACAAGATCCCACAGGTGTTGCATATCTCTATTCTCGTTATCCGGGTATTTTTGGTGTAGGTGGTATTATCCCCGGTTTCATTACATTAGGCACAGTAACGGGTACTTTAGGTGTTGCCGGTTCGTCTTCCTTCCAAGTATCAGGAGGTATTACTTTCCGCAATACACCGGATGTTTTAAGTATTTATTATAAGTTCCCCAAGGTGTCAGATAATAACCGTATCGTTTATCAACTCACGGGTAATTTGGGGTATAAGGAATTGATACACAAGGACACGAAGGCCTTCTCGAATTATAAGCAATTGGATTTGGATTTATCGTCAGCCAATGCTGCCGTTGGTAATCCATCGTCAATGAATATTATTCTAAACTCTTATTATCAGGAATCTGGTACTACAGCAGATGGTTCGGCGGAGATGTACGTTGATTGGGTACGTTTTGCTTACAATAGCCAACTGACCGCATTAAAAGTCAATGGTCTTGATGCTGCCCTGACAGATAAAGCCTTCGCCGTTACCTTAACCGACTGTGAGCAAACACGTATTCCGACACTCGCCTTCACGGGTGAGGTTAGTGACCAAGCCCAACTCATAACATGGAGCGAAGAGAACGCCGGTGTGCGCACAGCCACTATTCGTAACTTCGCGGAGGATGGTACTTATACCGACTACACTTTATCCGTTACGCGTCCTTTGCAAAGCAGTGCTAACCTGCAAAGCTTGCTCGTTAATGGGGAAGAGATAAGCGGCTTTGATGCTTCTACATTCGAATATACCTATATAATGACCTCTGCTCAATTGCCGGATGTGGATTATAAGGCACTATCAAATTTACAGACTATCACGATGAATTATGCTGACTCTGTAATGACGATTGCCGTAACGGCAGAGAACGGAACGAGTCAGAACTACACGATTCGCATGAAACGTCCGGTTAGTAGCAATACTCAATTAGTAGCTATTGATGGTGTAGAAAGTTTTGATTCTGCGATACGCGAGTATCAGCTCACGGCAGAGCAATTACCCGTCCTGAACTTCTATAAGGCAGAAGATGCTCAAACGGTTGTAATGCGCAACGGTGTGTTTACCGTTAAGGCTGCGGACGGTTCGGTGGGCACTTATACCGTTATTGCTCAACCGCAACCTCGTCAGTCGCAAGGTCTGATCACCGAGTTTGAAATAGATGGTACTATCCCCACGGACTTTGGTGGAACGAACTACACCAAGACGGCAGATCAGCCCGAGTGGGTTAGTTTCGTTCGTGACGATTATCGCGATTCAGTAGTGATGGTTCAAACAGAAGAGCAAATACAGTGGACGGTCTTTGGAACAGAATCGAACACGAAGACATATATTCTATCTAAACCCTCTGATGATGTAGCAAATACTAAACTCAGTGCAATCTTAGTTGCGGATACATTGATAGCCGGATTCAATGCTGATATTAAGGATTATACCCTTGTTACTGATTCGGCGGTTCAACTGAAGGTAGTTCCTGTTCAGCAGGAACAAAAGGTAGAAATCTCTTTGGAGGATAATGTTTATTCGATTGTAGTCACAACTGCCAATGGCACGGATAAGGCTACGTATAAGGTAACGATTCTTCCCAATCTTTCCAATGTGGCAGAATTAGAGATGATCTATTTGGATGGTCAAGAACTGAGTGGCTTCCGTTCGGATTCATTAGAATATACCATTATTCTTCCCACGCCTCAAGTTAAACAGCAAGAACTGCAGATGCCTTCTATCAGCTATCGCTCCGGCAATAATGCAACCGTATCCATGGAGGTGGGTAAGTTAGGTGAACCGACATTGATTAGTGTTACTTCAGAAGATCAATCAGCGCATCGTAATTATACCATTACGATAGAAGCAGAACCGAGTCATAATGCAGAATTGAGTGCCATTTTGATTAATAATCAGCCTGTAGAGCACTTCTCATCTACCTATGCTTATTATTCGACGAGAGTACCGAATATGGACTTCTCGGTTATGTGGTCTGCTGAGGATAAATTCGTTACGGTTACTCGTTCCGACGTAGATGGTGAAAATAACGTGATTGTCAATTTGGACACCAAAGCGCAAGACGGTACAACCACTCGTCACTACGAAATCAATGTTTATGTAGAGGCCTTTGCGGCAAGTGCTACGTTAGCCGATATAACCCTCAATGGTCAACCGATGAGCGAGTTCTTGCCCGAACTGAATCCGATGTTAGCATTCTCTCCGATGAATAATCAGTACACCATTAATCTGCCTCTTGGTACAACGATATTGCCGGATGTACAAGCCGTTTTAGGTCAGGAAGGACAGAAAGTGACCTACATCCGTGATGGATTCAAAGTACAATTGCAAGTGTCTTCCAAAGATGATGCCGTTACGAATACCTATACCATCAAATATGTAGTTCCTAAATCGTCGAATACATTACTCTCTAATATCTTTGTTAACGGAGAAGCAATTGAAGGATTTGAACCGACCACCTTCGTTTATACATGTACCTTACCCTTAGACGAGCAAGAAGAACAACCCGATGTCGTAGGTCAGCAGTCGGAAGCAACGCAAACGATTGCAGATGCCGTCTTTGATGGTAATCGTGCTACTATTGAAGTAACGGCAGAAGACTTGTCAAAAGCTCAATATGTGGTAGTCTTTGATTTCCAACCCTCTACGGCAGATACATTAAGAGCAATATACGAAGATGCTCAATTACTATCCGGCTTTGAGCCAACGAAGAATGAATATACTATTGTTCTTCCAATGGGTGAACGTCGTTTCCCGAATCTTGATTGGGAAGTGGGAGAAGACCACCAAGTGGTTACGCTGGATACTCTATTGGCTGATACTTATCATCTCAATCGTCGTATCACGGTAACGGCTCAAGATGGGCGCCACCGTGTGTATGCGATCAATCATGAGATTACCAAATCCAGTGTGGACACGTTGGCAGGACTCTTTATCAACGATAAGCCATTGGAGTCATTTGAAGGAAGTCAAACGGAATATTCAGTTTATATTAACGAGGGAGACGAGCAACCTGTTGTAACGTGGCTTACGGGCGATGACTACCAACAAGTCTCTATTACCCTGCTGCCGGAAATAAGTGGCGTAAAAGCAATGAACAAGGCTGTTTTGTTAGTTGAGGCAGAGGACGGTTCTATTAACATATATACTATTCACTTCCTTTATAACTTGGATAGCAATGCTCAATTGAAGATGATTCGTTGCAATGGTGAAGACATTGCAGACTTTGACCCGGAACGCCTGTCCTATATTGTAGCCTTGGCTAAAAATGAAGATTATCCGTTTATTGACTGGGAACTATTCAATGACTTACAACGCGTTATTGAGAACCGCGTGGAGGATACAACCTTCCTTACGGTAACGGCAGAGAACGGAAATCAACTCGTGTATAGACTTACTTATAAACATAGTTTGTCCGAGAATGCACAGCTGAGCGATATTCTAATCAACGATATCTCATTGCCGGAGTTTGATCCGGATATCTATGAGTATCAACTGGCTGTACCGTTTGGTGATTCGATACCGGTTGTTACGCCTATAGCCATGGAGCCTGTGCAAACGATTACATTGCGCTCGGATACCACTCAAGACGCCAATGGCGCTACGGTAGTTACGGTTATCATAGAGGTGCTTGCTGAGGAAACATCTATTTCTAATGAGTACTTCCTTGCCTTTACGTGTAAGAAGAACTTTGACGCTACCTTGCAAGCTATCTATGTACAAGGTAAGGCCATCGAGGATTTTGACCCGCTCGTTACGGACTATGTCCTTTACTTGCCGGTAGGTTCTGATTCGTCTGCTTTCTATGCTCAGCAAGATATTTCTTACACATTATCTGACCCGCTGGCGACTGCATCTTTGAATCAGCAACAAGATGGTTCGTTTATTATCTCTGTTGTTGCTCAAGATGGTGAGAGTACTATGGTTTATTCGTTGACGCAAGAAGTTGCATTAGACGATAACAATTATTTGGCTACTATCTTGTTAGATAGTTTGGAAATGCCGAATTTTGATCCGGAAACAACCTTCTATACCTATATTCTTAGTGATGGTGCTGTAGTGCCGAATGTAGAGGCATTTGCCGAGTCGGAACGAGCAACAGTAAGTATCAATGTTAAGACTGTAGGAGATACCACGTTGATTCTGTGTGAGGCTGAAAATAATGAGGTACGTAAGTATTATATTAACTTCGTTTATTCTTCTATCAATGAAGGACAATCGCCCACCTCTCATGATGTTGTTCTCAAGTATATCCAAGGTACAACGGATATCATGGTAGCTACTATTCGTAAAAATGTAGTCTTCTGCCTCTTTGATGCTTATGGTCAACGCTTGTGCTCTTATAAGTTGCCAACGTCTAATTTTAATTATTCCGATATTCGTACAGATAAGGATGGTATAGAGACGTTCTTTGATTTTGATCCTCAAGTGGTAGGAGTTACGATTCATCTCACTCCGAATCAATATTACTTGTATGTCTTCATGGAAGGCGAGAAACGTATCTTGCAATCCGGTAAACTCATGGTTCGTTAACTATCCACCATCCACAATGAATAAACTATTCATATTAGGTCCTTGTGCAGCGGAGAGCCGCGAACAAGTATTATCAATAGCCGAAAGCCTCTCGGCGCAGCAAAATATCGGAGTTGCCGGAGCGACCAACGAAGGCGGTCTTATCTTCCGCTCAGGTATATGGAAACCCCGTACTTCTCCCTCTACCTTTCAAGGGGTAGGGGAGAGGGGTTTGCCTTGGTTGCAAGAGGTGAGTGAGACATATAATCTACCTGTCGCTACGGAAGTCGCCACTCCCGAGCATGTAAGAAGGATAATTGACTTTTTCAACTCTAAACTAATAAACGAGGCGGCTTCTCTAAACTCTAAACTCTCCACTCTAAACTTATATATATGGATTGGCGCGCGCACGAGCGCGAACCCTATTGCCGTCCAGACCATCGCAGATGAAATACAATCCACCATCCACCATCCACAATCCACCATCCTCATCAAAAACCCCGTCAATGAGGATGTCAATTTGTGGATAGGGAATATAGAGCGTTTGCAAGCAACGGGACTGCCTGTGATGGCTATTCATCGTGGTTGTAACCATAAGCCTTGTTGGGCAATGGCGTTTGAGTTGCGTCGTCGCAAACCCGATGTGCCGTTACTCTTAGATCCTTCTCATATGAGTGGGGATGCGGCTAAAGTTCCTGCTTTATGTCAATTAGCAATGGACCTCGATTATGATGGACTGATGATTGAGGTACATAATGATCCTACTCACGCGCTCAGTGATGCTAAACAACAACTCACTCCCGCCCAAGTTATAGATATTATCAAGAACTTAAAATATCGAGATAACGCTCAACTTTCAACTACCGCCGCAGGCGCAACTACTCTACACTCTACACTCTCCACTCTCAACTTAGTTGAGCTTCGCTCAGAGATTGATGAAGTAGATGACGAGCTATGGAAACTAATAGCTCAACGTGTGGCGATTGCTCGTAAGATAGGCGATTATAAGCGCGAACATAATATGCCTGTGCTACAAGCCAAACGATATGACGAGATTCTTCAACGCCGTTTGGAATGGGCAAAAAAGAACGGCGTCAGTGCTGACGCCGTCCAATCTATTCTTGAGTCGCTTCACAACGAGTGTGTAAGCGTTCAACTATGATTACTCTTCCGTTTGCTCTTCGGCTTTCTTGGTAGCTTTCTTAGCAACTTTCTTAGCAGGAGCTTCTTCTGCCTTGGGCGCTTCTTCTAAGCTTGCTTTAAGGTCTGCTAACACGCTGAGGTCGCCCAGAGTGGTCTTCTCCATCTTTGGTAATTCAGGAGCAGCCTCTTTCTTAGCAGCTTTCTTCTCTGCGGGAACTTCCTTGCGCTCTTCCCATGTACGGAGGTGAGACAGAAGGATACGTTTGGCATCGCGGTTGAACTCAATAACCTTGAAGTCAAGAGTATCGCCGTTCTTCACTACGCTCTTATCTTCTTTGGCAAGATGACGAGAGGTGCAGAAACCTTCAACACCATCTTCGAGGGTTACAACAGCACCCTTGTCGTTGATTTCAACAACCTTACCACTAACGATGGTGTCAACGCCATACTTAGCTTCTAACTCTTCCCAAGGATTCTCCTCGAGTTGTTTGTGACCTAAACTCAAACGGCGGTTTTCCTTATCAATCTCAAGAACCATAACTTCCATTTCAGTTCCGATTTGGGTGAACTCACTGGGGTGTTTGATTTTCTTGGTCCAGCTCAGGTCGGAGATATGTACTAAGCCGTCAACGCCTTCTTCGATCTCAACGAAGACACCGAAATTAGTGAAGTTACGAACTTTAGCAAAATGACGAGTGCCAACAGCATACTTGGTGTCAATATTCTCCCAAGGATCAGCCTTGAGCTGCTTGATACCGAGACTCATCTTACGCTCGTCGCGGTCAAGAGTGAGGATGATAGCGTCAATCTCGTCACCAACCTTAAGGAAGTCATTAGCGCTGCGCAGGTGCTGACTCCAACTCATCTCACTTACGTGAACGAGACCTTCAACGCCTTCAGCTACTTCTACGAATGCTCCGTAGTCGGTCATAACAACAACCTTACCGTGAACCTTGTCACCAACCTTGATGTCTGCATCAAGAGCATCCCAAGGATGAGGAGTGAGCTGCTTCAAACCGAGAGCGATACGCTTCTTCTCATCGTCGAAGTCAAGGATAACAACGTTGATCTTTTGATCCAAAGCAACAATCTCCTTCGGATCACTTATACGACCCCAACTCAAATCGGTGATGTGGATAAGACCATCTACGCCACCCAAGTCAATGAATACACCATAGTTCGTGATGTTCTTAACAACACCTTCGAGTACTTGACCCTTCTCAAGACCATTAACGATCTCTTTGCGTTGTGCTTCAAGCTCAGCTTCGATAAGAGCCTTGTGTGAAACAACAGCGTTGCGGTATTCTTGGTTGACCTTAACAATCTTGAACTCCATCGTTTTACCAACGAATTGGTCGTAATCACGGATGGGCTTAACGTCGATTTGGCTACCGGGTAAGAAGGCTTCCATACCGAGAACATCAACAATCATACCACCTTTCGTGCGGCATTTGATGTAACCATTAACGATTTCGCCACTGTTGCAAGCGTCGTTAACACGATCCCAACTGCGAGAGGTGCGAGCCTCTTTGTGCGAAAGAACGAGTTGACCCTTACGGTCCTCTTGGGTTTGGATATAAACCTCAACCTTATCACCTACCTTCAGATCCGGATTGTAACGGAATTCAGTTGCGGGGATGATACCATCGGATTTGTAACCTACATTAACTACAACCTCGCGTTTGTTGATGCTGATAACAGTACCATCGACAACCTCGTTGTCTTTGATAGCGTTCAGGGTTTGGTCATACTTAGCAAGGACTTCTTCGTTTTGTTTGCCTTGAGCTTCTTTCTCATAGGCATCCCAGTCGAAGTTCTGGAGAGATAAATTTTCTGCCATAATACAGATATAAAAGGGTTAAACATGTTAACTTTTTCCTCGTGTGGAAGTATCTATGTTTAGACCGCTGCGCTGTAGGACCGCTACGCTGTAGGACCGCTACGCTGTAGGATAGTCTTTCAGGGGCGCAACCCCGGTCTTTCAGCAGCCGTTGGCTGCGGTCTTTCAGTCCTATAGGGACGGTCTAACAGCCCGAAGGGCGGTCTATATTTAGACCTTTTCCACGAAAAAGCGTGCAAAAGTATAAAAAAATTTTGATATATGCAAATTATTTTGTAATTTTGTAGCGTTTTTCAAAGAAAAGGTATAAAAACACATAAACTTATGAGAAAAATTGATCTCAAGAAACTGACATCCAAGTATGCTTGGACATTCGTAAACTTAGGCGGTTCTACCCGCGTTCGTATTCAATCGGCTGACGATTTACGTCATCTCGCAGAACTTGATCCAAAGAAATGGACCGTTCTCTCTTGCCCCATTACCGGATTAGAAGTGTCCGAACAGACCCTTTCTTTAATGGACTGCGACAAAGATGGCCAACTCCATTTAGATGAGGTCGTTACAAACACACAATGGCTTTGCGATGTCCTTGTCGATCCTTCATCTTTGTTTAAAGGCGAGGATTCGATAGAGGTGACAAACATCAAGGATGAGGCTCTTATCGCTGCTGCCAAGAAGATAGCCGGTGATAAGACGGTTATTAGCTTAGCCGATGTACAAGCTACAATTGACGCTTTGACGGTAGAGACTGTGACTCCAACGTTGGCGGAAGAGAAAGCTCCTTTTGAGGCAGATGTTATCGCTGCTTATAAGGAGAAACAAGCAGAGTACGCTGCTTATTTCCAATTGGAGAAGATGGCTAAACTCGGTTTGGCTGTTATTCCCGAAGACGCTGTTAAGCCCGGTCTAACGGAGGCTAAGTTCAATGAAATGGGTGCTCAGATTGCCGCTTATGAGGGAGTGCTGGCTGCTAATGCCGCTGCCCAAGCGGATGCCGATGCTGCCAACGCTGCCGCACTGGCAGCTGCCAAAGCCGAGTACGAACCGCTCCTCAAACTGCTACTCCTCTGTCGCGATTATTATACCGTTCTTCGTAACTTCGTTGCTTTCGAAGACTTCTACAATGGCAAGTTGGCTATGTTCCAAGCCGGTAAATTGGTCATTGACCAACGTATATGCCACCTCTGTATCCGCGTCAGCGACATGGGTAAGCAAGACGCTCAAGCAGGCGCCAGCGGCATGTTCCTCGTTTACTGCAACTGCACAAGCAAGGTGCTCGGTCAAACGATGACCATCGTGGCGGCTATGACTCAAGGCGAAATTCGCAATCTCACGGTTGGCAAGAATGCTATCTTCTATGACCGTCAGGGCAATGACTGGGACGCTACGGTCACTAAGATTGTGGATAATCCCATCTCTGTTAAACAAGCCTTCTGGTCTCCTTATCGTAAGTTCGCTAAGTGGCTGCAAGACCTTGTGAATAAATCCGCTGCAGAGAAGAACGACAAAGCCCTCGCCGGTTTACAAACTACGGCTCAGGATAAGATAGCCAATCCTACGGATGCTCCGGCAGATAAGAAGACACCCTTTGATATTGCTAAGTTTGCCGGTATCTTTGCTGCCATCGGTATGGCGATTGGTTATATCGGTTCGTTCATCGCTTCGTTGGCAAGCGGTATCAACTCGCTCGCTTGGTGGCAACTGCTCATTTGGATTGCGGGTCTGATGCTCGTTATCTCCGGTCCGGCTATGTTCATGGCTTGGCTCAAACTGCGCAAGCGCAACCTGGCTCCTATCCTCAACGCTAATGGTTGGGCTATCAACGCGGACGCTATTGTGAACGTACCTTTTGGTGCTACCTTAACCGAGATGGTTCAATTCCCGCTCATTAAGTTGCCCAAGAAGAAATTCGCTACTTGGAAGAAAGTTGTTATCGCTATTGCTGTTATTTTAATTATACTCATTGCTGCATGTCTCATCGCTCATTACTGCTTCGGCTATCCCTGCCACTATCGGCCTTGCTGCTAATTGCGCCAGTCGCCAGTAGCCAGTCGCCAGTAGCCAGTCGCCTGTCGCCTGACACCCTCGTCTTGGACGAGGTAGCAGAGTCTCTCCCCTCAATGATCGTAGTGGTGAATGGCAACGATACGGTTATGTATCGCTTGCTGCCCTCTTTCGCTTCCGTTGATTGGGGCAACCTCCCTCCGGCGGATAGTATTTACGGCGGCATATGGACTAACGACCGTGTGAACCCTTATAAAGTGTCCATCGACTCCATCAAGGGTAATCCCGTTATCGCTATGACGGACTATGTCTTCCCGTGCGACTCCACGTATGTGACCTCTAAGTTCGGATCTCGACGTAACCGTTTCCATTACGGAACCGACCTCAAAGTACAGATAGGAGACTCCATCCGCTGCTCATGGGACGGGCGCGTGCGTATCGTTGGGTATGACCCTCGTGGGTATGGCTATTTCGTAGTAATCAGGCATGAGAACGGATTAGAGACCATTTATGGTCACCTCTCTCGTTTGTTGGTAGAGGAGGATGAACGTGTGTTTGGCGGAGAAGTGATTGCCTTAGGTGGTAATACGGGACGGAGTACCGGGAGTCATTTGCATTACGAGATGCGTTACTTAGGTAATGCTATCAATCCCGAGATACTTGTTAATATGTCTGCCCGTTCGTGTCGTTACGACAGCACTTACACCATAACCCAGAAAGGAACCTTCCCTTATTATGCGGAGATGAAGGAGATGCAATCGGCTAAGTGGGTAACCATCAAATCGGGTGACACATTATCAGGACTGGCTAAACGCTATGGAACCAGTGTGAACACCTTGTGTAAACTCAATAAAATCAATGCTAATTCAATCATTCGTATCGGACAAAAACTTCGCGTCCGTTAAGGTTCTCGGTCCTACCGACCGCGATATACAATACTTACTGACGGACTCGCGCTTACTCGGAACCGAGCAGGCGCCCGATCCTGAACGCACCCTTTTCTTTGCCCTCAAAACGGACAAGAACGATGGGGCGAACTATATCCCCGACCTCATCGCCAAAGGCGTCAAAGCCTTTGTTGTCACGGAGAAGCAGCTGATAAACTTATCACTTTCAACTCCCGCCGAAGGCGCTCCTACAGCGCAGCGGTCTTACAGTCCGAAGGACGATCTTTCAGCGCAGCGGTCTTTCAGCCCGCAGGGCGGTCTAACGTTTATCGTCACAGACGATACGTTAGTGGCGTTACAACAATTAGCGGCCATACGCCGCTCACTCTTCACCGGTCCGGTGATTGGCATCACGGGTAGTAATGGTAAGACGGTGGTGAAGGAGTGGCTCTATAACCTCCTCAAGGACGATTACACCATCATTCGTTCGCCCAAGTCATTCAACTCTCAGATCGGTGTCCCCCTCAGCGTCTGGCAACTCCCCGAGTCTTTCAGTCCGAAGGACGGTCTTACAGCTGGAGGCGGTCTTACAGGCGCAGCCGGTATATCGGAGTCGCCGGAGCGACCAGCGCAGCGGTCGGCGAGACCTTGTCTCGCTTTGTTCGAGGCCGGTATCTCTCAGCCCGGCGAGATGGAACGCTTGGAGCGTATTATTCGTCCTACGATAGGGGTAGTAACCTATATCGGAGCGGAGCATGGGGAGAACTTCGAGTCGCTTGAGCAGAAACGTGCCGAGAAAATGAAACTCTTTGCTCATTGTGATACGGTGTTGGAAGACCCCACGCACCAAAACGTGCGCACCTGTGCCCTTGTGATGCGGGCGCTTGGGTATGATGAGGAGACTATCTCTCGTCGTATCTTAGCCCAAACGCACGAGACGGTGATGGAGATTAACCTCACTCACCTCGTGGATAATGTGCGTTATTTCCGTTCGCTGCTCAAACCGACCACTAAACTGACTTGTATGGTCAAGGCGTTTGCCTATGGGTCGGGTAGTGTGGAGGTGTCTAAGGCTCTGCAAGCCAGCGGTCTTGTCGATTATTTGGCAGTGGCAGTAGCCGATGAGGGCGTGGAACTGCGTAAGGCAGGGGTGACGCTTCCTATTATCGTGATGGATCCTGAGGTGGCAGCGTTAGATCTGATTGTGGAGAATAACCTCGAACCAAATATCTATTCGTTTGCGTCTTTGCACGCTTTCTTGGAGATGGCAAAGGCAAAGGGCTTAGAGAATTATCCGGTACATATTAAGATTGATAGCGGCATGCACCGCCTCGGCTTCTACAAAGAGGACCTGCCGGAGTTAATCAAAGAAATTACCCGGTTGCCTGTCGCCGGTAGCCAGTCGCCTGTCAAAGTGGCTTCGGTGTTCTCTCACCTTGCCGGTAGTGACGAGGCGCAGTTTGATGCTTTCACGCGCGAACAGATAGCCTATTTCCGCGACTGCGCTGATATTCTTTCAGCGAATGTAATAAGCGGTCTTTCAGGTGCAGCCGGTCTTTCAGCGCAGCGGTCTTGCAGCCCGCAGGGCGGTCTTTTAAGGCATATCCTCAACTCCGCCGGTATCGAGCGTTTCACGGACTCTCAGTTCGATATGTGTCGTTTGGGCATTGGTATGTACGGTTTCTCGTTCAATGGGGCTCAACTCAAGAACGTGTGCACGTTGAAGACCACGATACTGTCGGTTAAGACCGTTGCCGCAGGGGAGACGATAGGTTATGGTCGTCACACCACGCTGACGGAGGATAGACGCATTGCCGTTATCCCGATTGGTTATGCAGACGGTTTTGATCGTCGCTTTGGTAATCATAACGGAGAGGTACTCATTCGTGGGGTGCGCTGTCCGATAGTGGGTAATGTGTGCATGGATCAGGCGATGGTGGATGTGACCGAGGCAGACGCTCAAGTGGGTGATGAAGCAATCATCTTCGGGCAAGGTCTTCCTGTGGAGGAATTAGCAAACAAGTTAGGAACAATTACGTATGAGATTTTAACCTCTGTCTCTCGTCGAGTTAAGAGGGTATATATTCATTAACCAAACTAAATTATTATTTTTATGGAAAAACTCAAATCCGGCCTATTATTAGGCGAAAATGAAACTCTTGTAATGGAGTTAGAAGCTGAACTCTGGGCAACCAGTCAGAATCCTATCGCAAAGTTGATTGGTAAACTCAGAAAGTTACTTGCTCTTATTCTGGGTTTTCGTATGAATGGCTATGTCGTAATCACGGACAAGCGTGTGGTTGAAATTCTTCAACGTAAGGCTTGTTGGGTCTTCAATTTAGGTAAGAACGTTAAATACGTGTTGCCGAGTTCTGTAAAAGAAGTTGGTTATACGAAGGAAGGTACTTGCTTAGGCATGTTCTGCCAATCTTATAACCTCTACTATGAGTCCTTCACACAGACTACGACCGTACAACTGCCTATAGCAGAAGAGAAGGAAGCTCAAAAGGTTGTAGATGCTTTCTATAAAGCAATCAACGCTGCTCAATAATGAATAAAGGAATCTCCATATTGGGTAGGTTCCTTTATCTGAACATATATGCCTTTCTCCTATTGCTAATAGGGTTAGGCATATTTGTTCTACCATTGTATCATCACTGGATAGGGTTAACGGCACAAATCGTTTGGGCAATCGTTTGTGTGGGTGAAGCCGCTAAGATTTTGTCTTCTTGGAACGATAAGAAGCGTAAGTATGTTGTCCTAATGGAGCGTAATACCCCTGTTTTTCGTCCGGATACGTGTGCGGAGTTTATGAAAGCCCCTTGCGGCAGACTGTTGGTGCGCGTTGTGCTCAAAGACTTAAATCAAACACACCAATATAAAGAACTGAAAAAGTATGAGCGTCATCTGTGGCAGTTATCTAAAGACGATTGCGCCCCCAAGAAGACGGTCGTATATGTTAATCCAAACTATAACAAAGTATGAAAATCATTAATTTCTTTTTATTGTTACTCTCGATAGCTGTAGCCCTTTTCGGTGTTATTTGGGTACCCTCGTTGCCCGATAAGGCGAATAATCTAATTGAGCAAGAGCTGACGCAAGTCGAACTCATGCTGAATACTACCTCAGCGGGTTTGACGGAGCAGGTGTTAGACCCAACTTCTTTGCAAGAGGTTCTGTCGGATTCAAAGAGCGTGTTAGCTAAGGCTAATTCGGATTCACCGGCAGGGTGGGTTGTGCAACTGATAGGAGCACGTAAGTTCACGAAGGCATTGGAAACCGTTGTAGCGGATACCGATGGTATCATAACTCATTTTCAGGCAAACGGAATACCCTTAACGATTCATAATATCTTTGAATATACGCAAGAGCAAGTGCAACAGCCTATCCAAAAGACGGTTCGGACATTGCAAATCGTGATTCTTATTTTAGCATTGGTTCTGTTTGTGGTGTGCATCATTGTCTTTTTCATCGTGCGCGGTGGTGCTATGAGTGACCCACAAATCATTATGGGAACTCCCTCTACCGATAATCCTTAAAGGCTGCCAAATAGAGGGAATAATAAGTGGCAGACTGCTCCTGATAACGTTGGTAAAAGTCTTGGTCGCTTATCTTACCTTGTACCCAATCGTTGAATAGAGGGCTGAAAAGAGCATCAATGTTTTTTTCGGCTTGCTGTGCACAGGTTTTCAGTGATGGGCGACCGTCTGTCCCTTTCTGTACGGCATCTATACGGAAATACTGTTGTCCGCTACTGATCGTCCAAGGGAAGACATATTCATTCTTTATCTTCATTGCCATTTGGCAGAAAGCACTCGTTTTCTCTCCGTGCTGAACGGAGTGGGGGAGTATATTCGTTTCCCCAACCATCAGCGGAACCATTACTCCGCAAGCGGGATAACCTATTTCCGTCCACATCACCGTGTGAAGGGGATTCTCACTCGGGCGAACACCCTCAATCACAACCACCGCAGAGGTGAGACGACGCGGAATAAAATCTTGATCCACTGCAATGCCCGATTCCGGACAGAAATTGGCTGCCGTTCCTAATAACTCATGACGATAAGAGCGAGAGAGGTTATTGATGAACCATGTGTGGTCTATTGGCAGTTGGTTGGGATAAGCAGCGGCTAAGTCTTGCATGATAGCGTCTGCCGTTTGTTTGCGTTCTACACCCTTGCGGTCGGCTTCGCGTCCGGCTTGGCTGTAGTTAGTAACAACCATGTAGTGCCCGGGGGCATCTGCCACGTTGTAGCGGATGTAGTGTTCGTTATTGACTTCAAAATAAGCGGCTCCGCCTTGGGCGTCAATAACCCCAAAATTAGTCTCAACATAAAGCGGTTTGGCGTGATTGATGAGAAAAGTCTCGAACTCATCTACTGAAGCACATTGACCTAAGGCTTCCGCCATGACTTGGCCTTCTAATCCCATCAGGTCTTCGCTGATGGTATCGTCCTTGAGGTTATAGGAAGCGGTGTTCATGATACTGAAACCCGTTTCGTTCGTACCTGCCCAAACACTTCGGCGCGTGCCTGTGCTGTTAGTTAGACCGATATAGCGATAGTGTTCACCTTCAAAGTAATTCACTTCGTTGAGTAAAGCTTTGGTGTCACGATGTTTGTAAAGCATAGGTCTTCCGAACGCGGTGCGCTCACCGGATACGATGACGGAAGTGCATGCCCACGTAGAAAGGCTGCAAAGACAAAACAATAAGGGTATTACATGTTTCATGGTTGTTGATTATTAGGTTTTATGGGGGGTACGATGCCCTTTCCTATAGCACCACTATCTTAGCCGTTTCATTATTCATTCCGGTCATCGTTTTTCCTACGGGAGCTCCGATAAAGGTGGGGTCACAGACTACGTATTTTTTGTTCTTGTAAGTCAGGTAGTCGCCTTGCACGTCCTCTGTAAAAGCAACGGCAGTGGCCAAGTGCCCCGGATAGTAAAGCAACACCACGGGCAGGTCGAGTAGGTCGCGCACCAAACGAGAGAAGAGAATACTTCGATCCTCGCAATCACAGTAAGGGTAGTATAATGTCTCCGAAGGGAAGAATGCTCTATCTTCTCCCCATACCTTATCGTCATATTCATAAACAAAAGCAGTCTGTACCCAATTGAGAATAAGGTTCACTGCCTCTTTTTGGCTCATGTTTGCAATTGCTTTTTCAAAAGTAGGGTAGAGTTGCTCTTTTATTTTTGGATCCATCGGTGTGTTGGCATATGCCACCCAAGCGGTATTGACATCTTTATTGAGGTAGCCTTTCGGATACTTATCGTAAAAGTCTATTTGGTTTTTATTGACGCATACAGAAGCTGTTAGTCCTTTTTTGGAGGTCAGTTTGCGTTTCTCGGTTGGTTCTTGATTGAGTTTTTGTGTTTGGGCAATCTGAAGCGAAAGGGCTTGCTCTTTCGCTACAAAAGCGGGGCAGATATAAAGATTGATTCCTTTACAATCGATGGCATAGAACGTCTTCCCCTCAATAGTAAAATAACTATAATCAAACAGGTCAAACTTGCTGGCAATGAGTAAGTATAGTTTTTTATTATCTTTACCCAAACGAACTTGATAACCGGATTGGGTCATCAGGAACGCTTGCATAAAAGTCGCCTCGTTGGATTTGCCGTAATGTTTGTTGGTCACCTCTTGCAACATTCTAAGATAACCCCAATCGCAAAGTTGAAGACTTTTACGGATAGCGAGTACATTGGCCACGGTGACATCATATTTGGCTTCGGATAATTGTTTCCACGCTTCGGCAAGTTGCTTCTCGTCAAGTGAGGCGAGTTTGAATCCGTCTGGGTCAGGGAAATTAACGCTCACAATCGTTCCGTAGAAGGACACGGACACTCGTTTCTCTTTTCTTGGTTCTTGTTTATCTTCTTTGGGTTGTACAGGCGCAATCGGTTCCGGTGCAGGTGCCGCTTGAGGAACAACTACCACTTCCGGTTCCACGGCTATCTGCTTTTCCTCCTCTTTCTTTTTTTCTTCATTCCTTTTGCCTCTCTTCCTTTCCTTCTCTCCGTCAATCTGCCCTTTTTCCTCATAGACCACCGGTTCTACCTTCGGTTGTGGCTTGGGTTGCACAGCGGGTTGACCTTTGAATTCAGACCAAGCCTTCTCCATAAAGGCGGCATATTCGTCGTTGACGCGTTTGCGGAAAGCGTCGTATTCGGTTTGTTTGTCGCTTACGAATTGGTCAAAGGTGGCATTTTGTTCACGTTTGAACTGTTCGAATTTGTCTTCCAAGGATTGTGCCCAAGTAGTGCTACTAATGGCAACCAATAGAAGGGGAATAAGGAATCGTTTCATAATAAGTTTATAATTTGTGATATTGGAAAGTGCGATGAGGAACTTTCTTTGTTTTGTTAAATACGGTTTTGGCAACCTGGAACTTCCCTCTTAACCTCTTCGCCTATCAGCCTCTCCTCCTCTCTGCCTTTCAGCCTTTCTTCCTCTCCGCCTTTCAGCCTATCAGCCTGAATAAAGTACCACGCCGCACCTGCTACCAAGGCTAAGGTGGCAATCGCCACGAGGGTTATAATGATTCCTTTTTTCATTGGGTTAATCAAATTTTGCTACAAAGATACGACTTTTTTTTGATATATGCAAATCTATTTGTTGATTTTATGCTATTTCTCTTGTGTAGAGGTAGTGTTTTTGCAGTCTTTTTGAGCCGACAGTCGGCCGAGGGTCACTCGACACTCTCTCGACAGTCTTGCCCCTCTCATAATTCATAATTCAAAATTCATAATTCTTTGTGTCCCCCTCTACTATTTTGATTACGACCTTTTTTGGCAAACATAACATTAAAAATATATAAAACTACCAAAATACTTCCAAAATCGGGTTTTTATCGGGTTTTTACCAAGCCCTGCGTATAGGATACAGAGCCTCGCCCTATCCTTCTCGGCAAAAGTCTTTTGCCGTTCTCAATAGCGTGAGGGGAGTTGAGGGTTTCTCACTCGAACAGCATCTGTTCGCGAAAAGCTCTGAGGCAGTGAATCATAGAATACATATACTCCTCCGTATCATCACTAGTCCCTGTAGCATACGATAAGCAAGGGATAAGCAAGGAACTTGCTATCTATCCCTATACCCCTAATCTTAATAATTGTACAAAAGTTAAAAATGTCAAGTGTCAAGTGTCAACTCGATCGAACAACAATGATGTCAATTTTTTTAGGAAAGTGTCAACGAATGCGGAAAAGACAAAAACAACCATCGCAAGTGTGTCAACAAAAATAGGATGATGCAGTAATTATGCTTTAATGCTTTTTCCGGTTGAATTTGCGGTGGTTGATATTTTTATTTTGCATTTGTTCGCTTTCCAAATCGGGACGGAGGCAGAGGCGACAAGTTTCTTTTATTCTATAACCATACAAGATGGTAATTTTAATTCCGGCGGTTAGATTTCGTGCCCACGTGTCATTAAAATTTTGAGTAACAAGTGGACTATTGAGTTTGACTTTGATAAAATCATAACGATAATCGGTTGGCACATCAATTAAAGGCAATGTTTTTTTAGGACATATATTTAGTATGCCGAAATCAGCAAAAGCACCTATGCGAACTCGCCATTCGTGTACATCTTTGTTTCGGTACATACCATTTCCTATCCTTGTTTCTTTTGAGCTCCACTCGTAACCCAATTCAGTAGAGGCTAATATATCTATTTTCGCTCGTTGCCAATCGGCTTTGCTATTGACATCCACTAATTTTCGCCAGCCGTGGTTATCCATTTCTCCGTAAACACCGATATATCTTTCATAATCAGCGATAGTGGTCAGCTGGGCTATGGTACGAACATTTCCTGCTATGTTTAGACTTACTTTAGGACCGGCGCCCCAGTAGAAACCAAAATAGCGAACACCCATGAGTAGAGGCACTTGTATCGTGAGGTCCGAGATGACGTCTTTTCGATTTGTAACGCCATAGGTCAAATCGTAAACATAATTATCATGTCTGCCGGTCCAACTATCTGACACATTAGTAAACATCAACGAATCGTCAGGGAAGATTGCTTTAATTTGTTGGAAATTGATTCCAACACCCGTTTGCACCCAAAAAGTCTTTTTTTCGAATTCAAAAACCAATCCACCTCCAACATCCCAGCCCATTTGATCTTTCATGTTGATTTTGGGGCTGACTAATGCAGAATAGCCCCCATCGAGGTATAGTCCAAAGAGGTATCTATCGCCAGTAAAGCGCCGAGAGATGATACCATTATCCCGTCTAATGGCTTGGTCGGACTTTTGTGAAGCTCTTGTTCCACCTGCCCCCAATTGGTACGCACGTCCTGCACGCCACGAATCTGCCTGCACAGGAGAAAGGCCAATAATAATCAATGCAATCAATATGTGAACAAATCGTTTCATTAATATACTATAAATACCTGCGAGCGCGTTGTTTCATGAGGAATATCTCTAAAAATACCGGGATCCGTTTCTTGCATCGTAATGATATAAATTCCGGGAGTAGAAGGCACATCTATTTCGTAGGCTTTATGAATATCCGGGGTATATGAACCATCATATTTTCCGAACGAAAAAGGTATTCCTGAGGAATTTAGAATATGGTAAATACCGGATGTCAAAGAAAGAATATTGGCTTTTGGATTCTCGCTGCATATGTAAGTAGGAGTGAGGGATATATATGGTAATCGAGGAGCAATAGTATCTAATGCGTCCGGAACGACGAGCATTGGGCATGTTTGGAAAGCCTCTGTCTCTCCGGTTCGAGTGAGTTCAACGTAGTACTCCGTCAGTTCGAGTTTATGGGGCAGATATAAGTACGGACGTGTCTCTCCGATAAGTTTTTTTCCATTCTCGTACCATTGGAATTTGTCAAAGGTATAGCCGCCGTTATATTTCTCGTTAAGGATACCAATCAGGTCTCCAAAACGCTGTTCGGTGACCCAAGAAGGGTAGTTCATTATAATATCCGTTTGCGAAGGATAGAGACTATCGTTTTGACATATTCCGTTATGAAGTATAAGGGTAATGGGATAATGATCTGGACGAGGATATTTAGTGATATCTCCATCACGGAAGGGCGTTGCCACTACAATGACCGAGTCATTCTCTAACATCTGGTGCCGTATATCCACAAATCCTTGGGAATGACCAAACGAGTCATAGAGTAAGGAGAAGGCAATGGGTTCCGTTCCTTCGTAAGTGAAGTCCACTTCAAAAGCTTCTTGATCGGCACATAAAGGATCCACCGATACGTGCGCAATGGTGGGAGGAATACTATGAACAGTTAAATAGGTATGAATAAGACATCCGTGTTCATTGAGAGCCGAATCTACGTATATTCCCGCTTCGGTAATGATTTGTCCGTGGAAATCGTAGTATTCATTCTCGCAAATGGTAGTCGTGTCAAATATCGCTGTGGTATCAAAGCGGAGTAACGTCAAATAATGTGAGGAGTCACAACCTAACACAGAAGAATGAGCGTGAATATAATCTCCCGGTTCGGTAAGCCATTCATCTTCAAAGAAGTATTGTTCTCCTTGACAAATACTATCCGTAGTGTAGGTGTTATAATCCGGCTCAACAGACAGTAGTAAATGTAAGATGGAATCGCAATCATGAATAGTATATTTATGTTCAATATATTCGCCCTCAATGGTAAATATACTATCTTCCCAATAGCACGTGTCTCCATAGCAAATGGTCACCTTGGTGGTGTCCTCATAAGCCGGATAAACGGTAAGATGAAGGATGGTTGTTTGAGGGCAACCATTAGGCAACTGCTCTATTTTTTGATAAACACCGGTTTGAGAAATCAATTTATTATTAAACTCGTAGGCTTCATTGCTGCAAATGGTGTCATAAATGTCAATATCTTCATTCGGATGAATAAGGAGATCAATAATGATGATAGAGTCACAACCATGTAGTGTTGTTAATGTATCTCGATAAACACCCGTTTCGGCTAAGTTCTGCAATAAAGACGCACGTGTATCCGGATAATTATAAACGCCGTCTTTAGAGCACCATTCTTGGTGGATGGAATCCGTAAACGTGGGCATTACCACGAGCCGCAATTCGATTACAGAGTCACAACCATTCTGTTTCTCATAAGTGTATCGGAACGTATATTCTCCCGATGTGGAATAGTGATAATCTTCCGAACCTTGGCGAATGGTTTGTTCACACCAACTCAATTCGTCGCCAAAGCAGATAGTGTCTTGCTGCCTATGAATAGAGGCAGGCAGAATATGTGCGTTGAGGATAAAGATTGAATCACATCCGGCTACCGTAGGCAAGGTGTCTCTGTAGATAGTATCGAATGGGGCAACATCCTCTCGATAGTCGAATAAAGTATCTATGCCAACCTTATGTACCGAATTGATGGGATACATCTCGTTAGAGCAGAACGTCGCTTCTTTTTCGTTTATGTACATGGGGAATAGATGAATATGATATTCGTACACAATGGAGTCGCATGCACCATCTTTAGAGGGGAAGGTGACGTCAACCAATTCAGTATGCTCTTTGTGTACTATAGCATCCTGTAGATTGGAATAAGGATCCCATAATGAGGTAGATATAATCACTTCCCGTGAACCACTACGAATGGTGTCATTATGCATAAAGACTTCGTCCTCACAACCGGATAAATAGCGTTTCTTGCGAATTACAGGTTTGACATAAAGATTGAGTACTAATAACGAGTCGCAACCGTGAATAGTGTGTTTTAACTCCTCGTAGATTCCGGTTTGCGTTAGTTTTCTTCCTTCCCAATAAACCGTGTCACCAAAGCAGACTCTTTGAGTGGTGACGAATTCGTAGGTTGGGTAGGTCGTTACGATATGAACAAAACTACTATCGCAACCATGAATTGACTTTCCGTCACCAATGAGCGTGTCATGTCGGACGGAATGGTCTGCTGTTTTCCATTCTCCATGTTGATTGTAAATAGTTCCTTGGAAGGGGTAAGGCTCATTATCACAAATAGAAACACGTGTTGTGTCCGTTAAGTCATAGAAAGGCCATACTTTGAGGTCAAGCGTTATTATGGAGTCACAACCATAAATGGATTTTAACGTGTCTTTATACTCTCCCGTTTGGGTCAAGCCTTGGAAATTATTCGCTCTTTTATCAAAATAATAATAAGGCCCATCTTCAGCGCACCATTCATCAGAAACAACAGGATTATTGTACGTGGGCATAACTACTAATTCCAACCTTCTGATAGAGTCGCAACCGTGAATGGTTTGATAGGTCGTGTCATAACTGCCGCTTTCCGTTAATTTCCTTCCTTCCCAGTAACAGGTATCTCCAGCACAAATAGTATCTCGCAATAACGAATCATAGGCTTGATAAACTACAAGGTGTAGTGTAATCAATTGTTCACATCCTTGCTCCGTGTTTCGTGTCATTGTATAGATGCCCGATTGAGTCTTTTCTTCATTGTTAAATAGGTATGGGTGGTTACTACACGTAGTATCATATCGAACGGAATCTTCATTAGGATAAATACTTAAATCTAACACTAAAATAGAGTCGCAACCATAGATGGATTTAAGTGTATCACGATATATGTCGGATTGAGATAGGTTTTGTAGTTTTTTTGCTCGTGAGTCAGGGTGGTTATATGGTCCTTCTTTAGAACATCTCTCAACGCGAAGGGGAATATTGAAAGTGTCGTTAACGGTTAATTCCAGCCTCATAATAGAATCACAACCATGAATAGTATGATAGTCTTTGTGATAAGAACCTGCTTGAGTATAGTTCTCTCCTTCCCAATAGTAAGTCTCTCCCTCACAAATAGTATCTCGCAATAACGAATCATAGGCTTGATAAACTACAAGGTGTAGTGTAATCAATTGTTCACATCCTTGCTCCGTGTTTCGTGTCATTGTATAGATGCCCGATTGAGTCTTTTCTTCATTGTTAAATAGGTATGGGTGGTTACTACACGTAGTATCATATCGAACGGAATCTTCATTAGGATAAATACTTAAATCTAACACTAAAATAGAGTCGCAACCATAGACTGATTGAAGTGTATCGCGATATATACCAGATTGAGATAGATTTTGTAGTTTTTCAGCGCGTGTGTCCGGATGATTATAAGGTCCTTCCTTAGAACACCTCTTAATGCGAAGAGGTATATTAAAGGTGTCATTAACCGTTAATTCTAATCTCATAATGGAATCACAGCCATGGATGGTTTTGAAATCCTTTTGATAGAGACCGGCTTTAGTATAGTTCTCTCCTTCCCAATAATAAGTCTCTCCCTTACAAATAGTATCTCGCAGTAAGGAGTCGTAGGTTGGGTAGGTCGTTACGATATGAACAAAACTACTATCGCAACCATGAATTGACTTTCCGTCACCAATGAGCGTGTCATGTCGGACGGAATGGTCTGCTGTTTTCCATTCTCCATGTTGATTGTAAATAGTTCCTTGGAAGGGGTAAGGCTCATTATCACAAATAGAAACACGTGTTGTGTCCGTTAAGTCATAGAAAGGCCATACTTTGAGGTCAAGCGTTATTATGGAGTCACAACCATAAATGGATTTTAACGTGTCTTTATACTCTCCCGTTTGGGTCAAGCCTTGGAAATTATTCGCTCTTTTATCAAAATAATAATAAGGCCCATCTTCAGCGCACCATTGATCAGAAACAACAGGATTATTGTAGGTAGGCATAACTACAAGTTCCAATCTCCTGACAGAGTCGCAACCGTGAATCGTTTTGTAATCCTTGTGATAGAAACCTGCCTTAGTATAAGTGCTATCTTCCCAAGTATATGTTTCTCCGGCACAAATAGTATCTCGCAAAGTAAAGTCGTAAATAGGATGTACAACCAACTGCAAGGTTACGGTTCTGGAACAAACAGCCCCAACAGCTTCTTCCTTATAGTATGTACCTGTTTGGTTTAGTGGCTTGCCGTCAAACAAACAAGTCTCATTTGCACAAATAGTATCATATATCGTTGTATCTACAACTGCAATGACATTGAGATTAAGGGTCAAGATAGAGTCGCAGCCATGAATAGTGGGAATAGTATCAATATAGGTTCCACTCTGCTTTAGTCCTTGCAATTTAGTCGCACGTCCATCGGGGTGATTATAGATATCATTGTCCGAACACCACGTTGTGTCAATATAAGTACGGAACGTATCATTAACTACTAACTCCAACCTCATAATAGAGTCGCAACCGTGAATTGTTTTGTAATCCTTGTGATAGAAACCTGCCTTAGTATAAGTGCTATCTTCCCAAGTATATGTTTCTCCCTCACAAATAGTATCTCGCAATAACGAATCATAGGCTTGATAAACTACAAGGTGTAGTGTAATCAATTGTTCACATCCTTGCTCCGTGTTTCGTGTCATTGTATAGATGCCCGATTGAGTCTTTTCTTCATTGTTAAATAGGTATGGGTGGTTACTACACGTAGTATCATATCGAACGGAATCTTCATTAGGATAAATACTTAAATCTAACACTAAAATAGAGTCGCAACCATAGACTGATTGAAGTGTATCGCGATATATACCAGATTGAGATAGATTTTGTAGTTTTTCAGCGCGTGTGTCCGGATGATTATAAGGTCCTTCCTTAGAACACCTCTTAATGCGAAGAGGTATATTAAAGGTGTCATTAACCGTTAATTCTAATCTCATAATGGAATCACAGCCATGGATGGTTTTGAAATCCTTTTGATAGAGACCCGATTTTGTATAAGTGTTTCCTTCCCAATAATATGTATCACCTACACAGATGGTGTCTCGCAATAAAGAGTCGTAAACTTGAAGTACTTCCAAATGTAGAGTAGTTAATTGCTTACATCCTTGCGCTGTGTTTTGTTCCATTATGTAAGTACCTGATTGAGTCAGTTCCTTTCCATCAAACGGGTAAGGATGATTACTACACGTAGTATCGTATATTACGGAGTTTTCGTTTGAATAAAGATGTAAATCTAAAGTCACCATTGAATCGCAACCATAGATTGCAGATTTTAAATGGTGAGTATAGGTTCCCTCGTGACGATAATATGTGTCAATAAAAAAGATAGAATCTTCTTCACATATCCAAGCAGGAATAGTATCATCATTTTTAGGTAAAACAACTAGTTGAAGGATTAAGGTAGAGTCGCAGCCACAAGGAGAAGGTGAAATTTCAGTAATTGTATCAGACTGATAATAGGCTTTTCCTCTCCACACAAATGAATCCTCATTACAAATTGTGGTTTGGGTTGTTTCTGTAACTAACTTCTCAATCGTCACCTCAATGGTACAGAGGCTATCGCATCCATTTTGAGCCTGTAGAGTTGCGTGATATGTACCGGCTTTGGTGATAGTTAAACCATTCCAAGATAAACTGCTTTTTTCGCAAATTGTTCTTTGTTCAATAGGTCCGCTTACTGAATGGTTAATGGTTAAATTAAGATTTACGGTTGAATCACAACCATAAGTAGTCTCTCCAATCCATTGATAAATACCACTTTCTTTATACGTCTTTCCCTTCCACGAATATTGGTCACATGCTGTAGCACTAATGTCGGTGGTCTTTGGTTCTCCGAATTTAATATCAATATGTACGATACTATCACATCCATCTACAGTGTAGAAAAGGCTGTCAGCGTTTACGTCTGTAGTATATGGAATAGTAAATACGTTTCCGTTGATATCTCGTCCTTTGACGGAAACCGTTTCTCCTTTGCATGCACGAGCCGTAAAGTTACCGCTATAGGTGTCCTTAACATGAATCGTCGCTCGTATAGTATCTCGTATTGTATTTTGGCAGAGTGGAGTTTTACGCTCTACGACCATGCGGACGTTATCCGTTCCCGTTGAAGAATATGAACGCACTACCACAGAATCTCCGTGCTTCGTTTGAACTTTAGGCGCGGTTGTTCCTATGTTGTCAAAAAGCCAATATACGCTATCATAATCGTAAGAGATAACACTTGTAAATGTCAACGGAGGATGGTTTATGCAAATAGTTTTATCTTTTATCCGTTGTCCATCTATTAAGAAATAGGCATTATGATGAGTGTTACTTCCTCCGGAACAAGCATAACCGAGTTCTAGTTCCATTGCAGGATCTTCAGTATCTTCAAAGTATAAACCATAACTACGCACAGTGAAAGAGGCGGAGGAAGAGGTGTTTTCTAAAATGTGTGATCCTATGGAAATTTGAATACAAGCACTTGAATATTCAGACGTTCCTATGGGTGAAAATTGAGAACTGATATTCGTTCCGTCTAACCTCATACTTTTTACATCGGTTGTTTTTGTCACAACATTGACAAAATGAAGGTAGTTTTTCTCCAAGTATTTTTTACCTTGCGCATCTAAATCCAACTCTTTGGTACGAGTCTCGTTGAATGGAGCCAAAATAATACTGCGTATTCCTTGTTCTTGTGGAGTAATAGTAGTCATCGCAGGAGAACCAAAGCCCGTATTCTTATTCGCTTTCGCATTAGTAGCATACAGGTTACATTGTACTGCTTTGGAAGTCGTGTAGATGATTGCTTGTTGACCTTCAGACCATTTTATTTGTTTCTCGTAGGTTTCGAGCGAATTGATGGTCTTAACAATGATACCATCTTCATAAATCTTAGTGTTATCCTCTGCTGCGGTTATACGAATCAAATCGTTATCTTGAATATGGGTTCGGGTTACACAAAATGTCTTGCCCCAATAGTCTGTCGAAAAGACTTGTTCGTAAATATGGCTTGCAGTTGAAGTATTTGAAGGAGGGTTCGCATATTGTCCTCCCTGCAAAACACTAATGGGTTTGGTTGCGCAAATCGTGGTACCAGTTAAAGAAATCGCGGCATCTTTTGGTCGATAACAATAAGTTTGTCCTTTGTTTAAATATATTTGAATTTCACTAGGTGTAACGACCACATTACCATCACCATCTGTGGAAGTTTCCAATAAATGAATGGTAACATCGTTTCTATTAGCGGCAGATACAATAGCAAATTCTGTACCTTGTTTGTCCTTCGATAAGGTTTGAATTATGTATTCTTTATTCAAACCATTCACAGGAACAATGAGGGACACATCGTATGAATCATTATTGGAGTTTAATGAATAAAGAGAAATCGGCTTATTGGAAGTTACGTGAATTCCCTTATTAAGCCATTCGGCATCATTGGTTTGATTAGAATTCTGAAGATATGCTACTTCGTTAGGAATCTTAATGCTATCAACTCCTCCCGCTGACACGGTAAATGTTTGGTCGTATGTTTTTTGATTTTTGCTAATAGGATCCGTCCATGTACCTTGAATACGTATGTCGGTTTTTTGTCGTGCAGTCGCAAACAAATAGAGGGCTAAGTCTTCATCTTGAACTTGCTTTCCGACATTAACCATGAACGTCACATAGAATTCTGTCCCTTCTGTGGTGTTATAATCTGTGTTCCACCACATCGAACCGTCAGCCCAAACAATCAACGGACATATTACAAGCAATATGACTCCTAACAGACGTCGCATGAATTACTAATTTGTACCTTACTATATTTCGGCTGCAAAATTACTAAAAAAATCTCACATACGCAAATATAATTGCACTTTTCTGCCAAATTGACAAGGAAAAGCGCATTTAGAAGTGTTTTTTCACTGTTTTACATCTCGTGAGCGATGGGCAATTTCCGTCTGCCGGACGATATTAAGAATCCAATATACTCGGAGTATTTCCGGTTATCTTTCGGAATTCTTGATCTATGTGAGAACGCTTAAGCGATTCTAACTGATCTTGCGCCATTTGTCTCAAGATATTGTAACGCACCTGACGACCGGCTCCTTGTTTGATTAGTTCCGAATTGTAGGATTCCATATTTGATAATACTACTAACTGATTAATCGTCGCAGTATCGCGGATATTCATATTCTTAGATAGTTGCGGATTAGCTTCTTCCCAATCTTTGGCTGTACATCCAAATAAAGCTAAATTAAGCATATCAGCTTCCGAAGCATATACAAGATATTCTTTTGTTTTCTCAACACTCAACACGGGTAGGATATTGTCCCTTATAGCATCTGTATGGATGGTATAGTTCGTCTTAGACAATATACGTTTGATGTCCCATTCAATTAAAAGAGGATCTGATTCTTTTGCCTTTAGACGTTCTATCTCCTTGATTACAAGGAGGAAGAATTCAGGGCTCAGCCACATCCCAAAGTTATATGCAATGTCGCGATGCGCATATGTTCCGCCATATCTACCCGCTTTTGAGAATAAACCAATAGCATTGGTTTTTTCCACAAACTGATTCACCGACAAATAGAAACGATTTGAACCTGCCTCCATTCTAATTCCCCCGAATTCGGGGGTTTAAAAATTGGGATTGTTGAGTATTTCCCAAGTACCAAGAAAATCAACGGTACTTTTAGTGCTTAACCATTTTTCTATCAGTTTTACGCCACCATCATAAGCCTTAACCATGTCAGTTAAACTGATATAATCAGAGCTATTCGGGTTAATGAATACAGAGATTGGCTTATCGTTTACTATAACTTGCTTCGTTCCCATATTACTAATTTTAGAAGTTGCGTTCCCCTCTTTAACGTCAGTGGGTGACGGCGGAGAGGTGCGTCCGCGCACACCGATAAATCCGCAGGCAAATATATTATGACCGCTGCCGGACGATGGATTATTTTTCTTTTTTAGGGAAGGGTAACTCGTCTTTTGGTTGGATATAGTCGATTGCCTTATCTTTCGTTATCACGGAGCGACCCAATTCCTTTTCTAGTTTCTTTCGTGCTACTCCTGCAACACTACCACCTCGTTTAGCAGTCTTGGCATTAGCCGTGAAACCTCTCGGTTTTTCTTTCTCATTTATTTCAGTAGTGGCCGCCTCTGCCAAACCGTTCAGCATAAGTTCCACGTCCGTCATATTATCCCTCAAACTCTCCTTGCGTAAACCTTTATATTGCTTGTACTCTCGCGTGGTCATACCAGACCATCCCTTAGGCTTGTTCTATGCGCTCAGAAGCTACATGAGCTAACCATAACTTAATCGGTTCTGCTTTCTTGCTCGGAACAGACTGAATAATACGGAAGAGTTGTTCTTTATCTGCTACGTCTGTTAAACGCTTTTTACCATCTTCAGCTGTCATTTTCAACTGGTGACAATTTGTCACCGTTTCATTTCCTTCTGCTAATAGACGCTGCTTCAGTTTATTCCAATACTTACGAGCAATTAAATGATCATCTTGTTCAGTTAACACTCGGATGACATCCACAATAGAGAAGAAGTATTTCTCTTGTTCATCATCCCAAAGGACACGGATGCTTGCTGCCTCAAATTGTTTTATAATCTCTTCTTGTGCCATTTTTCTAATGTCCTCACTGTTTTACATATCATAACCGCTGCCGGTCAATCATAGGCGGGTGGTTTACTTCGCAATGACGAGGTAATAGTTCTTTTTACCCTTTTGGAAAAGAAGGTACTTATTATTCAATAAGGACGCGCACGTGATAGGCGTTTGGAAGTCCGTCAGTTTCTCTTTATTCAAACTGAACCCGTTTGCCTGCATCATCTTACGAGCCTCACCTTTGGAGGGGAAGATATGCGTCTTCTCTGCCAATAACTCCAACGGAGCAATACCGGCTTCGAGTTCCGCTTTGCTAACCTCGTATTGCTCTACGCCTTCCATCACTTGCAGGAACATCTCCTCCGAGATACCCTTCAATGCGTCCAAGGTGCCGTTACCAAAGAAGATATTACTTGCCTCTACGGCAGCGTTATAGTCGGCTTCAGAGTGAACCATGCACGTTACCTCCTTGGCAAGACGCTTTTGCAAAGCACGCAGATGCGGAGCCTCGTCCTGTTCTTTGATGAGGGCGTCAATCTCGTCTTTCTCCAAGGAAGTGAAGATCTTGATATAGCGTTTGGCGTCCTCGTCACCTACGTTCATCCAGAACTGGTAGAACTTATAAGGCGAGGTGTAACGGCGGTCAAGCCAGATATTACCGCTCTCCGTCTTACCGAACTTACCACCATCGGCTTTCGTTATCAGCGGGCAAGTAACAGCATAAGCGTCGTTGCCGGTAATCTTCTTAATCAGTTCCATGCCGGTCGTTATATTGCCCCATTGGTCGCTTCCGCCCATTTGCAGTTTGCAGTTCTTATGGGTATTGAGGTAGTAGAAATCGTACCCTTGCAGCAATTGGTAAGTGAACTCGGTGAAGGACATACCGCAGTTGAACTCGCCGTTAAAACGTTTCTTGACGGAGTCTTTTGCCATCATGTAGTTAACGGTGATGAGTTTACCGATATTACGGGCAAAATCGATGAAGGTAAAGTCCTTCATCCAATCGTAGTTATTGACCAGTTCGGCAGCATTGGCGTCCTTGCTGTTGAAGTCTAAGAAACGCTCTAATTGCTTGCGGATACAAGCCACGTTGTGGTTGAGGGTCTCCTCGTTGAGCAGGTTACGCTCGGCACTCTTACCCGACGGGTCGCCAATCATACCGGTAGCGCCACCGATAAGGGCAATAGGTTTATGTCCGCAACGTTGCAAGTGGCGCAGCATCATGATACCGCAAAGGTGACCGATGTGGAGGCTGTCTGCCGTGGGGTCGATGCCTAAGTAACCGGCAGTAATCTCTTTGGTTAATTGTTCTTCAGTGCCGGGAATCATATCTTGTAACATCCCGCGCCAACGTAGCTCTTCAATAAAATTCTTCATATTTCGTGTTGTTTTATTCAAAATCGGGTGCAAAGATACGGAAAAGTTTTGAAATATGCAAATAAATTTGGTTATATTGTAAAAAAGTTGTAATTTTGCACCCTATTTTGTAAATTCATAATTCATAACTCATAACTCATAATTCATAATTCAAAACATGTCCGTTCATACTCAATCCAGCCGCGTGACGACGGCTACTATTCGTCAAATGGCAGCAACCGGTGACAAGATAACGATGCTGACCTCCTATGATTTCACCTTAGCCTCTTTAGTGGATGAGGCAGGTATAGATATGTTCCTCGTGGGCGATAGTGCCTCGAACGTTGTTTGTGGTAATGCAACCACACTTCCCATCACGCTCGACGAGATGATTTTCCTTACCAAGGGAGTCGTTCGTGCCGCCAAGCACGCACTGGTGGTGAGTGATATGCCCTTCGGTTCGTACCAAGTGAGCGAGGAGCAAGCCGTAGCTTCAGCTATCCGCATGCTCAAGGAGTCGGGTTGCGATGCCGTTAAGTTAGAGGGCGGAGCATCGGTGTTACCTGCTGTACGCCATATGATTGAGGCAGGGGTACCCGTCATGGGACATATCGGTTTGACGCCGCAGTCTGTTCATCAGTTTGGCGGTTACGGTCTGAGAGCCAAGGAGCAAGCCGAGGCAGATCAACTTATCGCGGACGCTATTGAGTTGGCTAAGGCAGGCTGTTTCTCGATTGTGATGGAGAAGATTCCGGCTGCTTTGGCAGCGAAAGTGACGGAGGCGGTAGCACCGTATCACTGTGCCACTATCGGTATAGGTGCCGGCAATGGAACGAACGGTCAAGTCTTGGTACTGCACGATATGTTAGGACTGAACATGAGCTTCAAGCCTAAGTTCTTGCGTCGTTTTGCCGAATTAGGCGAGGCGGTCAAGACGGCAGTAGGCGATTATATCACTGCGGTCAAGGAGGGTTCTTTCCCCAATGAAAGCGAAAGTTTTTAGTGCTTAGTGGAACGGAAAAATAAACTCATAGTCATTCTTCTTTCAGTCTCATTGGTTGGGCTTTTTGTGCTCGACCTTTGTTGCGGTAGTGTGTGGATTCCGCTCCATCGGGCGTTGGAGGGCGATTCGCTCCTATCGCAGATTGTGCTCGATTTGCGTCTGCCTAAAGCAATAACGGCTGTTTTGGCAGGAGCGGCATTGTCTATCAGTGGACTGATGATGCAGACTCTTTTCCGCAATCCGTTAGCCGGACCTTATATCCTTGGCGTCTCCTCTGGAGCCAGCCTCGGTGTCGCTCTCTTTACCATGCTCAGTGGACTAATCCTTCTTCCTTCTTCCTCAATCCTCAATCCTCTTTCCTTGATTGCATCAGCAATCATCGGCAGCGCCATCGTCCTTCTCCTCATGCTCGCCGTCGGCCGTAAGGTCAAGAGTAGTGTGTCGCTGCTTATAGTCGGTTTGATGGTTGGTTCGCTTGCCAGTGCGCTCATTGGTGTTATTCAGAACTTCGCCGATCCGGACAGTTTGAAACTCTTTATCGTTTGGACCTTAGGTTCGCTCAGTGGAGTAGGATGGGGGGAGATGCAGGTGTTGCTGCCGATTATGGTTATTGGTTTAGTGCTGAGTGTAGTCTTGGTTAAACCGCTTAACGGACTTATCTTAGGCGAAGACTACGCCCGCTCGCTTGGAATCCATATCGACCGTGTGCGTCGTGGGATAGTAGTGACAACGGGACTGCTTGCCGGAGGTATAACAGCTTTCTGCGGACCGATTGCTTTCATTGGCGTTGCCGTACCGCATATAGCGCGTAAACTGATAGGTTCGACTAATCATAATTGGACTCTGCCTACGTGCGCACTTGTGGGGGCGAACCTTATTTTGCTTTGCGACCTTCTCTCGTCGCTCTTCGTTTATCCTTTACCTATTTCGACGCTTTCTGCCCTCGTCGGTGCTCCGGTAATCATTTACGTGATAGTAAAAAAGCATTAACGAACGCTCAATGTTGGATGAGGTGCAGACACCTACGGGTGACCTACGGAGATGTAGCACAGATAGAGCACATTTCTTCGCTACAGGCGAGATACTAGCCTCTAACCAGTAGGCACGCAGTACCGTCCTCTAACCTCTAACCTAACAGTTCAATGCTGCGGTTAACGAACTTAGCCAGTCCCTCGCCCTTGAGTAAACCACTTGCCAAGAAGGCAATGTCAATGAGTTGCTTCAGTTTCTCATCTTCGCCACTAAGCGTATAAACGGTCTTCTCTACTGCCGCTTTAGGCTCTTCGCCCTCCTTCGTCTCGGGCTGCTCCATGACCGTCTCAGAGGTCATCTTAGCTACTAAGTCCTTGATGATAGGGTGCGAGGTGTTGAGTACCAGATTATATTGGTCGGGCATCTGACCGTAGAAGTTCATACCTTGCTGGTGAGCGGACATCTCCTTCATTCGACGCATGAACTCGTTCTGCGTGAGGAAAACAGGCAGTGCGTCCTCAGCAGCGGCTTCGGGAGTAACGTAGTAATTGAGTTTATCCTCCTTGGGCAAGAACGTCTCAAACGCCTTGCGCAAGCCTTCCTTCTGCTCGTCGGAGTACTCGTCTTTCTTCACGTCCTCCTTGCGGATGATGTTCTCAATCGTGTCACTGTCGATACGAACGAAGCGCAGCATACCGGTCTTATCGCCTGCAGAGGCACTCTGCTCGTCCGCGGAGGCACTCTTATCGCCTACGGAGGCACTCCGTTGCTCGAACTGACTCATAGCGTGAACATCCAGTTCGCCGTCCATGAGCAGTACGTCGTAGCCCTTGGCTTTGGCACGCTCAATGAAGGTGTAGTGAGCAGCGGGATCGTTGGTGTAGAGCATGATGAGGTTACCGTCCTTATCCGTCTGTGCCTCTTTGACTTGGGCTTTGTATTCCTCTAAGGTGGCGTACTTGCCATCGAGGTTCTTAAGCAATGTAAAACCGATAGCGCGTTCGTAGAACTTCTCATCGGAGAGCATACCGAACTGGATAAACAGTTTGATGTCGTCCCATTTCTTCTCGAAGTCGGCGCGGTCGTTCTTGTATAGTTCTGCCAATTTGTCAGCCACTTTCTTGGTGATATGACCGGAAATCTTCTTGACGTTATTATCGCTTTGCAGATAACTGCGGCTCACGTTCAGCGGTATATCCGGCGAGTCAATCACACCATGCAACAGCGTGAGGTACTCGGGCACGATATTCTCCACCTCATCCGTGACGAAGACTTGGTTGCAATAGAGTTGAATCTTATTGCGGTGAATATCCATGTTGTTCTTAATCTTCGGGAAATAGAGGATACCCGTTAAGTGGAACGGATAATCAACATTGAGGTGGATATGGAACAGCGGCTCATCAAACTGAGTGGGGTAGAGTTCGTGGTAGAACTTATCATAGTCCTCGTCCTTGAGGTCAGCGGGTTTGCGCATCCAAGCGGGATTGATGTCGTTGATGATATTCTCCTCGTCCAGTTCCACTTGTTTGCCGTCCTTCCACTCTTTCTTCTTACCAAAAGCAATCTCTACGGGTAGGAACTTGCAGTACTTTTTGAGTAAGCCCTCAATGGTGGCGTCCTCGAGGTATTGCGTGAACTCGTCGTCAATGTGCAGCACGATGTCCGTTCCGCGTTCCGCTTTGATGGTGTCCTCCATTTGGAACTCGGGCGTGCCCTCACAAGACCAATGGACAGCTTTCGCCTCGTCCTTGTAGCTTTGAGTGTAGATCTCCACTTTGTTAGCTACCATGAAGGAAGAGTAGAAACCCAGTCCAAAATGGCCTATGATGGCTTCCGCTTTGTCCTTGTATTGGTCAAGGAAAGACTCGGCACCGGAGATGGCAATCTGGTTGATGTACTGATCCTCCTCTTCGGCAGTCATGCCTATTCCGTGGTCAGAGACGGTAAGGGTCTTTTTATTCTTATCTAAGGAAACGCGTACGCGCGTGTCGCCTAACTCGCCCTTGAACTCGCCTACGGAAGACAGAGTCTTCAGTTTTTGAGTTGCATCAACGGCATTGGAAATTAACTCACGCAGAAAAATCTCGTGATCACTGTACAGAAACTTCTTAATGACGGGGAAGATGTTATCACTCGTTACCCCAATATTACCTTTGTTCATATCGATTGATTTTTTAGTGTTTCTAGTTTTGCTAGGATTTCTAGTGTTTCTAGGTTTTTATTATCAATATCTATGCCAAACGCAGAAAGACTGCCAATTTGTCAGTCTTTCTGCCAATCTCGGTTGCAATGATTTTCTGAATTTTAAATCTCAGGATAGGTTATATCTACCAAATATAATCCTTCAGCAGGAGCAGATTGCCCTGCCGAACAGCGGTTTTTTTGTTCGAGGATGTCCAACATATCCTCGGGCTTTCTTTTGCCTCGACCTATGTCGAACAGCGTTCCTACCACCGCCCGAACCATGTTCCGAAGGAACCGATCTGCGGTGATTTGGAAGACCGCCTTGCTGTATGACCGCTTTGCTGTATGACCGCCTTCGGCTGAAAGACCATCCTTCGGACTGAAAGTCCATTGCGCTTGAGTGACGGTGCAAATAGTCGTCTTAACATCTGTGTGAACCTTGCAGAAGGAGGCAAAGTCGTGTGTGCCCAACAGATACTGAGCCGCTTTGTTCATTGCCTCAAAGTCCAATTCGGGTGCTACACGAGCCGCACGACCCGTAAGGAAGGGGTCTTTTGCTGTTGTTATGTGATACTCATATGTGCGCGACTTGGCACTGAACCGAGCGTGCAAATCGTCACTCACTTGCTCAATCTTCTCCACTGCGATGTCGTCGGGGAGAAGAGAGTTGACTCTGTCAACGAGTTGGGAGTAGGGGGGTAGAGGAGTAGGGAAATCAAAATGCGCCACCATCTTTCGGGCATGTACGCCTGCGTCTGTTCGTCCTGCAAAAGTGAGAGCGATTGGCTCACGAAGAATGGTGGAGAAGGCTTTCTCCATCGTCTCTTGCACAGTAATACCGTTCGGCTGCGTTTGCGAACCGTGATAATTAGTGCCGAGGTATGAAAATTGAACGAAGTAACGCATTAATCTCGTCGGAAACTTGAAATTTATAAATCACGAAAAGATAAGGAATCAGCAAACAGTCACGCACTAAACTGCTAATCCACACATTGGTTTGATGGAGATTAAACTCGTACCAAAGACTATAATTCAGTCCTAATACAACGAGTGTCAGTCCTAAGGTAATGAGCATCTTGCGACTGAGGGGGTTAATCTTCATACACCCCATAACAACGATAAGCGCCAAGACCATATATAAGCCATAACTAATTAGGTTACTCATTGCCGCGCCGTTCATGCCGAAACGTGGAATCAGTAGGTTATTGGCAATGATGGCTGCTGCCGTTAGAATAGCACTTAACACAAGGGATAAGGCGTAGTATCGCCCATAACTAATGGTATTGAGCGTGATATTGAAGGCCGCCATAATGAGTTGACTGAGCATCAATATAAATACGCACGTACGCGCTGCGCTATACGTCTCGCCATTAGGAAGAACGGCATAGAGAAGGTCAATATTGATCCAAATAACAAGGAAGATAATAGCTCCTATCAGAAAGGTGTTATTAACCACTTGCTTGGTCAACGTGTTGGCCTCGGAAAGTCTGCCTTTCTGAATAGCATCCGCTAATTGTGGAGCGGCAATGGCAGTGACCGAGCGATAGGGAATACTGACCAACACCGCCATATAGGTCGCAATAGCGAAGATACCCGTGTAGTTCAGTCCCATCTGTGCCGTCACAAAGAAAGATGACAACGAAGGAGCCAAAACGGACGTCACTGCCGAGATAATGAGGAAACCGGTATAGAGACCGTAGTCGCGAATCAGTTTGGTATTGGCTTTAAGAAAAGCCCAATCGGGTTTGAAACGGATATGTTCGGTTGCGAGCACATAGCCTAAGTTGATGAGTGTGGCAAGGGCATACACGCCTGATAAGGCGATAACGAAGCCATCCATTGATATCACCCGAAAAGCGTAGAGTATGTATAACGCTAACAATCCGATACGGATACCAATCTCCCTCACAGCACGCGGTACCACAATGCGCATGAGCACATTAGAACACGTCTCAAAAACGGTCTGATAAAGCAGGAAGAAAGCTATCGGCAGGACGAAATAGTAATAATCAACAAAGAGCGGAGATTTATCGGCAAACCACTGCGTTATAGGCACTTTGCACGCCCAATAGATAATGGCAAAAACTAAGAACCCGACAAAAGGAACCACTACTGCCCAAAACCAAAATCCGTGGTAAGTTGCCTGTTGCACATCCTTTGTCCTTTGTCCTTGTTCCGCTGTTTTAAACCATGGGGCAAAGCGGATGAGCGAGGACGATGTGCCTAATTGAGCCAATCCAACAAACAGAGTGGCGGCATCAATCATGACCCTAATTAAACCGACTTCCTCTGTGGTGAGGAAGCGGGTCATGACAAAGAAGGTCGTTATAAAGCCGATGGCGACGCCAATATACGTCACCACCGTGCCTTTAATACTCTGTTTGGCTATGATACCCATGATGAGGAGTAGGGTTACTTCTCAATGCTGAGTAATTCTACTTCGAATATTAACGTAGCGTAGGGTGGAATACCTCCGTGTCCGGACTCTCCGTAGGCTAAGTAATAAGGAAGATAGAACTTAAATTTACTGCCTACGGGCATGAGTTGCAGACCTTCGGTCCAACCGGCAATCACTTGATTGAGTCCGAACGAAGTGGGTTTGCCACGCTCAACAGAACTATCGAATACAGTGCCATCAATCAAAGTTCCGTGATAATGAACCTGTACGCGATCGGTAACAGCGGGTTTCTTACCCTTACCCATCTTGATTACCTCATATTGCAAACCGCTTTCGGTAACGATAACACCCTCTTTGGCTTTATTTGCTTCCAGGAACTCTTCACCTTCTATTTTTTGAGCACCATAATGAATCTCGTTCTTTACTTGATTGACATACATGCTGGCATCTTGCATGCTCCATTCACCATATTTAGACATTCCATTGACCAATCCTTGCTTAATCAGTTCTACATCCACAGTCAATGAAGGCTCGTTGATAAGACCGCTTTCTTCCCAAGCATGGATGGTGGAACAGATTTGTTTTCCTGCCATGGAGAGCATCGGATATCCGCTTTTGTCTTTTAATGCTTCGTTAATACCCTTCATGAGATCTTTGAAGTCTTCACCCGTGGTGTCTTGTGCGATAATCATACTCAGGCGTGAACCTTGTATAACACCTATGGCATAATTGAGAGTGTCTATCTTTGAATTTAAGTCAATGACAAGAGCTTTCTTTGGAGCCTTCTTCACTTTAACCACCTTGTCTGTTGAAACAGGATCGGTAGTTGATGTTTGATATGCTTGTGATACGATATTGTAAGCAGCCTCAGGCTGAATCATTATCGAGTCACCGCAAATACCGTTCACGAGACCTTGAAGCAGAATCTTCTCGTTCACTGCCCAAGCGGGATTAGCGCCTAATCCTTCTTTTTCAAACATTTTAATGCTCGCGCCGAGGTTCTTACCGAATACGAAGACCTCGCTTTCTTCAACACCCTTGGCGTCATAAGCCTTCTCGAGAGCGGTCATAAAAGTTGTGATGGGAGCATCGGTGCTATCCATTGCAAAGAACTGCATCTTAATATCCTGACCCCACATTAAACCGATGGCATAATTCACGGAGTCATTTTGATTGACTAAAATAGCATCTTGCGCTGTGTACTTCTTCGCGCAACCCATGGTGGCTATCGCCGCCATGGCTAAAAGAATCGTTTTTCTCATAATTATATATAACTTTAAACTCTAAACTTTCAACTTTTAACTACTCTAAACTCTAAACTCTCCACTCTAAACTATTCAATCCCGAGCAACTCTACCGTAAAGATGAGGGCTGCATAAGGAGGAATCGACGCTCCTGCACCTTGCGCTCCATAACCTAAATTATAAGGAATATAGAGTTTATACTTGCTACCAATCGACATCAGTTGTAAACCTTCCGTCCAACCGGCAATCACCTGATTGAGCCCAAACGTGATAGGCTCCCCACGCTGATAAGAGCTATCAAAAACCGTGCCATCAATGAGTGTGCCCTCATAATGAACCTTCACTTTATCCGTAGCCTTCGGCTTTTGACCTAATGTGGCTTCAATTACTTCATATTGTAAACCACTCGCCGTCACCTTCACTTCGGCACGTTTCTTATTCTCCTCAAGGAATTTCTCACCGGCTGCTTTAGCCTCACCGGCAATCTTAGCTTCTAACTCTTGGAAGAACTTGCCCAATACGGTTTGAGCTTCTTGATAACTAATCTTCGGTTGGTTCTTTTCCAACACATCTTTGATTCCTTCTGCGAGGTCGGCGTACTCCATTTTGGTCACTCCGCTACCCATCAGGTTTTGGCCCATACTTAAGCCAATTGCATAACTAATTTTATCCATATTATTATAAATTTTGTAAATACAAATCCGTTATTTCCGAAATTCGCTACAAAATTACAGTTTTTTTTGGATATATGCAAATTTTTCTGTATCTTTGCGCGATTTTTACGCAAAAACGAATAACTATGTTTAGTGGAATAGTAGAAACGATGGCGCAAGTAGTGGCCATTGAACAAGAACAAACGAATAAACACTTCACCTTGCGTTCCCCCTATACGGACGCTCTTTCTATCGACCAGAGTATCGCCCATAATGGCGTTTGTCTTACAGTTGTCAAACTCACTCCGGAGCCGGATGGAACCTGCCTATATACCGTCACGGCGATGCAGGAGACCCTTAACCGCACCAACTTGGACGACCTCAAGGTTGGCGATTGGGTTAATGTGGAGCGCTCTATGCTTTTGAGCGAACGCCTCGATGGACATATCGTGCAAGGGCACGTGGACCAAACGGCACGTTGTATTGATGTGCACGAGACGGAGGGTAGTTGGTACTACCGCTTCGAGTATGACTCAGATAAAGAGATGATTCGCCGTGGCTATTTCACGGTCGATAAAGGTTCTGTCTCTATCAACGGCGTGAGCCTCACCGTCTGCGAACCCGATGTACGGGACGGCAAGGGGTATGTCTCCGTTTGTATCATCCCTTATACACACGAGAATACGAACTTCAAGTTCATTGAGGTCGGTACTAAAGTGAACCTTGAGTTTGACATCCTCGGTAAATACCTCAGCCGTTTGGCAGCTTTAGTCTGATAGCGTAGCGGTCTTTCAGCAAAGCGGTCTTACAGTAAGTGCAACGAACGATCAAAAATAAATAAAATATTATGGATTTTCATTACGAACCAATGTTTCAACTCGGTAAGGACGAGACCGAGTATTATCTGCTAACCAAGGACTATGTCTCCGTTAGCGAGTTTGAAGGCAAACCTATTCTCAAAGTCGAGAAAGAGGGCCTTACCTTGATGGCTAATCAAGCATTTAAGGATGTTAGTTTTATGCTTCGTCGCAGTCATAACCTGCAAGTGGCAAAGATTCTGACCGACCCCGAAGCCAGCGAGAACGATAAATACGTTGCTCTCACTTTCCTTCGCAATGCCGAGATAGCCGCCAAGGGACGTCTGCCCCTCTGCCAAGATACCGGTACGGCTATCATCCACGGTGAGAAAGGTCAGCAAGTCTGGAGTGCTTCCGAGCACACCGATATAAGCGACGAAGAAGCCCTCTCTTTAGGTGTCTTCAAGACCTACACTGAGGAAAATCTCCGTTATAGCCAGAACGCTCCTCTCACTATGTACGAGGAAGTGAACACCAAGTGTAACCTGCCTGCCCAAATAGATATCGAGGCTACCGAAGGCGACGAGTATCGTTTCCTTTGCGTCACCAAGGGTGGCGGTAGTGCTAATAAGTCCTACCTCTACCAAGAGACCAAAGCCCGTATTCAAAACCCGGGCACTCTCATTCCCTTCCTTGTGGAGAAAATGAAATCCCTCGGTACGGCTGCTTGTCCACCGTATCATATAGCTATCGTGATTGGTGGTACCAGTGCGGAGAAGAACCTGCTCACCGTTAAACTGGCTTCCACTCACTACTACGATAGTCTGCCCACTACGGGTAATGCTTCCGGTCGCGCTTTCCGCGATGTTGAACTGGAGAAACAACTGCTCCAAGAGGCTTATAAGATTGGTCTTGGTGCACAGTTCGGAGGTAAGTACATGGCACACGATGTTCGCGTTGTTCGTCTGCCTCGTCATGGTGCTTCGTGCCCCATCGGTTTGGGCGTGAGCTGCTCCGCTGACCGTAATATCAAATGTAAGATCAATAAAGACGGTATATGGATTGAAAAGATGGACAATAACCCGGGTGAACTCATTCCCGAAACTCTCCGTCAAGCAGGTGAGGGTAATGCCGTTACCATCGACCTCAACCAACCCATGAAGGACGTGTGCAAGATTCTTTCTAACTATCCTATTGGTACACGCCTGAGCCTCAACGGCACCATCATCGTCGGTCGTGACATTGCTCACGCTAAGATTAAAGCACGCCTTGATGCCGGTGAACCGATGCCCGAATACCTCAAGAACCATCCTATCTACTACGCCGGACCGGCTAAGACTCCTGCCGGAATGCCTTGCGGTTCGATGGGGCCGACCACGGCAGGACGAATGGATCCCTATGTGGATGAGTTCCAATCCAAGGGCGGTAGCCTCATCATGCTCGCTAAGGGTAATCGCTCCATTGATGTGACCAATGCTTGCCAGAAGCATGGCGGTTTCTACCTCGGCTCCATTGGTGGACCGGCTGCCGTACTTGCTCAAGAGAATATACGTTCTATCGAGTGCGTCGAGTATCCCGAACTGGGCATGGAAGCAATCTGGAAGATTGAAGTAGAGAACTTCCCCGCTTTCATCTTAGTCGATGATAAGGGTAACGATTTCTTTAAACAACTCAAACCCTGTGAAGGATGCACGATCCTGTAAAAGATAGTTTCTGGAAACGGGCGAACTATAAGTACCGTTTGAGTCTGATGAACGAGGACACGCTCATTGAGAAATGGCATGTCCGCGTCTCTCGGCTCAGTGCGGTCGTTGTGCTGACCCTGTGTTTCTTCTTTACCTTAGGTATCTTGGCGGTGCTCATCATCTTTACGCCTATCCGTCATGTCTTACCCGGTTACTCTGAGAGTATTCGTGAACAACTGGTGACGCAAACAGTCGTTGTTGATTCGCTTAGTACCGAGGTGGCGTTGCAAACACAATACATAGACCTCGTCAAGCAGATCATGTTAGGGGACGTGAAAGCCGATACCGTACAACCCTTGGACTCCATCCAACTGCTCATGCGTCAGCAGTTATTGGAAGCCAAAGCGGAAGCCACAGAGGAGTTCATGGCGCAATATGAGCAGAAAGAGAAAGGTAATCTTCAACTCTTCTCCCAACACTCCGATGTGCCCGTCACCACGTTCTTTAGACCGGCTCATGGGGCTATCGTGGAGCATTTCAATGCTACTCATCCTAATGTGCTGATTCAGACGCCTCAAAATGAGAACATAACCTCTGTCTTAAGCGGAACGGTGGTCATGACAACCTTTGAGATAAACAACACCTTTACTATCGTCGTTCAGCATGATAACTACGTCTCTATTTATAAGAACGCAGCCAAGGTGCTTAAGTCGGTAGGAACCTATGTCGAACCGGGTGAGAGTATAGCTGTCGCTTCCGAGCAACCGCTATCCTTCGAACTCTGGCATCATGGTCAACCCCTCAACCCCGAAGAAGCTATCGTCTTTTAAAAAATCATCATCCACCATCCACTATCCACAGTCCACAATAATGAAACGCATTGCCATATTAGGTAGCACAGGGTCAATAGGCACGCAGACCCTTGATGTGGTTAGGGCAAACCCCGACCGCTTCGAGGTCTATGCCATTTCGGCTCATCATAGCATTGACAAACTCATAGCGCAAGCTCGCGAGTTCCACCCCGAAGTGGTGTGTATTGCGGACGAATCGCTTCTTCCACAACTAAGGGATGCCCTCCATGACCTGCCTATCAAAGTGTGGGGTGGGGCGCAATCAATCGCTGAGATGGTTACTTTCCCAAGCATTGACATCGTCGTAGCGGCTATGGTTGGTTATGCCGGACTGCAACCTACTATCGAAGCCATCAAAGCCGGCAAGACGATTGCTCTTGCCAACAAGGAAACACTCGTCGTGGCAGGCGAACTCATTACCCGCCTCGCTATAGAGCACCATTGTCCTATCTTGCCTGTGGATAGCGAACACTCGGCTATCTTCCAATCCCTCGTGGGCGAAGAGCAAAACGAGATAGAGAAAATCATCCTCACCGCTTCCGGCGGTCCTTTCCTGCACTTGTCTAAAGAGGATTTAGAGAAGGTGACACCCGTCCAAGCTCTGTGTCACCCTAATTGGGAGATGGGAGCGAAGATAACCATCGACTCGGCTTCTATGATGAACAAAGGCTTTGAGGTTATTGAGGCTAAGTGGCTCTTTGGCGTGAATATCGACCAAATAGAGGTCGTTGTTCATCCTCAGTCTATCGTTCACTCGGCTGTTCAGTATCGCGACGGTGCTGTTAAGGCACAGTTAGGGGCACCCGATATGCGGTTACCTATTCAGTATGCCCTCACGTACCCCGAACGTGCGATCAGTTCTTTCCCGCGTATCAGCCTGACTGAACTTGGTCAATTGACGTTCTTGAAGCCCGATTTAGAACGTTTTCCCAACCTCCGTTTGGCATATAAAGCCATTGAGCGTGGCGGCAACATACCTTGTGCTTTGAATGCGGCTAACGAGGTGGCTAACCTTGCTTTCCGTGAAGGAAAGATCGGCTTTATGCAAATGCCCGAAATCATAGCAAATACGATGGATAAGGTGTCCTTTATTGCCAATCCAACCTATGACGACCTTGTCTCCACCGACTCCCTCGCCCGCACCTTGTCTGAGGCCTCATTAACTCATAATTCAAAATTCATAATTCAAAATTACTTTCATGTTTGATTTCTTAACAAGTCCCTCTTTTTGGATTAAAACTGCGCAACTCATGCTCAGTCTCAGTTTCCTCGTTGTTATTCACGAACTGGGTCACTTCATCTGTGCCCGTTTGTGCGGTGTTCGCGTGGAAAAATTCTATATGTTCTTTAACCCTAAGATTAGTCTTGTTCGCTTTAAGAAGTTCGACGGTCGCTGGCACGTAGCTTTCTTTGCCCCTAATACGACCGAAGGTGACGAGTGGAGCAAACACACCGAGTCAACGGAGTGGGGTATAGGCTGGCTGCCTTTCGGTGGTTACTGCGCTATCAGTGGAATGGTGGATGAGACCCACACTTCCGAACAGATGGCTAAGACCAAGGCGCAACCATGGGAGTTCCGATCGAAGAATGTGTGGCAGCGACTGCTCATTATTGCCGGTGGTATCCTTGTCAATTTCGTTGCGGCATTATTTATCTTTGGTCTTGTCTTCTTTCACTGGGGCGAAACGACCTTACCTTTGGAGAACGTGAATAATGGCCTCTATTTCAATGAGGTCTTCCTTCAAGAGGGCTTTGAGCAACAGGATAAGATTATCTCTATTGATGGTGTCCAACCGCAAAAAATAAGTGACATCGTCCAGATGCTCATCATCGACGGCAAACGCAACGTTGTAGTAGAACATACAACTTTTAACTCTCCACTCTCAACTACTCTAAACTCTAAACTCTCCACTCTAAACTATGATACGCTCATTATGAGCGAATCATTAGGCACCAATCTCCTCGCTGCCCAATTAGTTTTCGATCGTGCTGAGCGTGACCGTGGCCGAAAGGATAAGACCTATCAATCTCGTTCTTTTGTGCCGGTGGCGGAGTATTTCCCCTTTGTCGTTAATACGGTTAATGAGGGACAAACGGGCGCTTTCTTGGGCTTGCAACAAGGGGATAGTATTGTTAGCGTAGCAGGAGTCGTTACGCCCTCTTTCTATGAGGTGCAGAACGAATTGAAGAAGCACCCGTGTGAGAATATCACTGTCGGTTATTATCGAGCCGGCGAGTACCAAACGGGCGAGGCTTTTATGGGAGACCAATGCTTGTTAGGTGTTATCCCTCAGCCGGTCACCGAGTTCTACGAACTCCGAACCGAGCATTATGGTTTCTTTGAGTCTATGAAACGCGGTATTGTACATGGTTGGGAGACACTGGCTATGTACGTTAAGCAGTTTAAACTGGTCTTCACTAAAGAGGGTGCACAATCGTTAGGCGGTTTTGGTGCGATAGGAGGTCTTTTCTCGGGTTTGTGGGATTGGTATTCGTTCTGGCATATGACGGCTTTCTTGAGTATTATCTTAGCGTTTATGAATTTCCTGCCGATACCGGCGTTGGATGGAGGATATATTCTCTTCCTATTGTGGGAGATGATTACGGGCAAGCAGCCCTCGGATAAGTTCTTGGAGAAGGCGAATTCCATCGGCATGTGGATTCTCCTTGCCCTCCTCATCTTCGCTAATGGTAATGATATATTGAAACACTTCTTTATGTAATATGGAATATTTTAAACACGAATCAAGTTACGTCGATGACGGCTGCACCATTGGTCGCGGCACGAAAATATGGCACTTTAGCCATATCATGTCCGGTTGCACCATTGGTGAGGACTGTAATATCGGTCAAAATGTGGTTATCTCCCCGGACGTAGTCCTCGGGCGTAATTGCAAGATACAGAACAACGTGAGCGTCTATACGGGCGTCCGCTGCGGAGATGATGTCTTTTTAGGTCCTTCCATGGTCTTTACTAACGTCATCAACCCCCGTTCAGCGGTTAGCCGCAAGAGCGAGTACCGCGAGACGATCATTGGTAATGGTGCTTCGGTGGGGGCTAATGCCACTATCGTTTGCGGTCACTCGTTAGGCGAGTATTGTCTGATTGGTGCCGGCAGTGTCGTCACCAAGGACGTTCCTGCTTATGCCTTGATGGTCGGTAATCCCGCCAGAAGGATAGGGTGGGTTAGTCGCCATGGCGAAAAACTGACCTTTGACGCTCAGGGCTTTGCCACCTGCCCCGCCACCGGCGAAAAATATCAACTAAAAAACGAAAAAGTCTCTCTAATAGACTTTAAACTATAAAACTAGACGGCTTCTTTAAACTTTAAACTTTCAACTTTCAACTAAAAAGACATATGATTCAACGTATTCAATCTCTTTTCCTTTTCATCGTTATCGCTTTAGGCGTAACTTTGTTTTTCCTTCCGGTCATTCAGTTTTCCACTCCTGATGAAGCGGTTCCTCAGCGTATGTTTGAGTTAGGGGCTAAAGGTTTGACGGAGATAACCACTGATTATAATCCATTGGCAGAGTCTTTACCTGCTATTGAACTGAAGGGTGTGTGGGGTTTATCGGTAACCACTTTGCTTATTCCTGCATTGGCATTGGTTATCCTCTTGCTCTTTAAGAAACGTATAGTTCAGGTGCGTTTGAGTTTGTTCTTAGTCATGTTATGCATAGGCTATTATGGTATTTTGTTTATGTATGTTTGGTTTGGTCGTCATAATGTAGCCGCTGATTGGGATATTTTGTTTGGAGCATGTATCCCGTTGTTATGCTTAGTATTGACTATGATGGCTATAAGGAAGATTCTCAAGGATGAAGCCCTCGTCCGTTCCGCCGACCGCCTCCGCTGATATACCCTTTTTTCCCCTCCGCCCCTCCGCCTTATGTACTGGGTACTTCTTGGGTTATTCTTGGGTTATTCTTGGGTTCGCCCAAACCCTTTCTTGGAGGACGCAAGGACTATAGTCGCACTATCATCTCCGCGTGATTACCGCCTGATTTGGGCGTGATTACCGCGTTCGTCTAAGGACTTGGCAGACCCTCTCTCCTAGGCAGACACTGTGTGATTGCCCTTCCGCTTTCTTGTCGCGCTTTGCTGCGCTGCAGCGCTCCCTTTGCTCGCGTTGTTCCGTCCTTTCTTCCGCATTGTATGCGGAGTCTTTAACAATGTTCCCGTTACCGAGATTTTTCAATCTCGGTTCTATAGTCCCCGTTCCTTTCTCGGCAAAAGTCTTTTGCCGTTAAACACAACCATCGCAATTTCAAAAGGAAATGGTCATAGTTGGTCATGACCAGATGACCAACTTAGTGAAAACCCTTTATTGACGGGCTCTAACAGAGAAGATGGTCACTTGGTCATGACCAACTTCGAAAGTGATAGATGTCAACGTTTTTAGGAAAGTGTCAACGAATTTAGGAAATCGGTTTTCAAATAGCGAGATTTTGATATGTGCAAGTATTTTTGGAAATAAAATACGTTTTTCTACAATTACATTTTCGTTCGAGTTTACACTTTACACTTTACACTTTACACCCATACTAAAAATATAATCACCTGCATCACAGTTATTTGCATAAAATTCTGCCACGATTTCAAGCGTAAACGTAAACGTAAACTCGGATGCGATTTCGTTTTTGCATCTCTGTTCTCTTATATTTCTATTATAATATTATATATAATATATAATAGTGCGCGATGTATAATTACAATTCGATCGAGTTTACACTTTACACTTTACGTTTTTTACCTTGCTTCAATACAGGCTGACTTTAATTATCGTACACTTTCCCCTCCGTATCATCACCAGTTTCTGTAGCATACGATAAGCAACCCTTAGGCTACCCCTCTGCTATCCTTTCTTAACTCCGGAATCTTAATAATCATATATTTGGGTGTCTTTCCCCCGCGGCTCGCAACCGCGGTTTTTTTTGTTCCGTCCTTTCTGCGTACATTGTATGTGCGCCCTCTCGTTTCTCGTTTCTTGTTTCTTGTTTCTCGCTTCTCGTTTTGTACCTTGTCTCTTCTCGGCGAAAGTCTTTCGCCGTTTATTGCTCGCCTTTTTCGTTCATTTGTCCCCGCATTATATGCGGGTTCTTTGCGCTTTGCTGCGCTGTAGCGCTCCCTTTGCTCGCGCCGGTTTTGTTCAGTCCTTTCTGCGTGCATTATATGTGCGCCCTCTCGTTTCTCGCTTCTTGTTTCTTGTTTCTCGTTTCTTGTTTCTCGTTTTTGTACCCTGTTCCTTTCTCGGCAAAAGTCTTTTGCCGTTTTTGTTGTGGCGGACTTGGCGGAGTCTCAATAACCATCGGACTTCGACCATTACTGGAAGTCCGCCAAGTCCGCCAATTCCGCCAAGGGTAGTTGCAAACATCAACCATCGCAATTTCAAAAGGAAATGGTCATAGTTGGTCATGACCAGATGACCAACTTAGTGGAAACCCTTTATTGACGGGCTCTAACAGAGAAGTTGGTCACTTGGTCATGACCAACTTCGAAAGTGGTGTCAACTTTTTTAGGAAAGTGTCAACGAAGTTAGGAAAGGCATACCTAACACTTCTTTGTAGTGTGCGGTGTCGGAGATATGAGTTATCATTATCTAAGTTGTTCACTATGATTTAGCCTTTATTATGTTGCTGTTGCTTGATTTGTAACTCCTCATCGGAGTTTTTGCTCATCTCCATTTTTTTCAAAATCGCTTTTGCTTTTTTATTTCCTTGTTTGGCAGCAAGGCGAAACCACTTGACGGCTTCGGTATAATCTTTTTCTACGCCGTCTCCATTAAAGTAACACCCTCCTAAACAAAGCTGTGCTCTAGTATGACCTTGCTCTGCCGCTTTTTGATACAATTTAAACGCTTTAGTCAGATTCTTTTTTACTCCCTCCCCATGATAGAAATGCACCCCAAGCATAAATTGTGCCTCATCATCGCCTTGCTCCGCAGATAGTTCATACAACCTGATGGCCTCGGTGAGATTCTTTTCTATTCCAGCACCGAATTCGTAACATATACCTAAACAATATTGACCATGAACATCGCCTTGCTCAGCAGATAGTTTGAACAACTTAAAAGCTTCCGTCTCATTTTCTTCTACACCAATACCAAGCTGATAACACATCCCTAATAGCGATTGAGCTTGACAATGACCTTGCTCGGAAGCAAGTTTAAACAATGTAATTGATTTAGATATATTTTTTTTAACGCCTTTCCCAAAATGGTACACTTTACCCAATTCAAATTGTGCTTCAGCATCGCCATGTTGCGCTTTTGATATGAGTTCTTTTATTTCTTCTTGAGTCATATTTATAAATTTTGGTGGTCAGATAGTCCTTAATTCGGCTTTGCGTTGGGTGCGCCAGCGTTGCCATTTTACAACCTACTCAATAGGAAGGTTCCTCCGAGTAGGTTGAGAGAAAGTGATATTTACAAACACGCTATTCTAACTTTCAACGTCTTTAGCATTTGCAGATTCAATAAAACTATTTGCTGCGGATGTTATATTTAATGCCTGATTAAGATTGTTTTGTGCATCAGTAATTGGTACATTCTTTTTGACAGCGTTAAGCCCTCCTCTAAAATTAACATCTGCTTTTGCTTTATTTCCATAAGCTAATTTTAATGCTTTAACATACCCCATACCAGACAATTGGATGGATAAATAACCAACAATAAAAGAACCTATCCAACCTGCAATCGGAATAAAATCTAATGCGCATCCTAAAGCAAACGTAATTACGATATTTGTAATAAAACCAACTAATGCATTTTTTGCAAAATTTTGTCTAAAAGGAACACCACTTATCTTGCTAATTGTAGAATAAGTACTCCACAAGACAAAGATATAAATGATAGTTTCGATACCCCACAAAGGAATAGCCATGCAAATTGCGGCATACAATCCTTTCTTTCGGATTTCTTGTTTGATTTTGTCATCCAATGCGCCATCCATGAATTTCTCTATGGTCGTAATAGCAGCCGCATAAGTTTTCTGATTTTTGTCAAATTGTGTAGCCATATTTTTTTACAATTGTTCAACTTTTAAATAAACTATACTCATCGCATTTGCACGCATGATACTGATGCCATAACGACGCATGAAAGCATCCTCTATGGTTTGACGACCTTCGGAAGTCATTAGGGGATTATTAAAATTGGGCGATTGAAACTCTACTTGCATCCCAGGTTCTAAACGAATACCATTGACAATTCGTCTGCTGCGAACCTCTGCACGATATAAGCGATGAAGAACACCCATATTACATCCTTTCTGCCGTCATATACGCGGTACTAATAGCACTGGCACAACGGCTGAGATCTAAGCCACACTGCATCATAAAAGCTTGGGCAATGCGTTGTTTGCCACTCGTTGAGAACAACGGACTGGAAATAGAATCGTGAGCAACTCGGACAGAAAGTCCTACCGGTAATTGAACTCCGCCACCAACATATCTGTTCTTGACGGTAACTTCGAACATGTAAGTCATATAATGATAATTTTATTATTTTGAGGTTATTATTCTTTTCCCTAAGTCAAACCATAAATTACTACCTGTTTGTTTGGTATAGATATCTGAAGCTTCTTTAGCAATCTTTCCTACAATTTTTCTTTCATGAGCACGATGCTCGCTAATGTTTTCTTGCAATAATTCAAAATCCAATTGATTTATACCTTCCATTTTTTTGCGTAAACTAGAATATATGTTTTGCGGACCAACACAAGAAAACAATAGAATAATGGCAGGAATGACCGACCAAAAAATGGCCCAAAAGATTGTCCAACCACTACCTACACAACAAATAACAATGAATGCCACTATTAGAGTTATAGCAATCACAACACCTATTCTACAACGTATGATATATTTATCGCATTGTTCTATTACATCTTCTGGCGAACTAGCTTGCATTACTATGCTCCGTTGCGGCATAGAAATTTTTGGTAAATGACCTTGGTTTCGTGTTGATTCTTGCCCGTTTGGTTCAACCTCGCATTCAACGACTTCCTGTTGATCAATCACGACAGGATAAATAACACCTTGTTCTTGAGTTACCTCTGTAGATAAAAGTTTTTTCTTTTCGATTTCAAACTCTTCGGAAGTCAGGATTCCTTCATCTGCTAATTTTTTGTACTCCTTTAATTGTTTAATAATTTCAGCATTCATAATATTATTTTTATGTATTGATAGTTCTTTGATTCACACAATAAGAAAACGTGGAGAATTATTTCTAATTCGTCCACTAACGGGTTCTGGATACCACCTAAAAAACAAAAGAGAAATAATGCTCCACGTCGGTATATCGTACGAATTATCGTAGAATATACTAACCAAGAGCGAGAACTCACTTTCTCCCTTTTTTAGGTTTTGAAATTTTCCAGATTTCGTTAGTAAGGGACAGCAACAAACACGCTTTCTTGTTAATTTCAGGATTTCTCTCCCGAAATCGACTGCAAAATTACAAATAATTTTCGATATATACAAATTTTGGAGCATTATTTCTCAATGTTTTTAATTTATAATTGCACTATTTGTAGAATTTCCATATTGTATCCATAATGTTTCCGTATTGGGTATTTCCTTCTGTATCAGATGGGTTGATGCCATAGAACCGGGTGCCGAGGTTGCGTGCAGCACGAATGCGATCAATGGTTTTGGGAGTACATAAATCAAACTCAAAGTCGCTGATAATAAGTACATCCGCATTGCAATAAGTTTCCGACTCCAATTGATCCAAAACAGCATAAAACATTCCTTCTCCGTTTGTTCCACCCATAAAATATTCAGTTAAAAAACGGCTCAACTGCTCCTCCCCGTCCTCACCCGTTAAATCAATACATTGAGCCTCATCGGAAAACTCAACAAGAAACATAAGGCGCTTTTGTTTGCGTACCATCTCAAAAATACGGAGTACCATCATTCGTGCGAAATCAAAAGGAAATCCCCCCATCGAACCGCTGGAGTCGATGCTAACAATGATAGGACCATTTTGGTGTTTTGCGTTAGATTGTTGCTTCACTTTTTTTGCCATCTCCTTGGGGAAGGACGAGAACGATTGCAATTGCTGACAAGCGTATTTTTGGTAGAAGAGAGAGTCTGTCTCCGAAGAACAAAGGGAAGGTAATTCAGAAGGTATGACATTTAAGATGTCCTTGCCAATAGTGATGCCTTCAATGTCTTCGTAGGGCGGTTGCGGAAAACTATATTGCAGCATTTGTGATACAACCGATACATTGGTAGAATTTTCTTCCTGCGTTCGTCCGATAATTGAGACAATCACATTTATACGGGACTTATATCGGTCATAGACAGTGTCAATATACGACAAATCAAATATATCATTGTAGGTCATGGGGTCAAGTAATTGAGCAGGAGAGATTTTTCCATGACCATTTCCAACAGTCGCTTGCGATGACGCATCCATCCGTGAAGCAGTATCCGAAAAGACAATGCTATCTTCAGACAATAAAGAACCAACCGGAAGTCCGAATTTTTTCTTGTGTTCACGGAATTGCTCAATGTCTAAATCTAGCAGAGGTGTGCAAAGTGTATTCTCAACGCGTTGATTGATGAGAACACGCCATTCGTCCATAAATTGTTGAAAGATAGATAGCGTTTTGTATCTATCCATAAATAGTCGCTGGTCGTACCAAAGGACATCCAATTCGTGGGACTGATAACAATGCCAGCGTAAATATGTAGCCACAGATGCCCACACTTGCTCCAATTCAGCGATAGTAGTAATATCTCGGCAAATTTTATTGTAATATATCTCCCAACTAAGGTCTAATAATTGTAAGTCTGCTTCAGTGATTTCGTCAGCACATCGCTTTAGTAAGTACTTATTTACAGCATTTTGGAATATACGATTAGAAGCCTGATAACTCTTTTTAGCACAGGCAATGCGTTTTGCCAAGACAAAACATAATGGATAATCATAGATATAGGGAATCTCTATATCATCACCATTCCAAAGTTTCCGCAAGTAGTTATGATACCACCTCAATTGCTTATTGGAATCTACTTCGCTCATGTGCTATTCTTTCTTCATTTTTTTTGATTCGGGTTTGTGTATCCGCGATGTAATTATCTATCAGTTTCCAATCGTTATCGCCAATAAACAGATTAGAATGGTTGGCAAACTTGGTATTGATAGAAGAGAAGATTTTGTCAGATGCCTCTGATAATTTCTGACTAAGTTCTGAGAGCCTATTGATCGCTTGTTGGGCTTCAGGATTGTCAACCCCAGCACCGTATTTCCAAGCGCGTTGTTTACTGATAACATCAAGTTTTTCCTCAATCATGTCCAATAGTTTAAAGTCAGTCGGTGATAGTTCTTCCACCATATAATTGCAAACACGCTCAATATCTTGGGCTTGATTCCAAAGACAATAACGCATGAGCCAAACATCTGACCAATCCACAGTATCGCGATCATTTAAGAATGCCGATGTGCGAAGTATCTTGCTCACTTTAGCCCAACGACGATCAGAGATGTAAATCGCAGGCTGTTCGTCTGAAGACTCTGCAAGTCGCTTGCGAAGTTTGATAATATAAAGAAGAATTGGCTTGGTGAAACGAATATCCTTAATCTTTTCTTGCCAATCATGATATAGTTCATCGGTGATAAGCACATCTTCATCAATCTGTAGTTCGTTTCTGCGAGTGACGCGGAGCAGATTGCAGAAATTGGTTTCATCCTTGATAGATTCGGAGATTGCCCTAAAGATGAAACGATCCCAAATGGCATCCAATCCCGATTCCTGTGTAGGTAACTCATTACTAGCGGCAATTAGCAACTTCATAGGGATATGAATATCAATATTACCATTCTTAAAGATTTTCTCGTTCAAGACAGTAAGTAGTGCGTTTTGTATGGCGGGACCTGCTTTCCAAATCTCATCGAGGAAAACCACATCGGAAGCAGGAAGATAACCGGTAATACGCCGTTCATAAAGGTCGTTGTCTTTCAATTTCTGAATGCTGACCGGACCGAATATTTCGTCCGGAGTCGAGAATCGTGACATAAGATATTCAAAAGATGTAGCATCTTTAAAAATAAGTTTAAGGCGACGAGAAACCTCGCTCTTTGCTGTACCAGGAGCACCTAATAGAAACAGACTTTCCCCTGCTATAGCACAAAGCAAGCCGTATGCAAGAAGGTTATTTTTCTCATATAATCCTTGCCCAATAGCATCTAAAAGCGATTTAATGCGATTGTTTATATTCATATTTATTATTCTTATTTCTGAACAAAGATGATTACACGATGATGTTTATAATGCCTTGGATTGAGAGTCGGCACTTGATTCAAATCCATGAAAATATATTCACTCGGTATAATCAATGCTGCAATGTACTCATACCATTTTTCAATGTCGAAATCATCGGTTATATTTGGATAAGCCCAAAAATGTATGGGCATATTCCTTTTCTCCGTAAGATCGTAAAACTGTTTCCACGCTTCATCTGATGTTTGAGTTTCCGTCAACAAAGTGATCCTACCACACGGCCAATACCAATGCTGATGATGACATTTCACGGCTAAACTCATCAATACTTGGTTTTTCAATGACACTTGATCCGATGAATAGGATATAACTGTTACTTGCCCCTTCTTAAATATACGTTTTGGGCAGTCAAAAATGAGGTCTGAGATAGCTGTCGTAATGTCCATAATGATAATCTTATTTTTTTCGACGACAAAAGTACTGCTTTTCTTCCAAACCACCAAAAAACAGGTTGAGGAATATCGTTTCTCGTATCAAAACAAATAAAATTGATACAAAAACACAAAATCTTACACCCTACATTTGTATATGTCGACAAAAAGCAGTACTTTTGTGCCACTAAACAAAAACAACGATGACAGACTATCAAAAACAAGTGCTTCAATGGGCAATAAAAGAACATTTCTTTGCGCCAAGTGACACCAAACTTGCCAAAGAGATGAATATAACCGGCAAAATGCTCTTTAGCCGATTCATTAACAATGCTACTCGTCCCGAAACGGAGGATAAACTATGGGAACAAATAGCGCACACATATAATATGTCCGACATAGAGATTACCTACCTCTTAGAAATATGGCAACTATCCGACCTAATGGCAAAACAACTCAACGTTGATGCTTTCTTGCCATTGGTTCAACGCAAGCGTATTCCTCTATCCGCAGACGTGAACACGCGATTACGCGCGCTATATAAGGAAGACCCGCTGATATATGGTTACGCCTTAGCACTATTTTACACCAAAGTAAGAGGATATAACCCAAACGATAAGAAGGAGAAGAGCTTTGTCGAAATAATACAACAAGTGGATGCGCTACTACAGCCAATCTATCCGGATCAGTTGGCTGCCCATAAAGTAGCATTAGACTCTATTCAAACGGCGCAAGACTTGAAACTGTATGGATGGTGCAACCTTATGCTCCAGCTTGGGCGAATCATTTGTTATTACACGCATCCGCTATATCTTGACAATCGCATAGAGATAGACTTTAAGCCAATGCCTTGGGAAAGTCGTTCCTATTGGATAGATGCGCACGCCAACGAGACCGAAACAACGATTTGGGTCTTGGAGCAGATAGAGGAAAGCGGCATCTACGAAGTCTTGCAAATCCATGCTAAACAAGGAGAACCGCTAAAAAAGGGCGATTGCACCTACCAACGATGGGGATTCTTTAGAGAATATGATTCCATCCGCTGTGGGGAACCTAACGGAAAGAAAATGCTTCATTCGGCTTTTTACGACTATGGTCTCGATACCGAAAATATGCGTTTAGAGATAGAACTACGAAAAGACCTCTCCTCCAAATCGCCAATCTCTCTCCCCTCGCAGATGGTAGATATTCACAGCCATTCTGTTTGGTGTCAATGGTTGCAAGAGCAAGATGAAGACGAGATATATAACATCTTTTATCGAAAAGCGATTTATGCCATTGGGTTTGAAGATACAGACCAAGAAGTAGTTGATGTGATAATGAGCCGTAACTCTTGCGTTTTGATGGTAAAACAAGAGGGGAAAGGGTTAGTGCAATATACAATAGAACTCGATAAATATCCATCCGTGAAGCAGATTTCCGTTTGGGACAATGTCGACATCTTTCGAGGAATAGCAGATGGAAGATTATACGCTTATTGGTCGGATAGCGGTTTGTGTGTTGAAATAGAGCGATAAAAAGCACGATGGGCTAGTTACGTTTGCCGGACGTGTATTTCAAATTCGCTTGCAAAATTACTAAAAAAATCTCATATACACAAATATAAATGCACTTTTGTTTCCAAAAATACATTTTTCTTCTAATTGCTGCCGCATCTTGCTTCCCTCCTATACACACGCGTGCGCGCGTATATTATATAAGGTGTGCTTTGCGAAAAGAGGACAAACCTCTATCTTTATCCAAAATAGCCCTAAATGCCCAAAAATAGCCCAAAAATAGGCAAAAATTAAAATGCTGCAAATCAGTGACTTATAAAGAAAATGAAAAAAAATGCATCAAATATTTGGTCATGTCAAAAATTTGTTGTAATTTTGCAACCGCTTTCGCGAAAAAATGAAGGTGATGACCTTAAAGAAAATGAGCCGAAAGCAAATGTTCTTTGAAAGATTGACTAATCAAGATGTAGTACAAGAATTGGGAAAAAGATACAAGTTAATTGTAACAAAAGTTCCCGTTAATTAAGTACACAGTAAAT
>JAKSNF010000008.1 GCA_024400115.1 Paludibacteraceae bacterium | reverse complement strand
ACTCAACATCAAACGTTTGATGGATATCGGTTGTTACCGTGGTGTTCGTCATCGTATTGGCTTACCCGTTCGTGGTCAGTCTACGAAGAACAACGCTCGTACGCGCAAAGGTAAAAAGAAAACTGTTGCTAACAAGAAGAAGGCAACGAAGTAATCAACCCATTAGGAGTTTAACTCTTAATTTAAACATCAAACAACTATGGCAAAGAAAACAGTTGCAGCTAAGAAGCGCGTTGTAAAGATTGACGGTGTTGGTCAACTCCACGTAATGTCTTCTTTCAACAATGTTATTGTAACAATGGCAAATGCTGATGGTCAAGTTATTTCTTGGTCCTCGGCTGGCAAAATGGGCTTCCGTGGCTCTAAAAAGAATACTCCCTATGCCGCTCAAATGGCAGCACAGGATTGTGGCAAGGTTGCTTTCGACCTTGGACTTCGCAAAGTAAAAGCATACGTTAAAGGTCCCGGTCAAGGACGTGAGAGCGCTATCCGTGCTTGCGTTGCTGCCGGTATTGAAGTAACTGAGATTATTGACGTTACTCCGTTACCGCACAACGGTTGTCGTCCTCCGAAGCGTCGTCGCGTATAATTAGTAATTAATAATTATGAATTAAGAATGATGAGATTTTTTTACATGTTCTTAATTCAAAATTCAAAATTCAAAATTTATTTAAGATTATGGCAAGATATACTGGACCTAAATCACGTATTGCACGTCGTTTTGGTGAACCTATCTTTGGTCCGGACAAGGTTCTTGATAAGCGTAATTACGCTCCCGGACAACACGGTGTAAACCGTCGTAAAAAGAACTCTGAGTATGGTACTCAGCTGGCTGAGAAACAGAAAGCTAAATATACTTATGGTGTATTGGAGCGTCAGTTCCGTCTTTTGTTTGCTCAAGCATCCCGTCAAAAAGGTATTACCGGTGAAATCCTGATTCAACTCCTTGAGAGTCGTTTGGATAACATCGTTTACCGTTTGGGTATAGCTCCTACTCGTGCAGCTGCTCGTCAAATGGTTTCTCACGCTCACATCACTGTGGACGGTAAAGTCGTAAATATTCCTTCCTATCAAGTTAAACCCGGTCAAGTTGTCGCTGTTCGCGAAAAGGCTAAATCGTTAGAGGTTATTGCTGCTTCGCTCGAAGGCTTCAATCACGCTAAGTATAATTGGCTCGAATGGAATGAGGCTGAGAAAGCCGGTAAGTATCTCAATATCCCTCCGCGTGAGGAGATCCCTGAGAACATCAAAGAGCAGTTAATCGTTGAGTTGTACTCTAAATAAAAATTAAATTCATGGCAATATTAGATTTTATTAAACCTGACAAGGTGATCATGTTAGACTCCTCAAAGACGAAAGGTGTTTTCGAGTTTCGTCCTTTGGAGCCGGGTTATGGTACCACAATAGGTAACGCTATCCGCCGCGTTCTTTTGAACTCGTTGGAAGGTTATGCTATTTGTTCAATCAAGATCAGCGGTATTGATCATGAATTTGCCACTATCCCGGGTGTCATCACAGATGTCACCAACCTGATCCTTAACCTCAAACAAGTCCGTTTTATTCGTAAGTCGGAAGAAGAAGTTGCAGGCGAGACCATTAAACTTCATGTTTCCAAATCCAAAGCATTCAAGGCTGCTGCGTTGAATGATGCTTTGATTAATTTTGAAGTTCTCAACCCCGAACTTGTATTAGCCGAACTTGATGAAACAGCTGATTTTGAGATCGAGATCACCATCAATAAGGGACGTGGCTACGTACCTGCTGATGAGAATCGTAAGTCAGATGACGCTATTGGCGTTTTGGCTATCGACTCTATCTACACGCCTATTAAGAACGTTCGCTTCTCGGTAGATAGTTTCCGTGTAGAGCAACGTACGGACTACGAGAAGCTGACCTTTGAGATTGACACGGATGGTTCTATTCTTCCAAAAGATGCCCTGACTGAGGCTGCTAAGATTCTGATATATCACTTTATGCTCTTCTCCGATGAGCGTATCGTCCTTGAGGAAGAAAGTAAGAAGCAGAACAGTGCTTTGGACGAGGAGATTCTCCGCATGCGTCAATTGCTCAATCAACGTCTTCAGGATATGGACCTCTCCGTGCGTGCCCTCAACTGCCTTAAAGCAGCAGAGGTTAACACCCTCGGAGAACTGGTTAAATACCACCGCAACGATTTGCTCAAGTTCCGTAACTTTGGTAAGAAATCTCTTACCGAATTGGACGAACTGCTGGAGCGCAACGGCTTAGCTTTCGGTATGGACATCAGTCGCTATCGTGAAATCAACGTTGATTAATCACCAAAACATTAACATTAAACATCAAACATTATTATGAGACATAATAAGAAATTCAATCACCTTGGCCGCAAAGCAGCACATCGTGGAGCTATGCTCTCTAACATGGCTTGCTCGCTCATTATGCACAAGCGTATCACCACTACGCTGGCTAAGGCTAAGGCTCTGCGTATGTATGTTGAGCCGTTGTTGACCAAAGCTAAAGAGGATACGACCGCTAATCGTCGTCTCGTCTTTGCTGAACTCAAACAAAAACAAGTGGTTACCGAACTCTTCCAAAACGTAAGCGAGAAAATCGCTAACCGTCCCGGTGGTTACTGCCGTATCCTCCGTACCGGTTTCCGTCTTGGTGACGCTGCTGAGATGTGTATCATCGAACTCGTTGATTATAACGAGAACATGCTGAAGGACACGAAGGTTGCTACTAAGAAGACCACTCGTCGTTCCGGTAAGAAAGCCGCTGCTGCTGAGGCTCCTGCTGAAGCTCCCGTAGAGGCTCCTGCTGCTGAAGAACCCAAAGCTGAGTAATCATGTTGCAAAACATCAATAATGCCAAACCCGGAGACCTCATCGAGGTCTCCGGTATGGTTCATAACGTACGCGTAACCAAATGGGGTGGTTTTATCATCCTGCGTAAAAGCTGCGGTTTGCTTCAAACGGTGGTAGGTGATCAGTCTAAGTTCTTTAACGAACAAGGTGAACAGATTACCATGTCCGACCTCTGCCGCGAGATGGCAGTAACCATCACCGGTAAGGTGAATGAGGCAAACATCAAGGATCCCGCTGCGTTTAATAAGACCATTGAGGTAGCCGTAGATAAGGTAGAGGTTCTTTCTCGTCCGACCACCGCTGAGGTTGTGGATATGAATGCCCTCAAGTTTGGTGACGAAGAGACGCTATTGCGTTATAAGTTCGATAACCGTCAAGTAACGCTTCGTAATCCTCGTGATATGGCGATCCTTAAGGTTCAATCGACCATCGCTAAGGCGTTTGCCGATTTCTTGACGGAGAACGGCTTTACCCAAATCTTTACTCCGAAGATTGTGTCTGAGGGTGCAGAAGGTGGTGCTAATGTGTTCCGCATGGATTACTTTGGCAAGCAAGTCTATCTGGCTCAGTCACCACAGTTCTATAAACAGATTGGCGTAGGCGTGTATGAGCGCGTGTTCGAAGTGGCACCTGCTTATCGTGCGGAGAAACACGCTACTTCTCGCCACCTCAATGAGTATATCTCTCTTGATGTAGAGATGGGCTTCATTAAGGGACAAGAGGATGTGATGAATCTCGAAACGGAGTTGCTCCGCTTTATCATTGAGCGTGTGAGCACCGTTTGTAAGCATGAGGTAGAACTTCTCGGTGCTACCAATTTGCCCGTTATTCCCGCTTCTGTTCCCACATGGAAACTGAGTGAGGTGCATGAGATATTGTTTAACGAGCATTTAACGGAGGATCACCGCGGAGAGGATGACTTGGCTCCGGAAGAGGAGCGTGCCATCTGCAAGTATGCTTTGGATAAGTTTGGTTCGGACTTTGTGTTCGTGACGCATTTCCCGAGCGAACATCGTGCCTTCTATGCTATGGACGATCCGCAAGACCCATCTTTGACGTTGAGTTTCGACTTGCTTATGCGTGGCTTGGAGATTACCTCCGGTGGTCAACGTATGCATAGCGAAGAGGCTTATCGTGAGAAGATGCTTCGTCGCGGTATGAATCCTGACTTGTTCAAGTTCTACTTAGATACGTTTAAGAACGGTATGCCGCCTCACGGAGGTTTTGCTATCGGTTTGGAGCGTATCACGGCTTGTTTCTTGAATATTGCAAACGTGAAGGAAGCTTCTATGTTCCCGCGCGACATCAATCGCGTTGCCCCGTAAATCAAACAGATTATGAAAAAAATTGCTATTATGGCTATTACAGCCCTCACGCTTGCCGCTTGTGGCAACAATCCGTTCTTTAATTACAAGAACTGGGACACCCCTCATGGTGCTTATCCCTTTGACCAAATTCAAACGAAACATTACATGCCCGCCTTTGAGGAAGGTATGAAACAAGGTCTGGCGGAGATTGATGCTATCGTCAATAACCCCGAAGAACCAACGTTTGAGAACACTATTGAAGCCTACGCCAATAGTGGCGAACTGCTCACCGTAGTAGCCGGTTGTTTCTATAACCTCACGCACGCGGAAGCCAATGAGGAGATTCAAGAATTAGAGCTAGCTCTCAGTCCTAAGATGAGCGAGTACTCCACAGCTATTCGCCTTAACGAAGGACTTTTCAAACGCATACAGCACGTTTATGACCAACGCGAGAGCCTTGACCTTCGTCCCGACCAACGCAAACTATTGGAGGACATATACGAAGGTTTCGCTGAGAACGGAGCAAACTTGAACGACGAGGACAAAGAGACCTATCGTCAACTCAGTCTGCGTTTGAGCGAACTGACCACAGCCTATGGACAGAACGCCCTCAAAGCTACTAACGCTTGGACTTATGTTGTTGAGGACGAGGCTCAACTGAGCGGCCTCAATGAGGACACGAAGGGTATCTTATTGGCTAATGGTAAGAAGTACGGTCATGAAGGTAAGTATGTGCTTGACCTCAAGCCCACGACTTATATCCCTGTTATGCAGGACTGTGACAGCCGCGAACTGAGACAAGTCCTTTATACTGCCTACAACCAACGCGCCCTTGGAGGTGAGTTTGACAACACTTCTGTTATCGTAGAGATAGTCAACACCCGTTTGGCATTAGCCCAGCTGTTTGGCAAGACAACCTATGCCGAGAAATCGCTGCACAAGACGTGCGCTGAGACCCAAGAGACAGTTATGAACTTCCTTGATAACCTGCGCGATGCGTATATGCCCGCGGCGCGTCAAGAAGTAAAGGAACTGCAAGACTACGCTGCTACCCTTGGTTTTACAGGTACTATTCAACCTTGGGACTGGAGTTACTACAGCAAAAAACTCAAGGACGCCAAATACAGCATCTCCGACGATGTTCTTCGTCCTTATTTCCAACTGGAGAACGTGATTGAGGGTGTGTTTGGTTTGGCTGAACGCCTCTACGGCTTGCGTTTTGTAGAGAATAAGGATATCCCTGTTTATCACCCCGAAGTGAAGGCGTATGAGGTCTTTGACGCAGAAGGTCAGTTCCTTGCCGTTTACTACGCTGATTTCCACCCACGGGATGGCAAACGTGCCGGTGCGTGGATGAATGGTTTCCAAGACCAATATGTGGATGTCAACGGAGTAGATCACCGTCCGCATATCGTTAACGTGATGAACTTCACCCGTTCGACCGAGACTAAACCTGCGTTGCTCACCTATGATGAGGTAGAGACGTATTTGCACGAGTTCGGTCACGCCCTGCATGGCATGCTCACGCGTTGTCACTATGCCGCTCAGAGCGGAACAGCTGTGCCTCGCGATTTTGTGGAACTGCCCTCTCAGTTCAACGAGAACTTCTTGGGCGAGAAAGAGTTCCTCGATACGTTCGCTAAACATTACGAGACGGGCGAAGCTTTGCCGCAAGACCTCATTGATAAGATTCAACGTGCCAACACCTATCACGCTGCTTACGCTTGTGTACGTCAATTGAGTTTCTGTTACCTTGATATGGCATACCACACGTTGACGGCTCCCTTTGAAGTGAAGGACGGCGATACATTGGCTTCGGTGGTTGCCTTCGGTAATAAAGCGATGGATCAAGTAGCCGTTATGCCGGTAGTAGAGGGAACACAGATGGAGACAGCGTTCACGCATATCTTCAGCGGTGGCTATTCGGCTGGATACTATAGCTACAAGTGGTCAGAGTTGTTAGACGCCGATGCTTTCAGCGTCTTCCAAGCAGCACAAGCAGAACGCGGTTCTATCTTCGATAAACAAGCCGCAGACGCTTTCCGTACGAACATCCTTGAGAAAGGTGGAACGGAAGAACCGATGGTTCTGTATCGTCGCTTCCGCGGTGGTGAACCCTCTATCGACGCTCTGCTTAAACGCGATGGGCTAAAGAAATAAGACTTGAAATGACAATAAAAAAAGCGGCACTCGCCGCTTTTTTTTATCTCAATAGGTTGATGTCTCCTGAGAGTTGGTAGATACCGAGTAGGGCTTGCACCTCTTCGGGATTGGCGGACTTACGTTTCTTATCAAAACGTATCTTAGACATATAGTCCGCTCCCGGGGCAGCATCGGTACCTTTAGCGCGAATAACGTAGAAATACGCTCCCTCTGCTGCGGGGCGACCATTGATAGTACCATCCCAGCCTTCCATCGGGTTGGAACTCTCATAAACGAGTTTATTCCAGCGGTTGTAAACCCAAATATGGTAATCCACAATTGATTTATAATCCACGCGGAACTCGTCGTTTGCCCCGTCCCCATTGGGTGTAAACACATTTGGCACGCGTAGGTAGGACTCTGCGATATGGATATCAAAGCTTTTGAAGCAAGTGGTGTCTTCTCCCTCGCAAGGGCAATCGGAAGTAGAGGCAGTGACCGTTACCGTGTAGTTGCCACCTTCCTCGAACGTATAGCGTTGGTCTTGGTCGTGACGGCTAAAGAGGAGGGTAGGACCTTTGTATATCTCCCATGTGAACCACTCCGTAGTGGGGGTGGGGTTGGACTGGAAGAGAATCTCCAAGGGACCCGAACCGCTGAGAAAGTCTGCTTTAGTGGGGGCTTCTACCTCGTTCATCTGCTCTTGTCCCTCCCAACGGGTCGTGGTAACGGACATCGGATGAATAGCAAAAGCGACGGGTTGTGTCAGTCCTTCTGCTATCTCCATAGGCTCCATCCCTAACTCGCTGCGCCATGTTGAGTCAACGCTTAAAGTGATATACGTTGTCTCGTAGATAGGAGGTAGCGAATAGGTTGTCCCGTTGTCCTTCATCGTTGCGGTCTTAGGCGTGCTTGTCCATCCGTTCTCATCGTTCCAAACGAGGTTATCGTAACTGAACGTCAGTTCACGGTCGATACGTCGGTTTTGCATTTGGGCATTGTAGTAGAGCAAGGGAGTCACTTGCTTATCTAACTCAATGAGTGTGGAAGAACAAGTGGGAGTGATTGTCATTGTGTACGACATAGTGTCTAACTCAAAGACATAGCGATATATCCATTGACCGTCATGTTTAACGGCAACGCCATCCCCGTCCCGAACATCGAACTCATCAGCATTAGTGAGGAAAGCATTCGTTGTGTCGGGTAGGAGATACCAATCTGTTTTTTCTGCACTGACGAGAGCATGATTCTCACCTTTAGCAAAGATGAGAATCGTGTCCTCGTCATTGGTTTCCATCACCGCTGTCTCTTTGGGTGTGAGAAAGAGCGATAATATGAGGAGAAGCGTATTCACTTATTTATTGACTTGGAAGCGGGTGTTACCCGTGGTAAAGAAATCAACTATCTGTTTAGCTGCTGCGATACCGGCATTGATGTTCGCTTCGGCTGTTTGAGCACCCATTTTCTTGGGGGTAGCGAAGTAACGGTCGGCAAACAGAGTGCGGAACTTAGCATCGGCAGCGGGCATAACATCAGCTACGTATTTGATGTCGGTGCGCTCTTGCATGAGTTCAATCAGTTCATCCTCGTTGATAACCTCTTTGCGAGCGGTGTTAACGAGCAGTCCGTTCTTAGGCATCAGTCCAACCAAAGCCTTATTGATACTGTTCTTTGTCTCGTCCGTTGCGGGGATGTGGAGACTGACTACATCACACGTCTTGTATAGTTCTTCGGCACTGTGAACAGGGGTCACGCCGGCAGCAGTCATTGCCTCATCGGGGCAGTAAGCGTCGTAAGCGTAGATGCTCATGCCGAATCCTTTGGCGATACGGGCTACGTTACGACCTACATTACCGAAGGCGTGAATACCGAGTTTCTTACCCATCAACTCCGTGCCGGAGGTGCCGTTGTACATGTTACGAACAGCCATTACCATCAGACCGAGTGCCAGTTCGGCAACGGCGTTGGAGTTCTGTCCGGGCGTGTTCATGGCAACCACCTTATGTGCCGTGGCGGCAGCAAGGTCGATATTGTCATAACCGGCACCGGCGCGAACAACAATCTTGAGGTTCTTGGCGGCATCGAGCACTTCGGCATCAATGATGTCGGAACGGATAATAACGGCATCGGCATCAGCGATAGCGTTAAGGAGCTGTTGTTTGTCTGTGTATTTCTCGAGGAGAGCGAGTTCATAACCCGCGTTCTCCACCACCTCACGAATGCCATCTACGGCTACTTTCGCAAAGGGCTTTTCTGTTGCAACTAATATTTTCATAATGTTTATTTTGTTTGTTTTTTATCTCCCGCTCGCTTCGCTATTACGCGAAATTACGCGGTATTATTACGCCCGCAGATTTATACTGATTCAAACAGATTTTCTATTTTTCCGCCCTATCCTTCGGTAGGGCTACGTCGTAATTGTCTCTGTGCGATTGCGCCTTACAGGCTTATGTAGCACTTTCGCCATTACTCCTTTTATTACGCAATATTATTATCGTTATTATATCTGCGGGAGAACTTAATTATTTAGTGTAATTTTTCGAATTCGTGGATGGTGTCAACGAGGGCTTGTACGCCTTCAATGTCCATAGCGTTGTAGCACGATGCGCGGAAACCTCCAACGAGGCGGTGACCCTTGATACCTACCATGCCGCGTGCCGAAGCGAACTTAAAGAACTCGTCAAACAGGTCCTCATATTGCGGTTTGAGCACGAAGCAGATATTCATACGGCTGCGGTCTTCCACCTCGGTGATGGTCGGCATGAACAGCTTGGAGTTGTCAATGCACGAGTAGAGCAGGTCAGCTTTGGCTTTGTTGCGAGCGTCAATCCACTGTACGCCGCCATTGGCTTTTAACCAGCGAAGGGTGAGCATAGCGGTATAAACGGGCAGTACAGGAGGAGTGTTGAACATAGAACCGTTCTCCGTATGGGTGCGATAGTCAAGCATCGTTGGGATATGGCGACTAACGTGACCAAGGCACTCTTCTTTCACGATGACGAAGGTCACACCGGCAGGTGCGAGGTTCTTTTGGGCACCACCATAGATGATGTCATATTGGCTTACGTCGATAGGACGAGAAAGGATATCCGAAGACATATCCGCTACGAGGCGAACGGTACCTTTCTTCTTGTAGAGCTCTTCGAGTTTGCTGTTCGACCACTCGGTACCAAAGATGGTGTTGTTCGTGGTGATGTGCAGATAATCGCAATCCTGCGGAATAGTGTAGTCCGTGGGGATAGAGTTGGTAGAGGTAGCGAGTTCAACAACCTCACCAAAAGCCTTGGCTTCCTTGATGGCTTTCTTTGACCAAACGCCGGTATTGACATAAGCGGCTTTGTTCTCCATGAGGTTGTACGGGAGCATGCAGAATTGCAGGCTGGCACCGCCTCCAATAAAGAGCACGCGATAGCCTTCAGGGATGTTAAGCAGTTCCTTCATGAGGGCTTCTGCTTCGTCCATTACGGGTTGGAAATACTTGGCGCGGTGGGAGATCTCGAGTAACGAGAGTCCTTCGCCTTGGAAGTCGATAACAGCTTCCGCCGTTTGTTTAATCACTTCTTGTGGCAGGATACTGGGTCCTGCATTAAAATTGTACTTCTTCATAATAGTACGTGTTTTTTGTTAATAGTATTAGTGTATAGTTTGTCCAAAGATATTGTATTGTTTGCCGTTCTTTAGGAAGTATATCTGTCCTTGTTTAATGACTTTGATGTCTTGCTTGAGCGGTTCTTCAGTTCCCTCCCAAAGGGTTGTAGGATTGGTAATGGTAAAGGTAAATTTCTTCTCGTTTCCGAGATATGCCTTCTTGGTAGGACTAACGGGACGAATCCCTAATTTATAAGAACCGGGTTCAAGCATAACAACGGAGCACGTGAATGATTCGTCCTCTTGGGGTTCAAATAGTACGGCCGATGAAAGAGTTTTTGTACCTTCATACAGGATAACTTGGTAAACGGGCGCAGCCCCGGACCACGAGAAGCGGATAGAGTCCGTTCCTACCTTATACGAAGCGTTGGTGGCTGTAAAATCGGTTTTGACTGCGGGCGTTATCTGGTCGCTATCCGTACCAATGACCTCTCCTTCTTCTGTGTAAGCCGTTACGGAGATGGTGATGGTGCTGTTCGTATAGTAGCGGAAAATAACGTCGTCCCCATCTAAGGAAGTCGAACGGCCCTCTATACTGATAGACTGATCGGCTGCGGTAACGGTATATTCGCAATACGCCATTGTCTCCGGTCCTTCCCAAAGGCAGGCTGCCGAATCGTTCTCTAAATCAATAAGAACTACCTCGAAAGACGGTTCGGGAGGCGTCGGTTGCGTGGTGTCGCTCTCCAATTCAACGGAGAAAACGCCCTTATTATCGAGTGTTAGTTTAATTTTATCCGGACCGAACGCTACGGGCATAGTAGTCGCTTTGGCTCCATCGGTCTTGGCTTTGTAGGAGGGTCTGAGGTAATAAACACCGGGTTCGGTGCAGTACTTGACGAGCGAGGAATAAGCGATATCCGCCGTTTTAGAGAGCAGATAACCGGACTTAAAATTGGAGATTGAGGACTGACCTCCCATCCAATAGCGAGAACTCATATTGTCTCCGCTCAGTAGTACTCCGTAGTAACCCGTCCAAGGCTCACCTTGGGTGTTCACAATCTTGCCCACATAGACGGTCAGTGTCTCGTTCTTTTGTAGAATAGAAGTGCTGATGGTGATAGAGTCGGCGGCTAAGGGATGAAGATTAGCCGGCTTGGTGACTATATCTTGAACTGTAGGCGGTAAAATATTGAATACGGCACTGCGGTGGGAGCAATAACCTCCGGCAGCGGTAGAACCACCCGTTCCTGTACCTTTAGAGTCGAGGATTGAGAGGTCAAAATATCCGTCATAATTACCTCCCCAACCCCAGTTGATGTGGAAGAAACCTTTGTTATCGGCTCCGTCGCACACAAAAGCGTGGGCTCCACCGTTGATCTTCGTTCCGGTGAGTAGGATAGGGTGTTTCTTCTCCAAGGAAGAATAGACTAAGTCCTCGTATTCTTGTGTGGGCAGACTGAGTGCTCCAATCATGAAGATGTCGGTGCTATAGCCAAAATAGGTCGGTAAGGCGGCAACGCATTTGTAGGTAGTGGCTCCGCTGCTGGGGCCGTAGTTCATCTCAACCGAATAGCCTACATCACGTATCAGACGTGCCACCGCTTGCTTTTGCGCTGTGGTGGTATAGCTGCTCTGCTTGCTTTTCATGTTCGACCAGTCATAGGCGGGCACGGTGTCATAATTGATGGATAAGGTCTTTTCCCCTTTTTCCCACTCGTAGGATTTTTGTCCGGTTGGACGTACGGGGTAGCGGTAATAACGCATAATCTGCGCAATCGCGGTCGCTACGCAACCGGTCACCGTCTGTGTACCATCTAAGTACGGACAGAAGAGGTTATAGGGGGCTCTCTGATTCCATTGAATGAGGTTGCCTTTATCATCTTTGAGCACGGGATTGATAGCCGTGCGAGCGGTCAGTTGGTGCACTTGCCCTTGTCCTTGTTCTAAAAGGGCTATCTCATCCGCATAGGCTTGTAGCCATAGTTCGAGGGCAGGGGGGAGAACGAAGTTTGAATTTTGAATTATGAATTGTGAATTGTCAACAGGGGTATCAGTATAGCCGAGGATGCGGTCAACCTTATCGCTGGCTGCGATAAAGACGTACGCATCACTATTTGCTTGTTGATAGACATAGACAGCGGGTTGAGCCTCTTGCGCAAAGTCGATAGTACGAACCAAACGAGCCGAAGAGGTTGGCTGCGGTGCCTTGGCTCCTTGCTGCACCATCGGGCGCGAGGAGAAGAACTCATTTGCCATCATAGCGGCTTGCGATTCTGTCCTAAGAGCCGCCTCTAAGGGAAGGGCTGCAAGGGCAATAAAAATGCTAAATAACAGCTTTTTCATAGTATTTCTATTTTAGGCTACAAAGTTACGACTTTTTTTTGATATATGCAAAAAAAAACGCGACTTTCAATGAAAATCGCGTTTTTTGCGGTATAGACGTTCTAGTTATTCTCTATTTTCTATATTTTCTAGTTAGTCTATTTCTTCTCTTTATTCAAGTTTGCGGCCATCAATGGTGAAGGTCTCGTTATCGCGGCGGATAATGATGTTACCATTCTTGAGAAGCTTATCAACGTTCTTTTGGTCTTTGCGGTCAAAGAGGTTGATGAAGCCACTTGCATCAGCTGCTTGCTTGATGGTGATGAACTTGCTTACGCCATGGTTCGTGAGAACGATCTCGCCTTCACGCTCAGGACCATCATTAGGCTCAACTTCGAACGTGATGTCGATAAAGTTGCTGGCATCCCAAATCTCGGTAGTGTCAAAGTTCAGCGTTACCCAATCAGGATTCTCAATCTCCCACTCTCCGAAGTCGCGGTTAGCACGAATAAGCAGGTCGCTTTGCTCTTGCTTTTCTGGATCTAATTCAGGATAGATGATAGATACCTCATCACCCATTACGTTGACATTGATTTCTTCTGCACCATACATTGTCTTGATGAAGGGGAAGAAGCCGTACAAGGTAATGTAGAGAGAGTATTGTTTACTCCAAACCTTCTTATATTCGCCGTTCTTATAGAACCAGCCCTTACCGTTTTCTTGTCCTGCAACAGGAGAACCGTTACTGTATAGACCGAAGTCAACACCGCTCTCGTTAAAGCCGGTGAACTCGATATAGAAGTCGCCACCATCACTGATGAACGGAACCACTTCTTCAATACCGAGCGGGTTCTTCTCTGTCTTTACGAAGGTGATAGCACCCTTGTATGCGGTCGAACTATTCCATAAGAAGTTCGTACTATCGGCTGTAACCTCATACATGGGGTGTTCGCGGTCAACTACCGGATTACCATCTGCATCGGTTGTTGCAGGATAGATAGTGAGGGTTACTTTTCCGTTATCGCCGAAGATAGAAGCTTTCTCTTGCGGAGCGCCCTCTTTGTAGATAGCGTAATTATAGATGGGAAGGTAAATCGAGTCTGCCCAAACAACGCCGTTGGTGTGGATATAGGTACCGATAGAGTCGTAGTAACCTTGTTCCTCATTACCCACCTTCGTACCGTAGCAGTAGTGGATGGACTGACCGCTGAAGGTACCCGAACGCATGTACATATCAGAAGTCTTACCTTCGGAAGCGAGGCTATCGGGGTGATATTGCGGAGCGCAGAGGTAGGCTTTCCTACCGGAACCGATACGCATACGAGCGTTAGCGCGATACTTAATCACACCGCCCCATTGCCACTCGCTATAGATTTCTTTAATATCCGATTGGAAGTAAGGCAGATACATTACATAGTTGTTTACGTTCGAAGGTGCATAAATCCAATAGGTGTCCGAACCGATGTTGGTGGAATCAATGGTGTGGTTCTTACCACCATACCAAGTGCCGGGACCTACTTGGCTGACAACTGCCACAGAGTCAGCGTACGGAACGAACATATATTGTGTCGTGTATGCACCGGCGGTATTGCTTGTACCATAATACAGAGCACCATCTACGTTGTAGTACGACATAGACTTCTCAGCAGCCGTTTGGGTGATGTCAAGGGTCATAGTAATGGTGTCAGCCTTGATGGTGACAGTACCCTTACGACCTTCAACAGAATAATCCTTCGTTTCAACAAACATCTTCAACGATATGGTGTCTGCCGTTCTTGCCGTGAGGGTGGCTTGAATCCATTCGGGAGCATCAATACTCCACTTAGCAAAATCGACATTGGTCTTCCATAACCACTCGGTGTTGGTGTAACGCATGAACTTAACTTGTCCACCGTTACCGCTAACCGTACCACCTTCTGCTTGAGAAGAATAGATGTCTTTAGCATAGGGGTGGAAACCTAATTGACGGAGGTTATAAACCAAAATGTCCTCACCCTTGTATTGAATCTTTAGTTCGCCCGTGCGCTCGGTTTGCGTTGCCTCAGGAGCTTTCATGGTCAAAGCCAGAGCGTTTTGCTCCTTATAAACGGAGTCACGTAGGTTGACTTCGCACCAATCGGGAGCCGAAACAGTAACATCTTCGCGTTTGAGCGGCGTGTAGAAGAAGTAGAGCGAATAGTTCTTGCCATCAGCAGTGTAATAGAACTTACTATTAGCCTCGTATTCAGCCCAGAACTCAGCAATCGGTTCGTCAATGTATTGAATGATGATACCGTTTTGCTTGTAAGCAATCTTGCATAAGGTCTCGCTCTCAATAGCAATAGCCATTGTGTCTTTGTGAGTGGCTTTGAGGTAACCCTCGTGCTTGAGCGTGATAGCCACGGTGTCGTCAGTAGCAGGAGTAGCGGTGTAGGAATAACCTTCGGGAAGATTGACTTGCCAATCGGTCAATGTAGTGTTGGTACGAACCAAGAAGGGCTCAGATTCCCCACCGAGGGTGGGAATAGTGATGGCTTTCTTCGTGTCAGCGATGATGATGTAAGGAACATCTTTCTTGACGTCTTGCTTGATGGCAACGGTCAGTTTCATTCCTAAGTTATTGATAACCATCTCGCCTGTGCGCTCAGTACCGGTCGTGTTGGCAGATGCAGAGAGAACGATGTTAATCTTTTTATTAGCGGCATAAGTGTCACCCTCATACATGATGGTATCTAAGTTTGCCCATTCGGGAAGAGTAATCTCTTTTGCCGTAATCTTCGTGCTGGAATAGATATCAAAAGCTTCAGCGGCACCGCCGATAGAGGGTATCTCAATCGCTTCTGCTTCGCTTGCTTTCGCAATACTGGGCATTGCACCATAAACGGCGATTTCATAGTTGTTAGATGCTGCGTAAACGGAGAGTTGGGAATCACCGGCATTTTTATATTTCAAGTATTGGGAAGTTGTTCCGGTGGTGTTATCACCGATAATACGAGTCTCAGCACCCATAGTCTCATAGTCCGTAATCTCAACGCAGAAAGCACCCGTGATAGCAACGGGTTCAGGTAACTCGGCAATCAAAAGACCGGCATATACATTGCTGGATTCCATGTAGTTAGCTTTGGTCAAGGTCAGCGTATCAACCAAACGTTTGGAATAGTCAATAGCCCTGCTATATTTATCCAATGAGGTTCTGGAGCAGATAGCTTGATAAACAGCTACTTTCATGTGGGAATCCTCAGTAGGGAAGAGGTCGGCAAGGGTTTCGCCGTTCTTATTCGTGGTAATAGGAATCAAAATCTTGCTAACGAGCATCACCTGATCCGGACGGTTGAAGAAATACGTACGGAATTTGAGATAACTACTCATCTTGGTAACCATAGTGGCTTGTTTAACTGCATAATGCTTTGCATTGGTTATGTAGTGATAAGCACCGTCACCTACATATACGCGGCGTGCAGAACCTGTGGTACTTCCGCTACCATAGACGTAGGTAGTGTCTCTGGCAGTCAGTTCGGGCATACCTTCTGCGGTATAGGTTCCAAACGCATACTTGGGAGAGAAGGTCTCCGCATTGGTAGCGGTTTGGTCGCCCATCTTCCAATCACCGGCACCATGGCGGCTGGTGAACGTGTACTCGTCCATGTAGGGCATAAATAACTGCGGCACTTGTACACCGGCTTTTCCGCTATTCGGGAAATAGTAACAGGAGTAGAACGATCCTTCCGGTTCATTGTAGCCGGGGTCAATCGCTGCTCCGAAGCTGCTCATGCTAACCAGCGCGGCAGCCAAGAATAGATAGATCTTTTTCATGTGAAAAAAAGTGTTAAGTTAATAATAGGGTTATTTAATAGAGGTAAAGCTGATGCTTGTCGTCTCAGCATTCTCTTTGTTCGTCAATGTTACTCCGTAGGAGGGGTTGAGCGGATACTTGGTGGAGGCGATATAGGTGCCGTTCAGTGCGTTGAACACGGCTTCTATCTCGGGCACACCGTCGATGAATTTCTGCGCGTTATCGTCCGTAGGACCTACGTACTGCAAGGTCACATCATTATCCGTGGCAGTGACGGTAAAGCCGAAATTAACGGGCAGTTGTGCCTTGCCGGTCAGTTTATAATCGACTTGAACCACAAACGTGTTGATATCCACTTTATGTCCGTCCCTCATCGCCGTCTGTTTGTAGGCGATATTGAGGTTCGTCACGCCGTCCGACTTAGAGCCGCCTAACTGTTGCAGTTTAGCCGTAGCGGCATCCACCAGTTGTTGGGTGGCTTGGGGTAGGTTAGCGGGTTTGATCTTCCAGCCGTGGCTCAACGTGTAGCAGTAATCGGCTACGTAGCGGTTCACATTACCGGCAGAGATAACCACATCGCCGTTGGCATAGCATGTCTCGTCCGCCATGTCTAAGATACGGACATCTTTCCTACCCGGAAAGCCGTTCATAAGGCAGATACCTTGCAACGTAAAGGCAAACGGATAAGCGGTGCAGAGCGAATCAACCTTCGGGTGACCCTTCTCGGTGAGTTGGAACGTTCCCGTAGAACCGTTATAGAGGGCATACTCCTTATTACCTACGCGCGCGGTAAGGACATTATTGTGCTCGAACGTGTTGCCCGACTTGGTAGCTATCTGTTTGAAATAGTCCTCCCAACCTTGACTAACGTCCAATCGGCGCATGAGGTTATACGTACCGCGTTTCTTACTCTTGAGCAATAATTGGTTCTGTTCAGCGGTAAGAACGAGGAACTCGTAGTCGCCTTTCATTCCCACACCCTTGGTGTAACCGTCCAACGTAGGCTCCGCAAAAGCGTGCATCACGTCGTTATAGGTGTCGAAACTCAGGCACGGACCTTGGTTACTTACCATCTGCCACATACTGCCTCCAGCCACTTTGTATTCGTTGCCGGTAGTAATGCTGTTCTTGGCTGCGGCGGTGAACATCTGGTCATCGGTGAACTTAACCAGCACGTTGAGACCTTGCATATCGGTGGTGGGGAACACAATCATTTCCCAACCGTTCTCAGAAGATGTGAGCAGTTTCTCCACGCTATCCGTGTAGTGAACGAGGCGTTGAGCCGAAGACTCACCGAAAATCTCACCCTCCACGCGGCTGCAAGAGCAGGCTATCACGGCTACACTGAGAAGTAAAATATAGATACTGTTTTTCATATTCGTAGTCATTTAGAGATTATTGTTCATGTTCAGCAAAGTTCCAATCGTGCGGAATACGGCGACTCTCGTCTTCGATGTAGAGTTCGTTCATGATACTATCCATCTTCACGGGCGAGTCGATACGTTGTTGACGGCGCATAACCTCGCTGCGGAGCGAGTCGATATTGATTTCGTACTTATCCTTGAGCCATGTGCGGGCAATCTCCAACTTATTGATAATCACTTGGTCACCCCTCAACGTGTCTGCCGGATCGGGTTTGCCCTTGGCGGCATCCGCTAATATCTCATCCCAACTCCACGACTGGGTCGGACGACCGGCGTAGTTGGTGACATACGTAGAGATAATCTCCACAAAGTCCTCATGAGGTGCACTCGAGGCGTAAGGCGTTACGAATCCGCGACGGTGCATCACCGTGTCCTTCTGATTTTGCCATTGGTCGGGGTCGTACAGACCCATCGAAATAAACTCAAACTCTTTGGGATACGTCTTCGTCTGGTGCAAGATATGACTGAACTCGTGGTGCATCACGTGGAAAGCATATTGGTTCAGTTCTCTAATATCGTTGATGATGAGTTCGTTCATACCGTAGAGCAATATCTTGATACCGCCATCGGCTGTACCTAAGGTTGATGTACCGTTCGAGTTATAGCCTTTCGAACCGATATACTGAATCATACGCGGACCATAAACCTTGAGGAAATCGGGACTAACCATTTGGTCATACACATCAAACCACAGGTAGTGGGTGAGGTGAGCGATGGTGTCGATTCGGCTTAGGCGTACGGGCACTAAGTTATAACTGGCGGAAGTAGCATTATCGCGCCAGCGATAGATAATCTCCACGTTGTACGTCTCGCCAAAACGTTTTTGGGTGTACTGGTCGAACTTATACGTCGGAGACGAGGGGTCTAATGCCGGATCCACAATGATACTGTGATCTTTGTCGATCATATCCGACTGGCAGCTAACAAATAGGGCTGCCACACAAACGAATAAATAGAGGTATTTTTTCATGGTCTTAATCTAATGCTTCAGTAATGGTGGAAGATAATTCGGAGGCTAATATCTCGTCCTCGGTGGGGTCTCCTGTACGGGCTTCGCGAGGCATAGTACGCGGGGTAACGTGGTCACCTACATTGGTACGGGGGTTGGCTTCCAAACCCTCTTGGATAACGGCGTCGGGCAATTGGATAGCGCGACGGTCGTCGTCCCATTTCATGTACTTAACGTCTGCGTACTCGCCAATCGTATGTTTCCACTCAATGGCGTAACGCTTGAGGTCCTCAAAGCGGCGACCCTCGTGCATGGTCTCGATGCGGCGGAAATGTAGGCAGCAGTAAACGTAGGGTAGGTTATTGTTATCAATCACCCAATTCGGGTCTAACTCGGTGTTGTGTAATGTCGGTGCGAAGGAAGCATTGGCGAGTACGTTCTTCGTGGGAATACGGTAGAACGTGCGAATCTGAGCATCCGTCAAGGTCGAGATAGGAGACGCACTGGCTTTGATATTGTACTTGGTGCACCATTGGTTGAGGTCGGCTAAGCACAGGTCGAGTTGACCTAAATGAGCCTCTGCCTCTGCGCGGCAAAGCAGCGTCTCGTTCGTGGTGAAGTTAATGAGCATCGTGTGGCGATAACCCGTACCGGCAATCTTATTGGTGTACTCAAAGAAGTATTTGATTTTCGCAATGAAGATACCGTATTCGGCTTTGTACTGCCATCTGCGGATACCGGGGAACGAACTGGACCAGTTAGGACCGCCACCACTCACGCTGTACGACCTGGCATCGCCGTTGAAGTTATAACGACCGTAACTCGTTTGGTGGAGCAGCAACTGACTGGACATAGAGGTCTGAACCATCAGGTTCCAAGGGGCGGTACCGTCAATCCAAACATACACCTCTTGGTCGCTACTGGGCGTTTGGTTGCAGGCTTGGTCTGCGTCAAAGAGCTTGGGCAGCAGGGTAGCGTCGTGAGCGTCGGAGAGCACGTAATTGGCATGCTCAATCACCTTATCGTATTGGCGAGTGTAGAGGTAGAAACGCGCTGCAAAAGCGTGGGCTGCCATTACGTTCATGTGGTAACGGGGAACGGTCATGTAGCTGTCGTCCGTGTACATCCCTAATGCTTGAAAAATGTCGTCTTCGATATGAGCGTAGGTCTCAGCCAACGTCTCACGGTGATAAACGGGGTGAACGGTGGTCTCGGGAGCGGTCATATAGACGAGGCCTAAGTTATTCTTGTTCCACTCTTCACCGCCGTAGGCTTGGCAGAAAATCTGTGCCAGACGGAAATGGTGGAAGGCGCGAATGAGTAAGGCTTCGGCTTTCTCGTTTGCCAAGTCTTCTGCTGTATATTCGCCGTCAGCAATCATCTTGTCAATGGCTTCCAACGCTTGGTTGGCTACAGCAATAGCTTTGTAATCACCCTGCCATAAGTAGTGAGGCGAGTCTTGCGTCGTACCCGAGTTAACGTCCTCAAAAGCGAACAGTTGGTGGCATACTTGGTTATAAGCATTCAGGTAATAGACTTGTCCGTCTGCCGTGGGAGCGTTGTTATCAATCATGTTGTCCGAGGTCACCTCCGCAATGATATTGGGGTTTGCCTCCGAATAACCGCTACCTAACAGCAGTTGCACTTTCTTCTTGGAGTCAATCGTAGTACGAGTGTCCGGGTTCTTATCCAATATGGAGCAGGACGCAGTGAGTAGTGCTACTCCTAATAATATATATAAGGTGTGCTTCATAGTCGTAATCATTATAATCCCAGTTTAATTGATAAGGTGAATTGGCGCGGGGAGGGTGAACTTACACCACCCGTGCTGTAGTATTCGGGGTCTTGACCGTTCAGTTTCTTGTCGGCGTAGAGTAGGCATACGTTGGTAGCCGTCAGCTTAACGCCGAAGGATTGAACATATTTCTGGCCAGCAAACAGTTTCTTCGGCAGGTCGTAACCAATCGAAATATCCTTCAGTCGCAGGAAATTACCGCTTGCTACGCGCTCGGTCGAGTAGTTATAGGCTTGATAAGCGCGGTTGAGGTTCGTTATGCTGCTCATCTGACGGGAAGAGGCAATCGCCGGAATAGTGGTCTTGGTCTCATCGCCCGGCAAGGTCCAACGGTTCTTCATCTCGCGCATGTTGGCGGTGATGTCGTTGTAGTCAGACGAATAAACGTAGCACAGGTCGTTCAGACGAAGTACGTTACCGCCTGAGTAGAACAGGTTAACGTCCAGCGTCACGCCGTAGAAGCGGAACGTATTACGGAACTGACCTTCCCAAACGGGGTCGATAGTACCCTCGTACTTGAGGAAATCGGTGTTGTTGTACTCCTGCATGTTAATGCCCGTGGTCGTCGTTTGCGTATGTTCGGCATCGGTGTAGAACATAGGCAGACCTTCATCGTCTAATCCGGCAAAGGGGATAGAGAACAGCGAGTGAATAGGATAACCCTCTCGCGGTGCTCCGTAGCGAGAACACAGAGCCGACACTTTACTCGTGCTGTTCAAATGCGTTATCTTCTCGTTGTTGTGCGAGAACGTGAAGTCCGTAGTCCAAGTGAAGTTCTTTTTCTTGATATTGATGGTCTTCAATGCCACCTCAACACCGTCGGTCTGCATCGAAGCGTCATTGGCTAACTTGCGGATTTGACCACCCGTTCCTTGGGTGTTGACGTAACCAATGAGGTCGAAGTTGTTTCTGCGGTAGTAACTGAACTCCAAGTCAATGCGGTTATCAATGAACCCTAATTCGGCGGTGATGTTCAACTCATGTTTCTTCTCGTAGGTCAGTTCGGAGTTCTCCAAAGCGGAGAGGTAAATCGTAGTCTCTTGTACGCTGCTGAGCGGTCTCCAAGGCACTTCGCTGTAGAACTTAGCCAACGAGTTATCGGCTGATGCCGGTCCGCGGTCTGCGGTCAGCGAGTAAGAGGCTTTGAGGGTTAAGTTAGACCACCACTTATTGAAGGTTGGTCTCCACCAACGCTCCTCATGTGCGTTCCAAGCACCCGACACGTTCCATGTGGGCAGCCAACGGGCAGAAGTCGATTTACCGAGCTTATTCGTACCCTCATAACGTATTGTTCCGTTAATCGTGTAACGACCTCTGTACGAGTACGTTCCCATTGCGAAGAAAGCGAGTGAGCGCGAGTAGCGAACGTAGTTATCGTAGTACGAACCGCCCTCCTCTTGCATCTGCTTGAAGAGCATGTAGTTCATGTAAGCCGTTCCTCCGTAATCATACTGATAGCCGTAGTCGTAGGCTTCGGTTGTCTTACGATCCACCATGTTCATTTCCATACCGCCGAAGAGGCTGATGATGTGGTGACCTTCCTTGCCTAAATCGCGGTTGTAGGAAGCCGTGGCGCGGAAGTCGAACTGCGAAACGGTCTTCGTCGTCTCGTGGAAGATACCACCGCTGGACAATACCGTTTCGGGCAGTGCCTGACTGTTATCGGGGTCAGTGTAGAGGTACGAGTTCATGTCTCTGATGGTCTGGTTCTCGGGATCCACACCGGCGCGGTAAGCGCGGGCTTGGTTGGACTGGTCCATCATGTTATGCTCGATATGGTTGCTGTTGTAACGATAAGCAACCAATGCGCGGAGGTCTAATCCGCGAACGGGCTTGTAACTGAGCTCACCTTGGAACTTGGTGTCCAAGATATGATAGTCCATGTAGTTGAGGTCTAACTCGTCAAAGATATTGAAATTACAGTAGTTACGGCGGTATTGCTCATCGGGGTCCAACGTGCGCGAGGTGTTCATGGCGTACGAGAAGGGGTTAATATCGAACTCACGACTGATCTTACCCGTGATAGCGTCCGTCTCTTGCTTCACCGTTCCCGGTGCTTTCTGTGAACGATAACTATCGGTCGTGGAGATCGTCAGTTGCAGTTTCTTGGTTAGGTCAAAAGTGGCTTTCACGTTACCCGTCAGACGGAGCACATTGGACGACTTATACCATCCCGGGTCGTGCATCACGGACAGAGATGCGTAGATACGGGCGCGGTCGGTACCCGAGGAGATACTGAGCGAGTGCGTGTGCATGATGGTGTTGTTGAACAGTTTGTCGAACCAATCGGTATTGCGCATCTCGGCTTCGCGAAGATAAGCGTTCTTGGCTATCGTCGTGTTCGGCAATCCGAACTGACCCGAAGTAACATCGTACGTGTCGATTAACTCGTACATCTTACCATAAACGCCGTAGTTCTTACCTTGGCTCAGACGAGTAAACTCTAACCAGCCTTTCTGCTCCAGTTCTTGGTAGAGCCCCATCTGCTCTTGTGAGTTACAGATGTTATAGTCGCTGTATGTCGGTTTGCGGCGGTAGGTTAGCTCAGAAGTATAACTCATACGGGTCGTACCGGCTTGCGCTTTCTTGGTCGTCACAACGATTACACCTGCCATCGCACGCGCACCGTAGATAGAAGTTGCCGAACCATCCTTGAGGACTTGGAACGACTCTATATCTTCAGCGTTCAGACCGGCAATAGCGTTAGCAATCAGTGTGTTAGCGTCACCACTACCGAGGTCGTCGGCACTGATCTCTTCTACATCTTCCATTACCACGCCATCCACAACCCATAACGGTTTAGACGAACCGTAGATAGACGTTGCACCACGGATACGAATCTTAGGAGCCGAACCGAACGTACCACTCACGTTCTGCATACTCACACCGGCTACACGACCGGCGAGGCTGCGGCTCACGTCGCTCATACCCGAAACGAGGTTCTCATCGGCTTCGATACGGGTAGAAGCACCGGTGAACAGACGTTTGTCTTGGGAGACCATACCTTGAACGACCACCTCTTGAATCTGTTGGGTGTCGGGGTTCAGTCTCACTTTAACGCTGGGGGCTACGGTTACCAATTCTTCTTTGTAACCGATGTAAGACACTTTGATTTTCTTGGTTCCGTCGGGGACGACGAGTTCGAATTTACCATCGAAATCGGAGACGGTACCTAATGTTGTTCCCTCCACGGTTATGTTTGCGCCGATAGCGGGTTCGCCGTTCTCGTCAAGAATGACGCCGGTCACTTTCGTCTGCGCAGCCACAATAATGGAGAAAAGGGCACATATTGTGCCAAGAAGGATGCGTTTTTTCATGTATTAGTGTGTTTGTATTATCAAAATTGGGTGCAAAGATAGTAAATTTTCTTGAATTATGCAAGTATTTGCTAAAAAAAATATATTTTGCAATAAAAATAGCCTTTTTATTACATATTCTCTCTTGCGCAAAACCCAAGATAGTAAATAAACATAACAGTGTATTTGTAGCGTTTTAGTATCGTCGGTCAATCGTCGGTCAATCGTCGGTCGAACATCGGTCAATCGTATGTCAATTGTATGTCAATCTTCGGTGAATAGTCGGTCGCGTGACCTATTGTAAGCCTATCGCTGTACTATACCCATTTTCTTGCTGTACTGTACCCGAAACTTTAGCCGACCAAGACCAAGTTTTGGAGAAATTTTGCAAATAAATTTGCGTATATCAGAAAAAAGTCGTATCTTTGCAAATCATTTAATTTTTTAGCGAATGATACGGACTATTGGCGTCTTAACCTCCGGAGGTGACGCACCCGGAATGAACGCAGCCGTTCGCGCTGTGACACGTGCTGCAATTAGTAATGGTATAGTAGTGAAAGCTATTTACCGCGGTTATAAAGGCCTTATTGACGGAGAAGTCAAGACTTTCTCCACGCAGGACGTGAGTGGTATCATCCCTCACGGCGGAACGATACTCAAGTCGGCTCGTTGCGAAGAGTTCCGCACCATCGAGGGGCGGCAACAAGCCTATGAGACCATCCAGCGTGAGAACATCGACGCACTCATCGTTATCGGTGGAGACGGCACTTTCACGGGAGGACGTATGCTTTCGCAAGAGTTTCATGTTCCTGTCATTGGTATTCCCGGAACGATAGATAACGACCTTTGGGGCACGGACGCTACCATCGGTTATGATACGGCGTTGAATACGATTATGCGTTGCGTCGATACCCTTCGCGATACGGCAACGAGCCACGAGCGTGTCTTCCTTGTCGAAGTCATGGGGCGTGATGCCGGTTTCCTCACCCTCAATGCCGCTATTGCCTCCGGTGCCGAGGCGGCTATCATCCCCGAGCGGGCTACAATCATGGAGCAGATAGAGGAAGCCATCGGTCAAGGTCGCCGTAAGTCCAAGAACTCGTCCATCGTACTCGTGCAAGAGCACGCCATCGAGGGCGGTGCCCAAGCCGTAGCTAAACTCATTGCGCAAGCGCACCCCGAGTATAGTCCGCGCGTGACTATCTTAGGTCACTTACAACGGGGCGGTTCGCCCACGGCGTTTGACCGTATATTGGCCTCGCGTATGGGCGTAGCAGCTGTTCAAGCTCTGATGGACGACCAACAGAACATAATGGTAGGTCTGCATGAGGACGAGATTCAGTATGTCCCGCTCAGCAAGGCAATCCAAATAAAGAAAGACGTTAAAGAGGATAAATGGGGTGCCCTCAAAGTGCTATCCATCTAAGGCACAGAGATTATCGCAATAAGGCGGCGCGGACTTGCTCCATGAGCCAAAGAGGAGTGGAGGTCGCGCCGGTGATGCCTATCTTAAAGTTTAGAGTGGAGAGTTTAGAGTTTAGAGGTGCATCTGCGCACTCCGATTTTAGGTCGTCCGGACCTTCGATGAAATAGGAGTTGGGATTGGCTGCCTTGCAGTGCTCAAAAAGCACTTTAGCGTTTGAACTCTTCTTGCCCCCCACAAAGAAAACAATATCCTGCTGTTTGGCGAATGAGCGGATATTCTCCACACGATTGGCCACATTGCGGCAGATAGAGTCATAGATGTGGGGAGTAGGGGGGTAGGGGGGTAGAGGGGTAGGGGAGACCGCCTGTTGCCTGTCGCCTGTTGCCTTAAGTACTGCTTCGCTGATGGCTTCAAACGCTTCCACGGACATGGTGGTTTGGGAGAAGAGGTAGATAGGACGCGAAAAATCGACCTTATCTAAGTCGCTTTCGTTCTCAATCACAATAGCCGTGTTATGCGTCTGCCCTTGCAGACCAATGACTTCCGCATGACCCGCCTGTCCGAAAATCAGTATCTGCCCTCCGTCAGTCTTCGTCTTTTCGTAGGTCTGGCGAATACGTTTTTGCAGATTAAGCACCACAGGACAGGAAGCGTCGATAATGTCTATATCGTTGGCTTTTGCCGTTTCATAGGTTGCGGGCGGTTCGCCGTGTGCACGCAAGAGCACGCGGGCGTGGTGGAGTTGTTGGTACTGTTCGTTGTCAATAGTGACCAGCCCTAAATCGGCTAAACGCGCTACTTCTTGCCCGTTATGCACTATATCCCCTAAACAATAGAGGGACCCGTTCTTGAGTTCCTCTTCCGCCTTGCGAATAGCTCCGGTGACACCAAAGCAGAATCCGGCAGTGTTATCTATTGTGACGGTCAAAGATGGCATAGATAGCCTCCATTTGTTGTTCGCGCGTCATGTTCGAGTTATCCACCACAATAGCGTCCGGTGCTTGTTTGAGCGGACTAATCTCGCGGTGTGTATCTCGATAATCGCGCTCGTTAACGTCCTTCAGCACCTCCTCGAAGACGGGTTGTTCGCCTTTGGCTTGCAGTTCCTTGAAACGGCGTTCGGCACGCACCTCAGGCGAGGCGGTGAGAAAGAACTTGAGTTCGGCATTCGGGAAAACGACCGTTCCTATATCGCGTCCGTCCATGACAATGCCTTTCTGCTGCCCCATGGCTTGCTGTTGCGCCACAAGGAACTGCCTTACGGCAGGGATAGGACTGATCTTAGACGCCATGTTCCCAACCTCTAACGACCGAATCTTATCCTCCACAGGAGTGCCGTTGAGGCACAAGTCAGGAGCATAGGAGAGGTGGATATGCGTTTCTAGATACTCTAGACTTTCTAGACATTCTAGATTTCCTAGATTCCCTAAATTTTCTATGGCATATAGGGCGACGGCGCGGTACATGGCACCGGTGTCCACATAGGTGTAACCGGCATACTTAGCCAGTTGCTTGGCAATGGTCGATTTGCCACAAGACGAATAACCATCTATGGCTACTATAATCTTCTTCATGTTATTTAACGGTGTGCGCGGACGCACTTACTTCATCATACTATTGATATCCAAACTCAGTCCTACTTGGTAGGTATAGTTCGATTTGGTCAGTTGCGAGAACGTGAAGTTCACTCGGAACTTATAGATATTCAGTCCACCTCCGATAGCGAAACCCGCGAGGGAACGTTGGTCAGCCAGTGCCATCTCAGCGCGGCGGCGGTGGTTATAACTGAGCGTGAGGTAGAAACGATTGGACTTGGGCACGATGTCAATGGCAAAAATAGTGTGCCTAAACATCATGTCATACCACTGCACCTTGGTGTTCAGTGCCTCGCCCGTATAAGGATCCACGGGCACGTTAGTATAGGCGTAATTGAGGTTCCAACGCTGCATGTTATGGATGGTCATGCTCAACCGTATCGGAGCATGCGAGAAGCGGTAACTGAGACCTAATTGGAGATTAAGCGGCAGCATCTCCAGTTTGCGTCCGCCCTCTTTGGAGTAGAAGCCACGGAGTTGGTAACCGATGTTTTGCAGACTCAAACCTACCTGCAGCGAGGTGTCACGCATTTGGAAATGGGCACCCACGTCAGCTCCGAGAGCAAAAGACGAATAGCGTTCATAAACGGAGATAATCGGTTTGAGGGTCGTACCGATGGTGAAATGCTCGCTCAGTTGGCGAGCATAAACGGCGTTAATCACAATATCTTTCGCCGTAAACGTACCATAGGTATTGCCCCAATCGTCTGCGTAGGTCATCTTGCCATAGTCAAGGTAGTGAATACCGACGGCGAAATAATTGGGCTTATCCGGTTCGCCCTCTCCTGCATAGGGTTTTTCTACTTTGGAGCGTCCGAAGTTATGTCCGTAGATAGCACTCCCGAACATCGTTCCGGGCATGAGGTAAGCAAAATTGAGTTGCAAGGTCTTGTCCGTCATGGCGCCTAAGAGGGCAGGGTTGCACATCGCCATGGACACATCGCCATCGCGTACGGACACGTTCGTTCCGCCTAAAGCATTGAGCCGCGCCGAAGCCGGCAGCGACAGGAAAGTGAACGAACTGGAACCCGCTCCAACGAACTGCGCACGAACACAGAGACTGCTCATGAGCAGTAACAAAATCAAACCATATGTGCGTCTTTTTACCATTGAATAGGTTCTTGGTTATGTTGTGTCAGATAGCGGTTAGCTGCCGAAAAGTGTCCGCACCCGATGAAACCGCGATAAGCGGACAAGGGACTGGGGTGGGGAGCGGTGAGGACGAGGTGCTTGCGGCGGTCTATGAACTGTCCCTTGCGTTGGGCATAACTGCCCCAAAGCAGGAAGACAAGGTGCTCTTTGCGTTCGTTAAGCGCCTGAATAGCCGCGTCCGTCAGCTCTTCCCATCCTTTGTTTTGGTGCGAACCTGCCTTATGTGCCTCTACGGTTAAGGTGGCATTGAGGAGGAGTACTCCTTGTCTTGCCCAATGCTCGAGGTTGCCCGAGGTGGGGATAGGTTGACCTAAATCGCGCTCTATCTCTTTATAAATATTGACAAGCGAAGGCGGAATCTCCACTCCGTCATTAACGGAGAAACATAGTCCTTGCGCTTGGTTAGGTTCATGATAAGGGTCTTGACCGATAATGACGACGCGAACCTTGTCAAAAGGGCATGAATCGAAAGCGTTGAAAATCTGTGCAGCCGGAGGGTAACACGTCTTTGTTTGGTACTCGTGGCGTACAAAAGAAGTCAGCAACTCGAAATAGGGTTTATCAAACTCGGGCTGCAATACTTCTTTCCAACTATTTTCTATCCTTACATTCATTTCGCCATCCACAATCCACACTAATCAATGATGAGCATAGCGTCTCCGTAATCACCGAACTTATACCCCTCTTTGAGGGCTAAGTCGTAAGCTTTCTTCACGTTCTCAAAGCCACCGAAAGCAGCCACCATCAGTTGCTGGCTGGAGATAGGCATATAGAAATTGATGAAGAAGGCATTAGCCACAGTGAAGTCATAAGGCGGATAGATGAACTTATTGGTCCACCCCTCATAGGCTTTGATATGTCCGCCGGTACCTACCACGTGCTCCAAAGCGCGCATCACTTCTGTTCCAACGGCGCAGATACGTTTGCCATTGGCTTTTGCTTTCTCCACTGCCTGAACTAAGGCTGGAGAGATAGATATCTGCTCGGATTCGACCTTATGCTTGGTTAAATCTTCAACGTCCACGGTCTTGAAGTTTCCTAATGCCATATGACTGGTGAGGCATTCGTACTCAACGCCTTGTATCTCCATTCGTTTGAGCAGTTGTTTGGAGAAGTGCAGACAAGCCGCTGGAGCGGCAACGGCACCAATCTTCTTAGCAAAGATAGATTGATAACGATCATTATCCATTTTTTCTACATAAGCATCAATGTCCGTATTCTCGTCTAAGTTATAATCTTCTTTGAACTGCTCCCTAACCTCCTCTGCCAACGGGCGCTCGATATAGTAGGGTAGCGGGGTATGACCGATGGCATAGAGTTTCTGTACGAACTCGTCATCATCGTAGTCGGTTAGGAAACGGAAAGTTCGTCCGCGAGAAGTGGTGTTGTCAATCACCTCGGCTTGTATGGCGGGGTCTTCGTCAAAATTCAGTTTATTACCCACACGAATCTTACGGGCAGGGTCAACTAAAACGTCCCAGTAACGTTGTTGATGTTGCAATTCACGAAGAAGGAAAACTTCGATATCGGCTTGAGTTTTCTCCTTCCTTGCGTACAGACGAGCGGGGAAGGTTGCTGTATCGTTGAAGATGAATAAGTCTCCTTCGTCAAAAAGGTTAACAAGGTCTTTGACGAGCATTTGTTCTATCTCGCCCGTTTTCCGATGAACGACCATCAAACGTGCCTCGTCTCGATAGGGGGCCGGATATTGTGCCAGTTGACTATCTGGCAGTTTGAACTTAAATTGACTGAGTTTCATATTATATTGTGTCTGGTGTTTAGTGTTTAGTGCCTTGTGCTTGGTTCCTTAGTTATATCGGAATTGTCTATGAGTTTTTCAAAATCTTCGAACTGCATGCAATCCTCTACGCGTAGCGCGCCTACGCGCGTGCGCCTTAATTGTATAAGGTGTGCGCCTGAGTGGAGGCGTTGACCAATGTCGCGAGCCAAAGCGCGGATATAAGTTCCCTTGGAGCAAACGACACGAATGGTGAGTTGCATCAAGGATTCGTCAAAGGCTGTAACTTCTATCTCGTCAATAACGAGCCTCTTCGGCTTAAGTTCCGGCTGCTCTCCTTTACGAGCCAGTTTATAGGCACGTTTGCCATCTACTTTGACCGCAGAGAAGACGGGCGGTATTTGCCATTGCTCCCCTAAAAAAGTAGGAATCACTTCGTCTATGAGTTGGCGATTGATGTGCTCGGTGGGGTAGGTGGCGTCAATCTCTTTTTCTAAGTCGAAACTCGGTGTCGTGGCTCCGAGTTGGAGGGTGGCAACATACTCCTTTACATGGTTTTGCAGTTCGTCAATGCACTTGGTTTTCTTACCCGTACAAACGACGACTACGCCTGTCGCCAAAGGGTCTAACGTACCCGTATGCCCAACTTTAATCTTCTTATACCCTAATCGGTGACATAGTAACCAACGGGTCTTGCCAACCACGTCGAAACTAGTCCAACGATAGGGTTTGTCAAACCCGATGATTTCCCCTTCTAACCAATCCATCACGCAATTACACTATAAAGGATAGCCGTTACACCTACCACAAGGCAGTAAATGGCAAAGTATATCAATTTCTGTTTGCGAACGATATTGAGCATGAACTTGCACGCAAGGCAACCGGAGGCAAAAGCGGCTATAAAACCAATGCACAAAGGCAAGAAACCTAAGGTGGTGACAGTTTCTCCTTGCAGAAGGTCAATAACATCTAAGAATGCTTCTCCTAAGATAGGAATGAGCACCATAAGGAAGGAGAATTGTGCTACTTGTTCTTTCTTGACTCCGCATAGCAATCCTGTCGCAATGGTCGTTCCGCTGCGACTAAGACCGGGTAGCACGGCTACGGCTTGGGCGCAACCGATGATGATAGCATTGCGGTAACCTACTCCGTGACCTCCTTGACGACGCTTGCTGAACCACTCGCTGAAACCGAGTAAAACGGCCGTTAACAGAAGGCAGATACCTACCAAAAGAAGGCCGTTACCAAATAGTTCTTCTACTTGGTCCTTAAAGAAAACACCAATGATGAGAACCGGAATCATAGAGAGCAGTATCTTGGCAACATATTGTTTTTCAGGATTCCAAGTCTTGGTTAGGAACGTGCCTGTAAAGAGTTCTTTTATTTGTGACCAAAGCACCACAATGGTGGCTATCACCGTAGCAGCATGAACAACTACGGCAAAAATCAGATTCTCCTCTGAAGCGGTACCAAGAAAAGCATGACCAATCTCCAAATGACCGGACGAGGACACGGGCAAGAACTCAGTGAGTCCTTGCACAATACCTAATATAAGGGCTTCCCACCAACTCATAGTAATTAATGCTTTGTGATTAGTGCTTATTGCTTATTTTTAGGCCGATACAGAATAGCCACAATCATGGCGATGAAACCAAATAGAGCAATCATCGGTCCAACTGTAATACGGCGGACGGAGAATATATCAGGATTATATTCTTCACCGGAAGCGGGACCAATCATAAGTGCGAAACCAAGAATGATGATGACAAACGAAATGCCCATCAAGATAAAGTTTATTTTCTGAAGATTTTTCATACGCGATACATATTATTTGCATTCATATGTAAATAATGATTAGTAGCTACATAGGAAGCAAGTAGGGTAATCACTAATCCGGAAGAGAGCACAAAAGCAACTAAGGTCAAAACATTGGTAGTGTTGAGCGGAAAGAGCAATATCCCTAATTTAGTGTTGAGGCAATAAAGAACACACATTAGCACTCCCAATGCTACTATACCTGCACATAACCCCACTATGACATTGCGCCGAATGAAAGGACGACGAATCATCCAACCGGTAGCCCCTACAAGAGACATGGTATGAATGATAAAGCGTTTGGAATAGATTTGCAAACGAATGGTGTTGGTGATAAGTGCCAATGCTATACATAGCAAAATGATTGTGATGATAAAGATGCCTATATATGCTTGGCTGAGGTTGGAGTTGAGTTGCTTAACAATGTTCTTTTGATAAAGAACCTCATCTACAGAACTTATCGTTGTAAGTTGTTGTTCTATAACCACCATACTATCCGCGCGCGCGTATAAATCTATAGGGTGTACCTCAAAACTGGCACGAAGAGGATTGTAGCCTAAGTACTGGGTTGGATCCTCTCCTAAAGCCGAGATATGTTCCTCAAGTGCCTCTTGTTGGGAAATATAATGAGCTGTTTTAACATAGGGCGCTTCTTGTAAGAGTTTTCCTAATTCATCCACTTGTTGTGGGGATGCGCTCGGCTTGATCATAACGGTAATGGTCATGTTCTCTCGAACACGGCGAACGACCGAATGGGTGGTTAGTAATAACACACCCAATAGGCCGATAAGGAATAACACCATTGCCACACTAATGGCAGAGGTGAGGTACATATTGAAGAAACGCCGTTGCTTAGCCATTAATATTCCCAAAGATCTTGTTCAAAGTTGAGTAACTCTTCTGCGATACGATCCTGCTCTTTTTTTGCTTCCTCAGGTGTCTTGATATAATCTGTGATAAGTCGGTTATAGATATTACCATCACCCAAGAGATAAGAGGAGTAAAGTTTCTTTTGGAAGAACTCATCATACGTAACACGCTTGGTATCGTTCCTGTCTGTAATGACAAACTGCTTCTGGAGATACGGACGAAGCGCATCAAAGGGTATCCAGAAAAGTAAGGATTGACTCATTGCCTGCGTGTAATTGATGTTGTCTCCTTCTTTAACCTCTATTTTGTCTGAATGCAGAGGAGCAATCGCCATAATCTTGCTATACAAACGAGAGTAATGACGGTCAAAGAAAATCACTTCTTGAATAACATATTTAAGTTGATTGCGTACAAAAACCTCATAGGGGAAGAAGTGGAAACTTAATTTATCCTGAATAGAATCGTAGTGAAAGAGCATATCATCTGACTCTGCTACGTTCATGTAGTTAGGATTCTCTGGGGTATCTTTAGCGGGATCATAGATAAAGCAAATGGTTGGAAGAAGCATTTTTTGTATTTGCTTTTTGAAGTCAGGACGAACTTGATTCGCTCGATTCTCATAGACAGGCATACCATCAATGATAGCATCTACAATCACTTTAAACAACGAACGACAATTGATACTATCGGAGCTAGTAGGGAAATAAAGTTGGTAGTTTTGTTTATAACGCATATCAATAACGCGATAAACAACACGCGACCAAATTACATCTTCTGCTCTGTGATTAGTAACGAAAAGGAAATCTGACTGCGGATTGTACGTTGCTGTCGTAATTTGAGCAATTCCCATTTCGTCAAGGAAATTGTTAACTTGATGTTGCGCAATCAAACTCAAACTAACACCGCATGAGCAGATGAGAATAAAAATAAAACGTTTCATGTGTAGGGATATTTTTTTAGTTCAATGTAAGCAAGAGACTCTTTAATTTGGTGATATCTCCATTAGGTCCTTTAGCACGAATGTCAGCAATGATAATATCGGCACCCTGCTTCAATTGTCCAAGTTTGTTAATCTCGTTTTGGGTGAATTTGTTGCCCTTAACATCGTAGAATGTTCCGTTAATCTTAACTTTAAAGCCGACTATGGTAAAGGGTAAGTTCAAAAGACCATCGGGACCATAACTTGCAATAATCGTAGCGTCCTTTTGAAGCAAAGCACTACGTGATATATATCCGTCAGAATATTCAAACTCTCTGCTCTTGAAATACGCGCCTGGTTGTGGAAGAGGCTTTACACGGTATTTTTGACTTCCCATGGCTTGCATCTTGCCTTCAATCTCTGCTTGAACGGAGATGGAAACCTCCTTAGCTGATTCTCCGGGGACAATAACCCACATACCTCCGCTTTGTCTAACAGTAGCACCGGAAACGGATACTTTGATTTTGTCGTTGCTCACACCGGGAACAGAAATAGAGAACTTATTCTCATGTTTGCGATACATAATGTTGAGGTCAGTATTGGAAATGGTAACCGAAGGCTCACCAACGCTATAACTGCTCTCGAAGGGAAGGTTTTCCATCTCTCCCATATTATTAAGAAAAGAGATACTACCCTTGAATTTCTTCAAGCCCGTACCTGTAGCTGTAACTTCGTAAAGTCCGTTGTCATTAATTCGTTGTCCTTCAATGTAGTACTCGGGGTTTTGCGTAGAGTCAATAGCTGCCAAGATGATTTGGGCAGAATATTTACCACCACGAATAACGTAGTCAGACTTCGGGATTACGTAGGCTTGCAGTTTGTTTACACGCAAGTCACCGGCATCCGTTTGATTCGTAAGCCATGTCAAAACATTACTTTCCTCGGTACGAATGTCGTTTTGAATCTTAGAAAGCATGGTTAGCGTAGCGCAGAGGGGCATCTCGTGGAAGAGGGTTGCTTCCCAACTAATCGTTTCACCATCAGCGTTAACTCCGTCACTTACAGCGAATGTAACATCAAATTCTTTGTCCAAGCGGTTATTGCACAGCCCTTTCAAGAACTCGCGATATTCCACAACTCGATTTTTTAGAATTTCACCATTTTTTTGGTTTAGACCATAGTTGTGTGGAATATTGGTGTCATCTTTCTTGTTTAATTGACCTACGGTAGCATTCTTTGGTGCTTCACTTCCGTCAGCCATCAATACGAGTTCATCCTTGAAGTTCTGAATGTAATTATAAATTGAATCAGATTGCTCTTTCAATTGTAAAGAACGTTCATACCATTCTTTGGTCTTCTCGGGGTTCTGATCCATCATGGATTTGAAATTGCGATAGAAGAATTCGTTTTTCGCCTCTACCGTGTTAATGGTAGAATGTAAACTATCATCCACTTTCGCGTAACCGTTGATGATATCGGCACTCACGTTCAACGCCAACATGGCGGTGAGCACCAGATACATCATACCAATCATTTTTTGTCTCGGGGTTTCCGGACAGTTTTTAGCTCCTCCCATAGTCTATTATTTTAAGGCAGTTAGCATATTTCCATAAATCTTGTTGAGGTCAACTACCTGTTTCGTTAATTGCTTGGTAGCAGCCTTGTACTCTTCACCGGCAGTAGCGGCTTCAGCGGTAGTGCTTTGAATCTTTTGAATAGCCTCGTTGAGTCCGTTCACTTGTGTTGTTTGCGCCTTGAAGGCATCTGCTTGTGCCTGAGCGGCATTGATTTGCAACTCATATACAGAGTTCAACATAGTGAGTTTTTGGTTAATAGTACCTACTTGTTGTTCAAAGTTCTTGGAACTCATGGCTACCGTTTGCATTTCGTTCACTAAGTTCGAATATGCGTTCGTCAAATCCTCGTTCTTCTTATCGAAGGCTTGTGCAACGGCGTTCATAGACTTGGTTAGTGTAGCTCCGGAAGCGGTAATACCTTCTGCACTGCCAATGAACTTGTCTGCAGCTGCACCGGCAGCATCCATTTTTTCACCGAGTTTGTTGGTCTTGTCAGCAATCTTACCAAGTTCGCTGAGTTGAGAAGCTGTATTTGCCAAATCGGAGATACTTCCTTTCAAAGCCTCGAGGTCTTTGTCTGAAAGAGAAGGAACGTTTGCTTTTTTAGCTTCCGTTGCAGTAGCAGCAACAGGAGCAGCAACGGTTGCACCACCTTCACTACCCATACCTAACAAAGTGGGGCGCGGCTTGTTTGCTAATTCTTCTAATTCTGCAGGATCTGCTCCGTAGCCTACCAATTGAGGGAACACGTTCTGCCAATGGTACTCAGCGTGAGGCTTGTCTAAGCAACCAATAGTGAAAAGCAATGCCTCGGTAATCATACCTGTCATTAAGAAAGGACCTGCAAAGGAGAAGTGCATAATCTTACACAATGCACCGAAAATAACAACGGCAGCTCCTAAGCAATAAACGCAGTTAACGACTTTTTTTCCTGTGTAGGATTCGTACTTCAGCATGAATGACTTCCAGAATCCTAACTTTTTTGTTTCTTTAGCCATAATAATACTTTAAAGATTAAAAGTTAATAAATAATATAGATTTGTTTTGTTTTGTTTATTTTCAATCGCCAATGTGGCTGCGAACGCAGCGGAAACCGATGTATGAGCGTCCCATGTCTTGATATTCAAAGGAGCGAACACCGCACTGCAAGAAGTAACTAATGTCTTTCCAACTACCACCCTTAGTAACTTTACGTTTGAATACATCAGGGTCGGAATAATGAGCATGATACACAACATCAGGGTTCAAATCGTGAACAGTAGAGTTGTTGGTGGTTTGATAAGACGATGCCGTCCATTCGGCTACGTTACCAGCCATATCATATAGACCAAAATCGTTCGGGCGGTACTGACCTACCTTCATCGTTATGATACCTTGGTCATCATTATAGGAACCACGGAAGGGTTTGAAATTAGCTAAGAAACAACCATCTGAACTGCGGGCATAGTTATTACCCCAAGGATAAGTTGCCATCCTTTTGCCACCGCGAGAGGCGTATTCCCATTCGCTCTCGGTGGGCAAACGATAATCTTGTGCTCCGTCAATGCTATGGGCATTAAAATAATCAGTACGCCAAGCACAAAACGCTACTGCTTGCTCCCAAGTTACACCAACAACTGGATAATTCAAATAACCTGGGTGTGAGAAATACTTCAGCACGAGTGGGTCGTCGAAAGAGTATTGGAAATCGCGAGCCCAAACCAAAGTGTCAGGATAAATGCAAATAATCTTCTTGGAGATGAAATCGCTCTCTCCATGAACTTCACGTCGGATAGTGCGGTCTTGAATTACATTGTCTTCGTCAACCCATGATGTATCTACCGTGACGAATGCACCTTCTTCGTATTTTCCTGTGTTAACATTAAAGCGATTTTGTAATGCAGCGGCTTGGTTAATCTCTAACCAAGTATAGGAATAACGCAAATTGAGATTATTAAATTTGCCTGCGGGAGTATAAAGGTCTTTTAATGCCTCTTTAACTTCGGGGTCATTCCACGGAATTTTTCTCTTCCAATTAAGAGTGTATTCCTCTACGTTTAGATCCTCTCCTTTGGGAACGTTGGCGAATTCGGTTCTACCAGCTTCGACAAGTTTTGTCATTGCAATCGAATCACGTACCCAATTAATGAATTGATGATACTCCGAATTGGTAATCTCGGTTTGATCCATCCAAAAGGATTGAACAGTGGCATGCACTAAATTGTCAGGCTCCTCAAAAATAGCTGATTGTGTGTTGGGACCCATCTGAAAGGCACCACCTTGAATAAGTACCATTCCGTAAGGATTGGCTTCTTGGAAATTTCCGGAATCGCCCACACCGATGAGTTCTCCGGCGGGCTTGTTACAACTTACCATAGCTATTGCGAAAATAGCAAAAGGTAGCATTTTCATTTTTTTTGTCATACAGATTAATTATTTGTTGTTTATAAATATCTCACACTTTTATATCGGTTGGTACGTTTAGGCTTCAAAATCTCAAACCCATAAGCCAAATATATCTCGTGCGTACCAAAACTCTCGGATATTAATCGGCTTGTAGGAATCTCCCCCGTATAACCGATGCTCAAACCATTGATAATATCTATGTTCACCAGCACATTTACACTCCCCAAAATGCGGTAACCCAATCCCCAACGATAACGGTCTTTATAATCACACATCAACGTCACATTAGCATCCCAAGACCGAAAGTCCGACATCACCATGGCGGAAGGAGTCAATTGCCACTCTTTATGGTGCTTTAACCGAAAGTGGTATCCGCCTGCTATATACATCGTTCCTATCACCTTGACGGCTGCCGACTTGCTATTCTCCATATCCAACTCCGCTACCGGACGAGTAAGGTGACTGTAACTGCCGCCAACCCACCACGTGGAAGTGGAGTAATAAAGACCTACCCCTAAATCAAACTTCATATCCGATTTCAACGCCGATGGCACCGCGGGGTCGTCTTGACGGAAATAGGTGGACTGCATCTGACTTAAGTTAACACTATCTCCTTTAAAACCCACATTAATAAAACCTCCCTCTAATCCAATGTTTAACGAACCTTTGCCTAACGGCTGACGATAACAGTATTGTAGGTGAAACGACTGGTTCGTAAACAAACCAAAGCGGTCGTTCATAAAACGGATACCGGCACCGTGCTTGGTTTTCCCTATAGCAAAGGGAGAAGTGAGGGAGAAGAATGTTGTCATGGGCGCATTCTGAATGCCGATGTTTTGCATGCGGTGCAAACCGGCTACCTTCATTAAATCGCCTTCTCCTGCCGCTGCAGGATTGTATGCGGTCGGTAAATACATATATTGTCCAATAAGTGGGTCGAACTGCGCGCGCGAAACGGCAAGCCCAAACACCAACATTATTATTAGAGCGATATACTTCTTCACCTTAGTACTCTTCTTCGTCAAAGAAAAAGTCATCCTTAGTCGGATAATCCGGCCAAAGATCCTCTATACTCTCGTATATTTCTTCGTCGTCCTCTATTTCCTGAAGGTTCTCTATAACCTCCATCGGTGCGCCAATGCGATTGGCGTAATCTAATAACTCGTCTTTGGTTGCAGGCCAAGGAGCGTCTTCTATTTTAGAAGCTAATTCCAGTGTCCAATACATAATAAATCCAAATTAGCGCGCAAAATTACAACTTTATTTTGACTTATGCAAGAAAATGCCGCATTTTTTTTGTTTTTTTACGCATTTTGCCACTTATTTGACCTTTTCCCAAGAACAAACGGGTGCAGAAGTGAGTTTTCCGAGTGTTTTGGAGAGAAGAAAAAAGTAATCACTTAATCGGTTGATAAAGATGATATCCGAATCGCTTACTTGATGGGTTTCTAATCGGAGCATACAGCGCTCTAACCTGCGGGTTACTGTTCGCGCAAGATGACATCGCGTCACTACCTCATTGCCTGCTGGCAGAATAAACACATGACTCTCCGGCAAACCGGCTTGCATCTCGTCCATCCATAACTCTAAAGAGGGTATCAATCTTGGATCCTCTTCCAACTCAGATCCTGCCAAACGCGCACCGAGGTCAAAAAGACGATTCTGAATATAAGTCAACTGCTCGTCTTCCTTAGTTGCTTGTTGAGGCAACGCTGCCCTTACCCAACCTACTAAACTATTGAGTTCATCCGCAGTACCATATGCTTCTATGCGAAGGTCCGTTTTACGAACTCTCTCTCCCGTTGCAAGACAAGTGGTTCCTTTGTCTCCTGTCTTAGTGTAAATCTTCATAAGCGAATAGTATAATGTCGTTTTAGATAATGTTTATCAAAAAATAGTATGCCGAAAGCGTAACAGTCAATGGACGATGTGACTTGAGGGTGCTTCTTTAATGTTTGCCAAGCACGATGCATCTCTGGGGAGTGGTAGATATCGTCCACTACGATAATGGATTTGTTATGCACTTTCTGAACCAATATGTCAAAATATCGAAGCGTGGGTTCGTACTGATGGTTGGCGTCCATAAACACAAAATCAATCATTTCCTCTTTCGCGCATATACGCGATTTATCTAAGGTGCTGTCTATGTTCCCGACAATAGCCTCTATGTTGCTCAATGCTAATTTCGACCAGTTTAGTTTGGCAATCTCTAATGTTGGTTCGTTCCCCTCAAAGGTAATCACCTCATTATCCTTCGCTGCGGTTGCCAAATAGGCAGTGGTGATTCCTAATGAAGTGCCTAACTCAATAATACGCAAGGGACGATTCATTTCGTGCCTTAGGTGAACGATGAGTTTAAAAAACAACTCGTCTGTCGCTCGACTCTCCAAGTGCCTGCGCGCAATCTGCCTAACTTGTAACACGCTGTCCTTGCCCGTCCCGTAATCGGTGATAGGAATGGGCTTGGGAGCACAAAGCATAGCTTCGCGACGTTCCTCTATACTATCCCATACATAATAACGATGTTGCTTGGGAAAGAGATAGTGAACGATGTAAAAAAGGGACGGCGAATGAATGCCTTCTCCCCCCGTATTCCATGCTAAAAGGTGGTGCTTGAGGTAAGATAATGTTCGATATAGAGCTAAACTATTCATTTTCGGCGACAAAATTACACTTTTTTTTGCATATGTGCAAATTTTTTCTTATCTTTGCCGCATGATTTTGAATTATATTTGGATAGGATTGGTACTTTTGTCCCTTTTGGTGGGCTGTATCGCCTTTTTTGGCTTTGGTCAGGCAGATGTTTTCTCGGACATTTTAAATGCCACGTTTGCTAATGCTAAAACCGGTTTTGAGATTTCTCTTGGTCTCACGGGAGTGCTCTCCTTATGGATGGGTATTCTGAAGATTGGGGAACAAGGAGGCGTTGTACATACCCTTTCTCGGGGGGTCAGTCCTTTCTTTAGCCGTATCTTCCCCTCGCTACCTAAGAATCACCCTGTTTTTGGTACGATGTTCATGAACGTAGCAGCGAATATGTTAGGTCTGGATAATGCCGCTACGCCGATGGGGCTGAAAGCCATGGGGGAGTTGCAAGAGCTTAATGACGATAAGTCCAAGGCTTCCAACGCCATGATCATGTTCGTAGTGCTTGGTGCCAGCGGCTTGACCCTTATCCCTACTACCATCATGGCGTATCGTGCGCAGTTAGGAGCGGCTAATCCGGCGGATGTGTTCTTGCCGATTTTGATTGCTACCTATTTCTCTACTTTGGCGGGCTTGGTGGCTACGTGTATTGCGCAGAAGATACGTTTGTGGGATAAAGTCGTTTTAGGGGTCATTGCCGGTCTAACGGCATTGGTGGTGCTGCTTCTTGTTATGGCAACGCGCCTTCCTCAAGAGCGTCTCTCGCAGATGTCTTCCCTTATTGCTGCCGTTGTCCTGCTTGGCGTGATAGCTTGGTTTGTTATTCAGGCCATGGTCAAAAAAGTCAATGTCTATGACGCTTTTATTGATGGGGCGAAGGATGGCTTTAAGACGGCGATAGGTATTATTCCTTATCTCATTGCCATCCTCGTGGCGGTGGGTATGTTCCGCGCCAGTGGAGCCATGGATCTATTAGAACAAGGTATGGCTCAGTTGTTTGCGTGGGTGGGCATTAATCCCGACTTATCGGGAGCGGTTCCTACGGCGCTCATGAAACCGCTTAGCGGTAGTGGCGCTCGCGGATTGATGATTGAGGCTATGACCACCCACGGAGCGGACTCATTGGTAGGGCGCTTGTGCTGTACCTTACAGGGGTGCACGGATACTACTTTCTATGTCTTGGCTGTTTATTTTGGGAGCGTGGGGATTAAGAATACACGTTATACGGTGGCTTGCTGCTTGATTGCCGATTTAGTAGGTGTCATAGCCGCTTTTGTGGTAGCAAATATCTTTTTTGGATGATACAGTTTTTGACGGATAGGGTGGAACTGCCCGAGCTGATAGCAACACGGGCTAAGGAATTGGAAATGTGGCTACGCAAAGTGGCTGCGGGTTATGGCTATGGAGTAGGGGACTTAACCTATATCCTCTGTGATGATGAGAAGATATTAGAGGTCAATCGTCAGTTCTTAGGGCATGATTATTACACGGATGTCATTACGTTTGATTATACCACGCCTTCCCGATTAAACGGGGATATCTATATCTCGTTGGATACGGTGAGCAGTAACGCGGTTGAGGCTGGCGTAACCAAGGACGAAGAACTAACCCGTATCCTCGTTCACGGACTGCTTCACCTCACCGGTCAAGCCGACAAAACACCCGAAACCAAAGCCGAAATGACCCGCAAAGAAAATCAAGCTTTATCCTTGTTATGAAACGATTGCTTCTCATAGACGCTTATGCGATGATCTATCGCGCCTATTATGCTTTTATTCGGGTTCCGCGAATGAACTCGAAAGGTATGAACACGTCCGCTATCTATGGTTTTGTAACCACATTAGAGGATCTTATCAAGCGCCTTAAACCGACCCATATAGCGGTTGGTTTTGACCCTCATGGTCCTACTTTCCGTCACGAGGCATATGCGGACTATAAGGCGCAACGGGAGGAAACACCGGAGGATATACGTGCTGCGGTGCCCGTTATTGAAAAAATTTTAGAGGCAATGAATATCCCTGCCCTCGTTGTTCCGGGTTATGAAGCAGACGATGTCATAGGTACCGTTGCCGGTATAGCAGAGAAAGAGGGTTATGAGGTCTTTATGGCAACACCCGATAAGGATTACGGACAACTCGTTACCGACAATATACATCTCTATCGCCCTCGTCACACGGGTGGCTTCGAACAAATGGGACCCGCAGAGGTGTGCGCTAAGTACGATATCCACAATACCCAACAGGTCATTGACTTATTAGGACTGATGGGCGATGCGTCCGATAATATACCGGGTTGCAAAGGAGTGGGAGAGAAGACGGCGGCAGAGTTGCTGCGTCGTTTTGGAAGTATCGAATACCTGCTCAACCACACGGACGAACTCAAAGGCGCTTTGCGCAACAAAGTGGAGGCACAGTCCGAACAGATACGCTTCTCGCGATTCTTAGCTACCATCAAGACGGACGTTCCGTTGGCAGAAGAGTTTAGAGTGGACAGCTTAGTGTTTAGAGAGAAAGACTGGACTAAACTCACCCCTCTCTATGAGGACCTCGAGTTTACCTCCCTCTTGAAGAATAGCGGAATAACAATCACTCCACCATCCACACTCCACCATCCACAATCCACAAAAAAGCAGGAGGCCACCCTCGACCTTTTTGCCGATAATAGTCCTTCAGCGAACGAAGTGAGCGGTCTTTCAGCCGAAGGCGGTCTTACCGCTCAACGGGCGGTCAACGATATAGAGTCCCGCCTCTGTGCCTACCTCCTCAATCCTGAAGCGAGTTATAATCCTAATGCAGAACCTAATTGGGATGCCCTCAAAGCTGATAGTGCTTTGTGGAACTTATACAGCGAAGTCGAACTGCCCTTGGTGCCCGTTCTGCGTTCAATGGAGGAGGCAGGAGTGCGTTTTGACGTGTCGATATTGAGGCAAGCAGAGACACAATTGACTCAGGAGGCGCAAACAATAGAACAGCAGATTTATGATTTGGTAGGGGAGACGTTCAATGTCAATTCACCCAAGCAGGTGGGCGAAGTGCTCTTTGACCATTTGCGTTTAGACCCCAAAGCCAAGAAATCCCCCAAAGGAGCGTACTCCACCTCCGAGGAAGTGCTGTTGGGTATTCGCGATAAACATGAGGTGGTGGATAAGATTCTTGACTATCGTGAACTCAAGAAACTGGTATCTACCTACGTCACGGCATTGCCCGGGTATATCAATCCCAAGACGGGTAAGATTCATACTACCTATAACCAAACCGTCACTGCTACGGGGCGGCTCTCTTCTTCTAATCCTAATCTCCAGAACCTACCTATTCGTTCGGAGCGTGGACAACTCATTCGTCGTGCCGTCATTCCCGATGAGGGGTGCCTGTTCCTCTCTGCTGACTATTCGCAAATCGAACTGCGTCTGATGGCGCATTTCTCGCAGGATAAGCACCTCATTGACGCTTTCCGCAAGGGACAAGATGTTCATGCGGCAACAGCGGCTAAGATCTTTAAGGTTCCCATTGAAGAAGTGACGAAGGAACAGCGCCGTCGCGCTAAGACGGCTAATTTCGGTATCATTTATGGTATATCGGCTTTCGGTCTGGCACAACAATTACAATGCCCTCGTGGGGAAGCAAAACAACTCATAGACGACTATTTTGCGGCATTCCCCGACATCATTGCTTTTATTGAAGCACAAAAAACGAAAGCGCGTGCCCAAGGCTATGTTGAGACCTTATTTGGGCGCAAGCGTTACTTACCCGATATCAATAGCCAGAACTCTGTCGTTCGGTCGTTCGCGGAGCGCAATAGTGTTAACGCACCTATCCAAGGAACGGCAGCGGACATCATCAAGATGGCAATGGTCGGTATAGACCACGAACTGAAACAGCAGAACCTCAAGGCACAGATGATCATGCAAGTGCATGATGAACTCAATTTCAATGTGCCTAAGGACGAAATAGAACAAGTCAAACACATCGTGACCGAGCAAATGCAGAACGTCGTTCACCTCTCTGTCCCCATATTGGCAGAGGTAGGTGTCGGCACCAATTGGCTCGAAGCCCACTAATAATTAAATTCTCATAATTCATAATTCAAAATTCAAAATTGACCCAATACAACGCTATATTAGTAGGACTGATCACTCCCTCCCAGCCGGAGGAGCGAACGGACGAGTATTTAGATGAACTCGCTTTCTTGGCGGATACGAATCATATCGTTCCCGTTAAGCGTTTCAAACAACGTCTTCTCCAACCCGACACCAATACCTACGTGGGTACGGGCAAACTTGAGGAGATACGACAATACATCATTAACTCCCAATCCACCATTGACACTCCACCATCCACCATCGACCTTGTCATCTTTGATGACGAACTGTCGCCTCGTCAGATTAGGAACATAGAGCGAGACCTCAATTGGCGCGATAATCCCAAGGACAGACGCGAGATACGTGTCATGGATCGTACGATTCTTATTCTCGAGATTTTCCTCCAACGTGCACAGACCTCTTATGCCAAGACGCAGGTCGAGATGGCGCACCTTCAGTATATGTTGCCACGCCTGACGCGTATGTGGTCGCACTTAGACCGCCAGCGCGGTGGTGGCGGAACGAACCGTGGTACGGGTGAGACGCAGATAGAGGCGGATAAACGTATCATTGGTAACCGTATTGCTTTGCTCCGCGAGGAACTCAAGAAAATAGATAAGCAGATGACCACCCAACGCCAGAACCGTGGTAAGATGGTGCGCGTAGCCTTGGTTGGTTATACGAACGTGGGCAAATCGACCATCATGAACCTTATCTCCAAGTCAAACGTCTTTGCCGAGAATAAACTCTTTGCTACCCTCGATACAACAGTACGTAAGGTGACGATTGATAATCTGCCTTTCCTCCTTTCGGATACGGTGGGTTTTATTCGTAAACTGCCGCATAACCTCGTGGAATCTTTCAAATCGACCCTCGACGAGGTGCGTGAGGCGGACTTGCTTGTTCACGTAGTGGATATATCGCATCCTAATTTCGAGGAGCAATACAAAGTCGTTCAACAGACCATCGCCGAACTTGGGGTTAGTGACTTGCCTACTATCGTGGTCTTTAATAAGACCGATGCCTTCACTTATACGCCTAAGGACGAGGACGATCTGACGCCTATCAAACGGGAGAACCTGTCGTTGGACGACCTCAAACGCACCTGGATGGCGAAGCTTGATAAGGATTGTATTTTTATATCTGCTATCAACAAAGAGAATATAGACGAATTTAAAGCGCTGATGTACGACCGCATTAAGGAGATTCATATCAAACGCTACCCCTACAATGACTTTTTATTTCAAAAATACGAATAACATGGATGAATTACAACAAGTAATCGCTCGCGCCCAGGAGTGGCTCGACGGTAATTATGATGAGCAAACGAAACAACAAGTACGTGAAATGATGGAAGCCGAGGACAAATCGCTCCTCATTGACAGTTTCTATCGCACCCTCGAATTCGGTACCGGGGGCCTCCGCGGACTGATGGGTCCCGGCTGCAACCGCATGAACAAGTACATCGTAGCACAAGCCACTCAAGGCTATGCCAACTACCTCAATAGGATTGCCAAAGAGGGTGGTTTTGCAACCCTCAAGAAGGGAGACCAAGTGAGCGTCGTCGTTTGTCACGACTGCCGCAATAACGGTCGCCTCTTTGCGGAAACGGTAGCGGACGTTTTCTCTGCTAACGGCATCAAGGTCTATCTCTTTGAGTCGCTTCGTCCTACCCCCGAGGTTAGTTTTGCTATCCGTCACCTCCACTGCCAAGGCGGTGTGAACGTAACGGCTTCGCATAACCCCAAGGAGTACAACGGCTACAAGGCTTATTGGGAGGATGGTTCACAAGTGCTTCAACCGCACGACCAAGGTATCATCGACGAGGTCAATAAAGTGCAGATGTCCGATGTCCTTTGGACGGGAAACAAAGAACTCATCCAAATCATCGGAGGCGAGATAGACTACGACTACATGATGGCGGTTAAATCCGTTATGATTGACCAGCAATCTATTCTTAACCAAAAAGACCTCAATATCGTTTACACGCCTCTCCACGGAACGGGTCGTCAGATTATCCCGATGTGCTTGCGCTCATGGGGCTTCCAGAATATCCACGTCGTTCCCGAGCAGATGGTTATAGACGGCAATTTCCCCACCGTGGTCAGTCCTAATCCCGAGAACGCAGAAGCCATGACCATGGGCATGAACCTCGGCACCAAACTGAATGCCGACCTCGTTATCGCTTCCGATCCGGACGCTGACCGTTTGGCTATCGTCTGCCGTAACGATAAGGGCGAGTGGGTGATTATCAATGGTAACCAAACCTGCATGATGTTCTGTTACTACATCATCAATAACATGAAGCGCCTCAATAAACTCACGCCCGACATGTACCTCGTGAAAACGATTGTGACGAGTGAACTCATTCGTAAGATTGCTGACAAACAAGGCGTTGAACTCACGGACGAATATACGGGCTTCAAGTGGATTGCCAATCGCGTACGCATGTGGGAAGGCACGCGCAAATATATAGGTGGTGGTGAAGAGAGCTTTGGCTTTATGGCGTTTGACGCTGTTCGCGATAAGTGTTCGCCTTCGGCTATCTGCCTTATCTGTGAGATTGCCGCTTATGCTAAGGATCAAGGTATGTCGCTCTATGAATATCTCATGAATATCTACATGGAGTACGGCTTCCAACGTGAGAGTACCATCAATATCGTTCGCCCGGGTAAGTCCGGTGCAGAGGAAATCAAGCAGATGATGATTAACTACCGCGAACACCCCATCACGGAGATTGCCGGTGAGAAAGTGATTCGTATCAAAGACTATCAGTCTCTCACCGAAACAACCTTCGACCTCTCGAATCCTCGAAACATCGAAAATGCGAAAACCACGAAAATCGAGATGGCTCTTGGAGCCACTTCGAACGTGTTGCAATACTTCACGGAGGGTGGTTTGAAGGTTTCTGTTCGTCCTTCGGGTACGGAACCTAAGATTAAGTTCTACTTTGAGATTCCGGCTCAGATGAAGTCGGTGAAGGATTACGCTGCGGCTGTTGAAGCCGCCGAGGCTCGTATCCCCGCCATCCGCCAGAGCTTAGGTATCTAACTTGCCCGTCACCCACTGACGTTAAATAGGAAACAACACTTCTAAATGCGCTTTTCTTTGCCATTTTTGGCAGAAAAGTGCATTTTTATTTGCATATATCAAAAAAAAGTTGTAATTTTGCAGTCAATATTGGATAAGTATAGATTAATGCATTATGAATAAGACAGCATATTGGTTAGATATTGTCGATTATGATTTGGAAACCGCCAAGGCAATGTTTGCCACTCGAAGGTGGTTGTATGTTGGTTTTATGTGTCACCAAGTGATTGAGAAGGTATTGAAAGCCTATTGGTGCGCTAAAATGCCACAAGATCCTCCTTATACGCATAACCTTGTTAAACTATCTACCGAGTGCGGACTATCTGCTATAATGAGTGAAGAGCAAAACTCTTTCATAGATGGAATGATGCCTCTTAATATTGAAGCTCGTTATCCCGAATATAAAGAGAAATTGCTCAAATTATTATCTGCTGAGTACTGCGAAAAAATACTTAATTACACCATTGAATTACAATTATGGATAAGAGAACAGTTATCAAAATAGTTAGAGATTACAAAAAGGTTGTTCAAACCATTATCCCTAATGCGATGGTCTATCTTTATGGGTCATATAGTAAGGGGACTGCGCACAAAGATAGTGATATAGACGTTGCTGTTGTGGTTCCTAAGTTTGATGGTGATTGGTGGGCTGCGTCTACTTCTTTATGGAGTGCAACTCGTAAAGTGAACACTTTGATAGAACCTGTTTTAATGGAAGACTGTCATCCTTCTCCATTGTATGAAGATGTTATGCGTTCTGGAATGGTAATATAATTAATTTACCCCGCCTATGATTGACCGGCAACGTAAAGGCGATGCAATAAGATAAGAAAAGTAATAATCAAAAATGCCTATGAAATAAAACAAGCAAGAAATTTGCACAATAGATAATATAGCGTTATCTTTGTTTCTCACATTTCGTAAAATCGCCAATTTAAACAGAATGTCAATGAGAAGTAAAGCTCAACGCTCACTCTTTTGAGTGGGCTTTACTTTGTAAATTCATTGACAATAGGTGTTTGGCGATACCAACGAAATGTGGATTAAAAAGTTTAGTCCACTTTTTTTTTGTACCTCGTCAAACAACGGACTGCTAATAATTATTCACGATGGAGAAAGCCGAAAATCCGACAGAGAGTAAGCGAAAACATTTTTATGAAAAAGTTTTTCTTTATTTCCACAATTGCTTTAATCGTATGTAGTTGTCAAGAAAAGACTAATTTCCCATGGACAGATACTTTTCGAGACAATTTAAAAGGTCCTGTTGCTAAAGTTGAAACTTTTGGCTATGATATCACCGACATACTTCCCAATGGAGATTTTATTGCAAAGCCCACCTCTAATCATTATGCCAATGGCCCATTGTCAGAAGGCAGTGGCTATGTTGTTGATGAATATGATGCATATGGTCGTAAATATTATCACTCTATGGAAGGAAGAGGTGATGTGAAAATAACTTGGGATAAATTTCTATATGCCTTTGAACTTGGCTCAAAGTGGCCTTTTGAGCGCAATTACTTTAATATGAAAGGTGAACATACAAGTACTGTCATAGGAATAAAAGATAAAAATGGGGAATACACAGAAGAAGTTGAGTACGACATGTATGGAAATAAAATAGCGTTATACTTTAACTATTTTAATCAAGCCGGTTTGTGTACATATCATTGCCGCGCCTCATTAGATCATAAGCCTTTTTACAAGTATGATTATCAATATGATGAAGAGGGGCGCTTAGAAAGTGGTAGTTACGAAAATTGCTATAGTGGTTTTTCTCCTTCAATATATGAAATTGAGTATAAAAATGGCGTTCGGAAAGCATTTAATGTGATGCAAGGGGGAGAAATATATCAAACATATGCAGCAAATAAACATGGAGATTGGACAGAATTCGTTGACGGAAATATTGTTTATAAAAAGTATGATAAAAAGGGAAATTGGGAAGTGAGAATCATCTACGATGTAGAAGGCAATCCTGTAAATAAAGAGGTAAGAGTTATTACATATAGTGAGTAATTCAACCTATCTTTTCCCCTCCCCAAGAAATCTCCGTATCTTTACACCATAATACTTTTTCCAAAGGGCGTGATGGTATGTTATTGTAAATGCGCTTGGCACTTTCGCGGACAACCTGTTCCTGTCCGTGAAATTTCAGAGCAAAATTGTAACTTACTTATTTATAGTACTATAATTATTCAATAATAGTATCGTGAACTCGTGAAAAGTCGGGAACTTCACGACTTTTCACGACTCTTCATCGCCTATATGTTTCGTTCTTTTAGCCCGGCATTTTATGCCGCACCTTGTTTCTCGTTTCTCGTTCCGTTCCTCTAACCAGTAGGCGCTTGCGCCGTCCTCTAACCTTTCACCCTCCCCCTTCAGGGGGTTAGGGGGCTTTCAAAGTCCCAACAAAGTCCCAACATAGTCACAACATAGTCCCAACTTTTAAGGCCTATGCAAGAACTTCTAGCGTATCAGTAGTGTATAAATACCGAACCTCACCGAAGGGTCGCCGAAGGGTTACCGAACGGTCACCGAACGATAAGGGGGAGATTCTTACTCGCAGGGCTCTGTAAAAACCCGATAAAAACCCGATTTTGGAAAAGTCACACTACCTCTACACAAGAGAAATAGCATAAAATCAACAAATAAATTTGCATATGTCGAATATTTGTTGTACCTTTGCAGTCAGTTTTTCGAGATGTCGAAAACAAAATGGTGTAATAACGAGTATTTTATCTCCCGCTCACTCGCGTTGCTCGTTATTACGCAAATTTGCCGCCATGGCTTAGACCCGCGCTTAATTGGTTTATTCGCGTGGCTGCGCACACGCTTTGCCCGTCGAACAAGGCTCAGCACGATAGCCTTGCCCCGCAAGCCTAGGGGTGTCTTTCGCCTCGTTCTCCTTAATTACTCGGATGGGATATGTCTTGCGGCACTGAGTAGAAAACTATAATTATCTGCGTAATAAGGCAATCGAGCCGCAACAACCCTGTCTTTGCAGAGCAATGACATCTTGTAAGGCTTGATTGACGTGAGCCCTACCGAAGGATAGGGCGGTAAAATAGAAAATAAAGCGAGGATATTGCGATGGAGCGTAATATGCGAAATAGCGAAGCGAGCGGGAAAAAAGAAACAACTATAGAATTTAGTTATATAGAAGTCGAATTGAGAACGAAAAGAATACTATGACCCGAAAAGAGATTGTATATAACTACCTCAATCATCATGGGATTGTGTTTGAGGAGTATGACCACCCAGAAGGAAAAACCATCGAGGAGGCTATGCGCTGGTGGCGCGAGGACGGTTCTGTACACTGCAAGAACATCTTCTTGCGTAATCATAAAGGGAATCAACATTACCTCGTTTGCTTTGATTGCCACCACGACCTCGATATTCACGACCTCGAACAACGGCTCAAAGCCCATCTACAAGCCGCCGGCCAACCTGCCCCCGGTAAACTGAGTTTCGCTTCCCCCGAACGAATGATGCGCTATCTCGGTCTTGAACCCGGTTCTGTCTCACCCTTCGGACTGATTAACGATACCGACCACCACGTCATCCTCTTCCTCGATCAGCATTTGCAGGAAGCCGAACTACTCAGTTTCCATCCCAATGACTGCACCGGAACGATTGTTATTAAACGGGAAGACTTCCTCAACTATCTCAACGGATTAGGCAATACCTATCAATTTATAGAAGCCTATTAGCCCTTCCTATATTCAGAAAGGAATGATACGAAGATTACACTAACTCAATCTGGTTAGCGTGAATGGGTTCGCTGAGGAAAAGAGAGGCGGATGCCTCAAACTTATCGGCTATATCCGTAGTCAAATACGCGCACTGACCGCCTCGACTGAGTTCGCGCTCAATCTCCGAATGACGATTCAGATAATCGCGAAGACTATTGGCAACAATCGCACCTTGAGAAATTAAGTTTAAAGGTGCGTCCGCGCACTCCAATAAAGCATCTGACGGCGGTAGTTTAGAGTTTAAGTAGGCTTCTATCTTATCTTTTATCAACGGATAATGCGTACAAGCGAGGATGATAGTGTCAATCTCGGGGTCCTTGACAAAGAGCAAATCAACGTATTTCTTGATATAATAATCCATTGCCGGTGAGTCAATCTCATTATTCTCGATGAGTGGCACCCACATAGGACACGCTTGCTGTGACACCTCTAAATGAGGATCTAATTTCTCCAACTCTATCAAATAACTACCGCTGCTCACCGTGCCGGGAGTGGCGAGAATGCCGATGTGTCTTGAGTTTAGAGTATTAGTTGTAACCGCCTCTACCGTGGGACGGATAACGCCAAGCACACGCAGTTGGTCGGGGTTAATATCCCGTTGCTGAATCGTCCTTAGGGCTTTGGCAGACGCCGTGTTGCACGCAATGATGATGAGCCTACAACCTTGCGCTTCGAGGTAACGAACTGCCTGCAAAGTGTATTCGTAAATGACCTCAAACGAACGCGTACCATAAGGCGCGCGTGCACTGTCTCCTAAATAAAGATAGTCATATTCGGGCAGTACTTGGCGGATATTTTGCAGGATAGTCAATCCTCCGAAACCACTGTCAAAAACACCTATTTTCATATGAGTAATGATTTTTTTCTTCGTTTGAGGGTGCAAAGATACGCTTTTTCTGTTAAATTTGCAAAAAAAATTTGTGTATTTAAAAGATTTTTTGTAACTTTGCGCCCGAAAAAGTGTATTTTATATATAGTACTAACATAAAAAATTCACGAATCTATGAAATTCATTGTATCCAGCAGCAAACTTTTCCAACAGCTGCAAGCCGTAGGACGCGTTATCGCTCCTAAGAATTCCCTTCAGATATTGGAGGACGTTTTGTTTGACCTCAATGGTAATCAATTGACCCTCACTGCTTCCGATGGTGAGACCACTATCCGCACCGTTGTGGAGGTGGAGAATGCAGAAGGCGCCGGTAAGGTGGCTTTCCAAGCTAAGCTCTTATTGGAGACCCTCAAAGAGTTCTCTGAGCAACCCCTCTCGTTCTCGATTGATGACAACAACTTCGGTCTGAACATCACTTCGTCCAACGGTACGTACTCTTTCGTAGGTGCTAATGGTAACGAGTATCCCGAAATGCCTGTGGAGGCTGACATGAACGGTCAATTCGCTCTCTCGACCACCGTTCTGTTGGACGCTATCAACAAGACTATCTTCTGCACCGCCGACGACGAACTCCGTCCCGTGATGAACGGTATTTTCTTTGACCTCAATGACAATAAACTGACAATGGTGGCTACCGATGCTCACCGCCTCGTTCGTTATACCAACAATGCTGTTCAAGCCGCTGCTCCGGTTAGTTTCATTCTGCCTAAGAAACCCGCTTCTCTCCTTCGTAACGTATTAGGCAAAGAGGAAGTGGAAGTTAAGGTTACCTTTGGTGCTAAGAACGCTCGCTTCGAGTTTGGTCAAACGGTAATCGTATGCCGTCAGATTGAGGGTCGTTTCCCTAACTACAATGCCGTTATTCCGCAGAACAACCAAAACAAAGTGGTGGTTGATCGTCAAACGATTGTAAACGCTTGTAAGCGTGTGGCTGTGTTCGCTAACACGGGTACATCGCTGCTCAAACTCGCTTTGAGTGAGAATAAGATTAAGATCTCGGCGCAAGATATTGACTTCTCTACTTCGGCTGAGGAGACCATCGCTTGCTCATATGAGGGTGCCCCGATGGCTATTGGCTTCAAGGCTCCTTTCCTTATCGAGATTCTCGCTTCTATCGCTTCCAACGATGTTCTGTTGGAACTTGCAGACCCCGCTCGTGCCGGTCTCATCCTGCCGATGGAGAACGAAGAGAACCAAGACTTACTCATGCTCTTAATGCCAATGTTGCTTAACGACTAATGAAACTGCAATTGGAAAGACCGCTCGTCTTCTTCGATTTAGAGACGACGGGCGTAAATATAGCCTCTGACCGTATCGTCGAACTGAGTTACTACAAACTCTTCCCGAACGGTTCGTCCGAGAGTAAGACCTATCGTATTCGCCCCGTTCAAGTGATGTTGGGACAGGAGATGACGATGCCTATTCCCGCAGAAGCCACTGCTGTTCATGGTATTCATGATGAAGACGTGGCAAACTGCCCTACCTTCAAGGAAGTGGCTCCCGAGGTGGCAAAGGTCATTGAGGATAGCGATTTGGCAGGCTATAACAGCAATAAGTTCGATATTCCCTTACTCGCTGAGGAGTTCCTCCGTGCCGGAGTGGATGTTGATTTGAAGGCAAAGAAGATGATTGATGCCTTCACTATCTTCCAAAAGAACGAACCTCGTAACCTCACGGCTGCGTATAAGTTCTTCTGCGGCAAGGACCTCAGTGATGCCCACTCCGCTAATGCGGACACGATGGCGACTTATGAGGTACTCATGGCGCAACTTGAGCGTTACGATATACCCACTACGGTAAGCGAACTGAGCGAGTACAGCCAAGGCGGTACACCGTTTGCGGACTTTGTGGGGCGCGTGGCGTACGATAACGAACATGTCGAGATCTTCAATTTCGGTAAGTACAAGGGTATGCGCGTTAAAGATGTCTTCCGCCGCGATAGCGGTTACTTCGGTTGGCTGATGAATGGCGATTTTCCTGAATATACGAAAGCTGTGTTTAGGCGAGTTTTTAACTCGCTTAGAGTGTAGAGTTTAGAGTAGTTTAGAGGTTATGAGTTATAGGTCTCTTACAGAGCAAGAAATAAAGCAGCTGCAAGCACAGTACTGTACTGCAGATGATTGGGCAAATGTGCAGGTCAAAGAGGGTTTTGATGCCCGCTATATCCAAGACGCACATTTCTCGGGTTGTATTCGCTTGGGTGTGTTTGAACGCGAGTTCGAACTGCCGGGCGGCGTCAAAGTGCACTCGGGTATTGTGCACGCCATGGTTCATAATTGTGAGGTGGGCGATAACTGCCACTTGTACAATATCCACAATTACATAGCCAATTACACGATTGGTGCTAACACCTGCATAGAGAACGTCAACGCCGTTCTCGTGGATGGCAAGAGCACGTTCGGCAATGGGGTGCGCGTAGCGGTGATGAACGAAGGCGGAGGACGCGAAATACCTATTTTTGATCGTCTCTCGGCTTCGCTGGCATATATCCTCACACTCTATCGTCACCGTCCTCAGATGGTGCAAACCATAGAGCAGATGATTGACGATTATGCGCAGTCACAAGCCTCCGATAGAGGACAGATAGGCGAGAACGTGACTATTCTTAATTGCGGTTCTATCAAGAACGTTCGTATCGGCGATTATGCCCAGATCAGGGGTACTTCGCGTTTGAAGAACGGTTCAATTAACTCCAACCGCTTTGCTCCCGTTAAACTGGGTTCGGGCGTTAAGTGCACCGACTTTATCATCGCTTCCGGTGTAGAGATATTAGACTCAACGATTGTGGATAAGTGCTTTGTGGGACAAGGTTGTGTGTTTGATAAGCACTATTCGGCAGGCGAATCGCTCTTCTTCAGTAACTGCCAAGGTATGCATGGTGAGGCAGCGGCAATCTTTGCCGGACCTTATACCGTGACCCATCATAAATCGACGCTCCTCATTGCCGGTATGTTCTCCTTCCTCAATGCCGGTTCGGGTAGTAACCAGTCCAACCATATGTATAAACTGGGACCTATCCACCAAGGTGTAGCCGAACGAGGTGCCAAGACCACTTCGGATTCGTACCTCTTGTGGCCCAGTAAGATAGGTGCTTTCAGTCTCGTGATGGGGCGTCATACCAATCATGCAGACACTTCGGAACTGCCCTTCTCCTACCTCATTGAGAATAACTCAGAGAGTTACCTCGTTCCGGGAGCTAACCTTCGAACGGTAGGCACTATTCGTGATGCGCAGAAATGGCCTAAACGTGATAACCGTAAAGACCCCGATCAGTTAGATTATATCAATTTTAACCTCCTCTCGCCCTACACGGAGCAGAAGATGTGGAACGGACGCGAAGTGCTGCAACATATACAAGACTTGGCAGGAGAGAATACCGAGATTTATGGTTATAAGAACTGTAAGATTCGCAATTCGTCGCTGCGCCATGGTATAGAACTTTATACAATAGGAATCACTAAGTTCTTAGGTAACTCGCTCATCACCCGAATAGAGAACGCTGCCCCTCAGTCGTTGGACGAACTGCGTCGGGCATTAGTTCCCGATACACAAGTAGGTTCGGGCGAGTGGGTCGATTTGGCAGGACTGATAGCTCCGCGATCGGAGGTGGCACGTCTGCTGAACGATATAGAAAAGGGTTCAATGAGCCTCCAAACGATAGCAGAGCGCTTGAGCGAGATGCACGCTAATTACTATCGTTATGAGTGGACGTGGGCAGCCGATAAATTAGAGCAATTGTGGGGTTGCTCCGTTTCTCAAGTGTCATTAGACCAGTTGATTACCACTATTCAAGAGTGGAAGACGGCTGTCATTGATTTGGATAAAATGGTGTACGACGATGCTCGTAAGGAGTTCGACCTCAATAGTCAAACGGGCTTCGGCGTGGACGGTAATGCCTCGCAACAGCAGCAAGACTTTGAGAATGTGCGTGGTAAGTTTGAGAACAACGCTTTTGTCAAAGCCGTAACCGAACATATTGAGCGTAAATCACAATTAGGAGATAGAGTGCTTGGTTTACTCAAGCAGTTTAAAGATTAAAGTGAATAAAGGAAGTGTAACCATATTAGGGTCGGGTAGTGCCTTGCCTACCTATCAGAACTCACCTTCGGGTCAGATCGTGAGCCTATGTGACAAGTCATTCCTCATTGATTGCGGTGAGGGCGTTCAAATAACCATGCGTCAGATGGGGGTACATACCTCGCGTCTATATAGCGTTTTTATCTCGCACTTGCATGGCGACCACTGCTTTGGTCTAATTGGACTAATCTCGACCTTGGGTATGCTTCACCGCACCCAACCGCTGCATATCTATGCTCATGCGGATTTAGAGAAACTGATGAAACCGTGGCTCGATTATTACTGCCAAGGACTTAGTTTTGAGGTTATCTTCCACGCTATCAATCCGCGTAAGCAAGAGGTTATCTTTGAGGACCGCACCTTGACCGTGGAGACTATTCCGCTCACCCATAGTGTTCCTACCTGCGGTTTTCTTTTCACCGAACGCCATCGGGAGCGTATAATGTCCGGCGATTTCGTTGTAGTTTCGCAACGCCGTTATGCTTATTGCTCGGATACGCGCTACTCGACAAAGACGGCAGATTTAATAAAAGGGGTGGATGTCCTTTATCACGAATCGACCTACACGGAGGAGCATATAGCGCGTTGTCAGCCTACCATGCACTCTACTGCCAAGCAAGCCGCCCAAACGGCGCAAGACGCATTGGCAAAGAAACTGATTATAGGTCACTTCTCCGCTCGAGTAGATGACCATGAACAATTCCTCAAAGAGGCGCAAGAAGTGTTCCCCAACACCATCATTGCGAAGGAAAGAGAGACTTTTGAGATATGAGTAAATCGGCAATACAATATGTTTGTTCTGCCTGCGGAGCCAAAGTGCCGCAGATGTTAGGGCGTTGCCCCGTCTGTGGTGAATGGGGCACGGTTGAAGAGGAGGTAATCACTTCCTCTAAGGCGACAGGCAACAGGCTACAAGCTACAGGCGGTAAGCGACAGGGACCCGTTCGGATACAGGAAGTGAAAGCCACGGAGGATATGCGGATGGATATGCATAACGGGGAGTTGAATCGTGTACTCGGTGGCGGACTCGTCCCCGGTTCGTTGGTGCTGTTAGGCGGCGAACCCGGTATCGGTAAATCGACCCTTGCCTTACAAGTACTCATGCAATTAGGAGAGGCTAAGACTCTCTACGCCAGTGGCGAGGAGAGTGCCCGTCAGATAAGACTGAGAGCCGAACGCTTAGCCGGTAATCCCGAGAACTTATACGTTCTTAGCGAAACGAGTCTGGAGCGGATATTAGATACGGTTGTTGAGGTAGAGCCCGAAGTGGTGGTGATTGATTCTATCCAAACGATAGGTACGGAAGCAGCGGAAGCAACCATCGGCAGTCTATCGCAAGTCAAGGAGTGTGCCGCACGTATCCTTCAGTTTGCCAAAGAGAGAAACATACCCTTCATCTTAATAGGACATATCAATAAAGAAGGTTCATTGGCGGGACCGAAAGTGCTGGAGCATATCGTCGATACGGTCTTGCAGTTCGAGGGAGACCAACATTATATGTACCGTATCCTCCGTGCCCAGAAGAACCGCTTTGGTTCAACGTCCGAATTGGGTATCTTTGAGATGCAGCAAAGCGGCTTACGCGAGGTTAGCAATCCGTCGGAACTCCTGTTATCCACACAGCGCGACGGACTGAGCGGCATCGCTATCGCGGCTGCGGTAGAGGGTGTCCGTCCTTTCCTTATTGAGGTGCAAGCGCTGGTGAGCAGTGCGGCTTATGGTACGCCTCAACGCAGTAGTACGGGTTTTGATGCTCGACGACTCAATATGTTACTCGCGGTGCTTGAGAAGAGGGTAGGTTTCAAGCTACTATTGAAGGACGTGTTCCTTAACATAGCCGGTGGCTTGCGGGTTAATGACCCCGCTATTGACTTGGCAGTCTTGGCGGCAGTGCTCAGTTCAAATATGGATATACCTTTGGACGCAACGACCTGTCTGTGCGGTGAAGTGGGTTTGGCAGGGGAGATACGTCCGGTTAATCGCTTGGAGCAGCGTATTCGTGAGGCGGAGAAATTGGGCTTTGAGCGGATACTCGTTCCGGCAGGACAACAAGTGGCATTAGGTTCCACAAAAATAAAAGTGGTGCCGGTTAAAAAAGTGGCGGATGCGTTCCGTTTATTGATTAGTGAGAAATAGAGTTGTTTACATAATAGGTTTGCTGCTGGTGAGCAGTTGGGCTATAGCCGAAGAGCGCCCTTACCTCTGTGAGATTGGTTTGCAAGGTGGATTGGGTTATTATGCCGGCGAGGCAGCTCCGCATATCTTTCAGCATGTGAGTTATGCAGGTGGCGTGCATTTTAGGTATAAATTCGATTCGCACTGGGGATTGAAATTAAACGGGACGTACCAACTCATAAAGGGTCCTTATCAAGATTATCGTAACCCCGATAACTACGACTTAGAGCGTTATCGCCGAATCCATTTCTTGACGGAGGATAGTAAGTGGCAATCGCCTATGGTGAATATAGATGTAACGGCGGAGTTCAATTTCTTCCGTTTGGGAAGACCCGAGTATGATGGACGTGTTAAGCCCTACTCGCCGTATATCTTTTTGGGAGTGGGCTGCGGTATCATCCCCGGACCCAAAGGGAATTTTAAGAACGCGGCTGCCTACTTGCCGATGGGATTGGGCTTCAAGTGGCAGTTTGTTCGGTGGGGAGCCTTGCACGTGGCATGGCAGCATAATATATACTTGTCAGATGATTTGGAGAATGTGTGGGACTTAAATAGAAATCTATTAGGAAATACGCATAATCTGAATGGTTCGAACATAATGAATATGGATATAACATCACAACTCACGGTTGGCATAGTTTTTGCGTTTGCTCGAGAGCGTAAGATTTGCCGTTTGTGTGAAAAAGAAAATAAAAGATGACGTATAAAGAACAAATAGACAACACCCGTATCCCTCAACACATAGCCATCATCATGGATGGTAACGGTCGCTGGGCGAAGGCGCATGGGCTGATGCGTATGTTTGGGCATAAACAAGGGGTGGAAGTGGTGCATAATATAACGACAGCCGCAGCGCAATTAGGGTTGAAGTACCTAACGTTATACACTTTCTCTACGGAGAATTGGAATCGTCCTAAAGAGGAGGTGGATGCACTCATGAACTTACTCGTTGACACCATCGTCAAGGAAACACCTACGCTCATGAACAATAATGTGCGTTTGCTCACCATTGGGGATACGGATCGCCTTCCTGAGCAAGCCAAACAGAAGTTCTTAGAGTGTATTCGTCAAACGAGTGGGAACACGGGCTTGAAGATGGTGATTGCCTTGTCTTATTCGTCTCGTTGGGAATTAGCCCACGCCATGCAGTTGGTGGCTGAGGATGTTCAAAACGGTCAACTCAGTCCCGAACAAGTGACGGAGGATATGGTCGAGCAGTATCTCACAACGGCAGGCATGCCCGATCCGGACTTACTCATCAGAACGAGTGGGGAGTTGCGTATCAGCAATTTCTTGCTTTGGCAGTTGGCTTATTCGGAATTGTATTTTACAGACCTTCTTTGGCCGGATTTTACGGTGGAGGAGTTCTATCACGCCATAGTGGATTATCAACATAGGGAACGTAGATTTGGAAAAACAAGTGAACAAGTTCGTTAATATAGTAGTGTGTCTGTGGCTATCGGTTTTACCCATAGCGGCTCAGACGGATTCGATAGCAGAAAGTGTGCCCGATATCGAGTATTCGATAACGGCGGGCAAAGTATATGAGATTGCCGGAATCGAGGTTACCGGAGCGCAGAATTATGAAGATTTTGTGCTCATTGGTTTCTCCGGTTTGGCGATAGGTGATAAGATTGAAGTGCCCGGTCCTCAAATAACCAAGGCACTGCGCCGTTTCTGGAAACAAGGACTATTCTCTGATGTCAAGATTAAGGCTAAACGCATAGAAGGAACTAAGATATGGCTCGAGATAGCGTTGGAGCAACGCCCGCGTATATCTTCCGTACAGATTGATGGCGTTAAGAAGAGCGAGAAAGAGGATCTCGAAACGAAGATCGGTCTGCAGAAGGGAGGACAGTTCACGCCTAACTTACAAGACAAGACCCGAACGGTAATCAAGAAGTTCTTTGAAGAGAAAGGTTTCCATAATACGGAGATACGTATCTATTCGAAGCCCGACCCGGATCACGATGGTTATGTGAAAGTGCGTGTCGCGGTGGATAAGAAAGTGAAGACGAAGGTGGCAAAAATATACCTCTCCGGAAATGAGGCTTTGACGGATGTTCAGATCAACAAAGCCATGAAGAAGACCAATGACGATAATATCGTAAATATGTTCCGTACCAAGAAATTTGTGGAAACAGAGTTCGAGAACGATAAGAAAGCGGTCATTGAGAAATATAACGAGTTTGGTTATCGTGATGCCTATATCGAGTCGGATAGTGTGGTAACCAATCCCGAAGACTCCACGCGCGTGGACGTTTATTTACGGATTCACGAGGGCAATAAATACCATATTCGCGATATTCGTTGGGTGGGTAATACCGTTTATCCATACGAGATACTGAATGCCTCTTTGGGAATCAAGCCCGGAGACGTTTATAACCTCAAACAACTCAATAAGCGCCTCACGGAGGATGACGACGCTATCTCGAAATTATATACAGACCAAGGCTATTTGTTCTTTAATATAGACCCCGTGGAGGTTAAGGTGGAGAACGACTCCATTGACTTTGAAATGCGCATGTACGAGGGCAAACCCGCTACCATCAATCAGGTGAATATAGTGGGTAATACGCGCGTTTATGAACATGTCGTTCGTCGTGAGTTATACACTAAACCCGGTCAACTCTATTCACAAACGGATATTATGCGTTCACTCCGTGAGTTGGCGCAGATGGGACATTTTGATCAGGAGAAACTGGTGCCCGATATTCAACCTAATATAGAGGACGGAACGGTGGATATAACCTATCAGTTGGAGACTAAGTCGTCAGATCAGATTGAGTTCTCGCTCGGTTGGGGTGCCACCGGTTTGACGGGTTCGTTAGGACTGAAGTTCGCTAATTTTGCCATTCAGAATCTGTTCAATAAGAAAGCCTATAGAATCGTGCCGCAAGGTGAGGGTCAGACCTTCTCTATTCAAGCGCGCACGAATGGTGTGTACTACACGTCGGTGAGTCTGTCTTTCCTTGAGCCGTGGCTCGGAGGTAAACGTCCAAACTCCTTATCGACCAATATCTTCTTTGCTTCCCAAACGGGCTATTCGAACCGTTATTATCAAGCATACCAGAACTTGTATAACACTTATTCGTACTATTATGCTTATTCGGGCAATTCGGATTATTACCAGCAGTTACAAGAGTCGGAAGCCGATCCTGATAAGTACTTGCGTACCTTTGGTGCCAGCATCGGTTATGGTAAACGTTTGCGTTGGCCCGATGATTACTTCCAGTTTTATGGTGAACTCAGTTATCAGTGTTACATGATGAAGGACTGGCCCTACTTGCTTATCTCTGATGGTACAAGCCATAACCTCTCCCTTAATCTGCAACTGAGTCGTTCGTCTATTGATAACCCCATCTATACGCGCCGTGGTTCGCAATTCATCTTAGGTTTGAAGATAACGCCGCCGTATTCGCTGTTTAATAAGAAGGATTATTCGGCTATGGACCAGTCCGATCGTTATCACTTCATCGAGTACCATAAGTGGAAATTCTCGGGTAAGGTCTTTACCCCGCTCACCCGCGATTCTAAGTTAGTGCTCATGACGCGTGCCGAGTTTGGTTATTTGGGTCATTATAATAAGGATGCTAAGTCGCCTTTCGAGACCTTCTACATGGGTGGTGATGGTATGTCGTCTTATTCGTCTTATTCAACCGAGTATGTGGCTATGCGTGGTTACTCGTCCGGTTCACTCACGCCTTATGACCCGCAAACGGGACGTAACTTAGGTTATCTGTATAATAAGTTCACTTTGGAGTTAAGGTATCCCGTTTCCTTGGAGCAGAACGCCACTATCTGGGTCTTAGGCTTCTTGGAGGCAGGTAACTGCTTTAGTGATATAAAGGATTATAACCCCTTCAACCTCAAGCGCTCCGCCGGTGTCGGTGTGCGTGTGTTCCTGCCTATGTTCGGTTTGCTCGGTGTTGACTGGGGCTGGGGATTTGACCAAATTAACGGTTCTGACCAGTATGGTAAGAGTCAGTTCCATTTCGTATTAGGACAAGAATTATGATTATGAAGAAAGTTATTTTTTGTTTAGTAATGTTGACCGTTTGTGGCACGGTCTTTGCAAAGGAGAGTACATCGGTAGCATATGTGGATATAGCCTATATCCTCAAGAACTTACCGCAATACGAGTCGGCTGAGGAGCAATTGAGTCTTATTACGCGTCGTTGGCAGAAAGAGGTAGATGCCATTGAGCAAGAGGCTAAGGTGTTGGAAGCTAATTATCAAACGGAACAAATCTTCCTCTCGGACGCGATGCGTCAGCAACGAGAACAAGAGATCTTAGACAAGGAGAATCAGGCTTTGGAACTGAAGCATAAGTATTTCGGTCCGCAAGGCGAATTGGATAAGAAACGCGAGGCGTTGATTAAACCGATACAGGACGAGATTTTTGCTGCTATTCAGGACATAGCGTCGGAGCAAAAACTGAATATCGTCAAGGATCGCTCCTCCGATCCGTCGCTCATTTATATATCCGCTAAGATGGATATTTCAGACGAGGTACTGCATAAGTTAGGCGCAAAATAATTAATAAACTATAAATAAATAATCATTATGAAAAAAATCATTATTATCATTGCTTTAGCAATGCCCGTGCTGGTAATGGCACAGAAGTTTGGTCATGTTAACACAAGTGAACTTTTCACTATCATGCCCGAGTTGAATTCAGTTAAATTGAAGATGGACACCGTTCAATCTCAGTATGAGAATCAACTGACGCTGATGCAAGAGGAGTTCCAAAAGAAAGCGCAAGACTATCAAGCTCAAGCTTCGACCATGACGGACGCTATTCGCCAAATTCGCGAACAAGAGTTGCAAGAGATGCAACAACGTATTCAACTCTTTTACCAAACGGCAGAACAGGATATTCAAAAGCAGCAGCAAGAACTGCTCGCTCCCGTTCATGATCGCATGGCAAAAGCCATTGAAGCGGTAGGGCAGAAGGAAGGTTACACCTATATCTTTGACAGTGCTGCCATGGTTTATATTTCTCCTACGGCCATTGATGCTATGCCTGCCGTGAAGAAAGAATTGGGTATTAAATAAATGGAAGACGGTTATTTAGAACGCCACTACGAGGAGTATGAGAAGCGTAAAACCGAGTGGCTAAAAAAGAAAAAGAATTATGGTAGAACAACTAAAACAAACCCTAAGGGATAAGGCTTCGGCTCGTTGGACTGCGCTGTTGTTGTTGGCGTTAGCCAATTTCTGCGCGTATATCTTTATGGATATACTTTCCCCGATTAAGGACTTAATGCAGTCCACTCGCGGATGGAGCTCAGAAGCATTTGGTACCATGCAAGGTGCTGAAACGTTTTTAAACGTATTTATTTTCTTCCTCATTTTTGCGGGTATTATTTTGGATAAGATGGGAGTCCGCTTTACGGCTCTTTTGTCCGGAGTAGTTATGCTCATAGGAGGCTTAATCAAGTATTATGCTGTTTCGGAGGCTTTTATAGGTAGCAGTATCGACACGTGGTTTCAAACCCATTTAAATCATATCCCTCTCTTTGAGTATTTAGGTGTTGCTCCTTTCTATGAGGGGATGCCCTCTTCTGCCAAGGTGGCTGCTATTGGTTTTATGCTCTTTGGCTGCGGCGCAGAGATGTCGGGTATTACTATTTCCCGTGGAATCGTGAAGTGGTTTAAGGGTAGAGAGACTGCCCTTGCTATGGGTTCTGAAATGGCTTTGGCTCGTTTGGGTGTCGCTACCGTGATGCTCTTTTCTCCCTTCTTTGCACGTTTAGGAGGAGTGGTTAATGTGTCTCGTTCGGTAGCTTTTGGTGTTGTGATGCTGTGTATCGCTTTGATTATGTTCATTACCTATTTCTTCATGGATAGGAAACTGGATATGCAAACGGGCGAGGCAGAGGAGAAAGACGACCCGTTCAGACTCTCCGATATAGGAAAAATCCTTTCAAGTGGAGGATTCTGGCTCGTGGCTCTCTTGTGCGTGCTGTATTATAGTGCTATTTTCCCATTCCAGAAATATGCCGTTAATATGTTGCAATGCAACCTTACGCTTAATCTCGGAGAAGGTTTCTGGGCAGGTTCGGCTATCATGTTTATTCAATATGGCGTTATGTTAGTTGTTGCTGCGTGTGCCTTTGCCAGCAATTTCAGTTCCAAGAAAACGGCTAAGGCCATCTTACTCTGTTGCGCTGTTCTTGCTTTAGTTGTCTTCTGCTACATGGGTTATAAGAGGGGCACTGCCGAAACGGTCTTTGCTGTCTTCCCCCTATTAGCTGTTGCTATTACGCCCATGCTTGGTAAATATGTGGATCATAAAGGTAAAGCAGCTACGATGCTCATCTTAGGAGCTATCCTCTTAATTATATGTCACTTGACCTTTGCTTTTGTCTTACCGGCTTGCAAAGGTAATGCTGTAGTTAGTATCTTGGTTGCTTATTTGACTATCTTAGTGTTGGGAGCCTCCTTCTCATTGGTTCCTGCTGCTTTGTGGCCGAGTGTACCCAAACTGGTGGACGAAAAGATTATCGGTTCGGCATATGCACTTATTTTCTGGATACAGAATATCGGTTTGTGGCTATTCCCATTATTGATTGGTAAGGTATTAGACGCTACTAATCCCGAATTAGCTCAAGCGGTTAGTGAAGGCATCTTGTCTCCGGAACAAGCTGCTGTGTCGTACGATTACACATGGCCTTTGGTTATGTTAGCCGCATTAGGTGTTGCCGCTTTCATTATAGGTATTATTCTGAAAGCAGTGGACGCTAAGAAACATATCGGTTTGGAAGACCCCAATGTCTAATCGTCGCAATTATAGATAATCATGGATTGGAACTTCCTAATAAAAAATAAAGAAGCACTCACCGTCACTACAGACAGCCGGAAGGTTACTCCCGGCTGTATCTTTGTGGCGCTCAAAGGCGAACATTTCGACGGTAATCTGTTCGTTGAACAAGCCCTCGCCGATGGTGCAGCTTATGTGATTAAGGGAGAGAACGCTGTTCGCGACTTGCAGGATTTAGCACGTGCTTGGCGTCGTGAACTCGGGCTGCCTATTATCGGTATCACCGGCACGAACGGCAAGACCACGACTAAGGAACTGACCGCTGCCGTGCTTAAAACAAAGTACAATCTCTATTATACGCAAGGTAATCTCAATAACTCGCTGGGTGTGCCCCTCACCTTATTATCTATCACGCGCGCACACGAGCTGGCTATTGTAGAAATGGGAGCCTCTCATCCGGGCGACATAGAAGAACTCGTGAACGTGGCAGAACCTAATTACGGCTTGATTACCAATGTAGGTCGTGCCCATTTGCAGGGGTTTGGTTCGTTTGAGGGCGTACAACGCACCAAACGCGAACTCTACGACTACCTCGTAGCGCATAACGGAACCATCTTTATCAACGAGGACAACGACTATTTGAAACAAATGCTTGAGGAAAGTGAGAGGGTAAACTCTACACTATCGCCGTCAGGCGCAACTACTCTACACTCTACACTCTCAACTATCAACTATCACCGTATCCCCATGCCCTCGGGCACGCACCTCGTTGGAGACTACAACGCGGAGAACATCGCTGCGGCATTAGCGGTGGGTCGGTTCTTTGGAGTAGGGGAGGAAGCAGCATTGGCGGCTATTCGGGCGTATGAACCCACTAACCATCGTTCGCAACTCGTTCAAACAGAACATAACACCATTGTAGTGGATGCTTACAACGCCAACCCCACCTCTATGCAAGCCGCCATCCACGCTTTTAACTCTACACTCTACACTCTACACTCTACACTCTCTACTTATATCCTCGGTGCTATGCGCGAACTGGGTGACTATAGTCATGAGGAGCACCAGAATGTGGTGAATGCACTCTTGGAGATGAAAGAGGATAGTGTTTTCTTGATAGGGGAGGAGTATAAACAGACTACCGCTCCGTATCCTATTTTTGATCATGTAGAGCAATTTATTGAATATCTTCAAACGCATCCGTTGCAGGGGCGTCGTATCCTTCTCAAAGGCTCGCACTCTACGCAATTGGAAAAATTATTACCCTTATTATGAACGAAGAAAAATCTAACAGCGAAAGCGGTCTTTCAGCGCAGCGGTCTAACAGCGTAGCGGTCCGTCAGCGTAGCGGTCTTATAGTAATAGCGGTCATTCTCGCCTTAGCGCTTATCGCGTTAGGCGTCGTTTATTATCTCCAGCACCGCACGATGTCGGAGATTGTGGAGCAAATGGAGTTCGAGAAAGAGCAACTGACGGAGGAATACGAAGACTTGGCATTGCAGTTTGACGGATACCGAAACCTCGATATTCAGAACGACTCGTTGCAAGAGCAACTCAGTCGGGAGCAACAACGCGTACAGAACCTATTAGAGGAGTTGCGTATCACGAAAGCTACTTCGGCTCGCCGTATAGCCGAACTCAAGAAAGAACTCACGACCCTACGTGCCGTGATGGTGGATTATGTGCGTCAGATAGACTCGCTGAATACAACCAACACTCGCCTCACGGAGGAGAATAACCGTTATCGCCAACTCAATAACACGATTACGCGAGAGAATAACGAAATAAAAAGTCAGAACACCCAATTGCAAGAGGTGGTGAACCGCGCTTCGATGCTTGAACTGACTTCCTGTAAGGTCACGACACTCAATAAGCGTGATAGAAAAACTCCTATCCTCTCGCAGGTGGTTAAGTTACAGGTCGATTATGAGATTGCCAAGAACGTGACCTGTGACCCGGGCTTGAAAACCATCTACTTGCGTCTCATTGACCCCAATGGTGAACTGCTTCAGAACGACACCACACAAGTCTGTCTTTTTGAGGGTTCCGAGATTGGTTACTCGTCGTCTCAAACGTTTGAGTATGAGCGTGAAGCGATGGCAGGTGTGCTTTATTTTAAGTTGGCTAATACACCGCAACAGGGCTATTACAATGCAGACTTTATCGTAGATGGCAATCTCATTGGCTCCTATCCTTTCGAGATTCATAAATGAAACTTCTGCTCCTGCTTACCGGTAAAACGACGAATGCCCAGTTGCAGACGTTGATAGACGATTACGTAAAGCGTTTAGCGCATTACGTACCTTTCTCTATACAGGTCTTGCCGGACTTGAAGAACGCTAAGACGCTCTCCATGGAGCAAGTCAAGGAGCAAGAGGGACAACTCATCTTAAAAGCACTCAGTCCTAATCAGGAGGTCGTTTTGCTGGACGAACACGGACGGGAGTTTAGATCTATTGAGTTTGCCGATTATGTGCAACGTAAATTGTCGTCGGGTAGGGATGTGGTCTTTGTGGTGGGTGGTCCTTATGGGTTCAGTAAGGCGGTTTATGATAGGGCAGACGGACAACTGTCTATCTCTAAGATGACCTTCTCGCACCAGATGATACGACTACTCTTTACCGAGCAACTCTACCGCGCCATGACCATCCTCCACCACGAACCCTACCACCACGAATAACCATCCACATGACAATTGGCATTACCGGCGGCATAGGCAGTGGTAAATCCACTATCGCCCGTGAAATAGCTTCGCGTGGCTATAGGCTTTACGACACGGATCGGGAAGCCAAACGCCTCATCGTGGAGGACCCCGAACTGAGGGCACAGATAACATCTCTCTTAGGAGCGGATGTGTATGAGGGTAATACCTATCGCACCGATATCGTATCTGCCCGTGTCTTTGCTAACCCCGACCTCTTGCGTCGCCTCAATGCCCTCGTTCACCCCGCCGTCCGCCACGACATAGAAAACCTATTAAACTCTAAACTATCAACCAAAGGTTGTAACGAGACGGCTACTCTAAACTCTACACTCTCCACTCTAAACTTAATCATTGAATCCGCTCTCCTCTTCGAATCGGGTCTGGATGCCCTTTGCGATAAGGTCATTTGTGTCACCGCACCGGAGGATATTCGTATCGCTCGTACCGTGGCGCGAGACCATACAACGGAGGCTAAGGTGCGTGCTCGTATCGCCGCGCAGATGGACGAAGCGGAGCGTGCCCGAAAAGCGGATATAGTGCTTGTCAATGACGGAAAAAAGTCTATCCCCACGCTGATTGACACACTTTTGCTTTAATTTCTCATTTTTATTTGCATATCTCATTTCTTTTTTGTACCTTTGCGCGGTTTTTCGTGTGTATAACACGTCATGAAGCGTTGGGTGCTTAATATATTGTGTCTTTTCGTGTGCATGAGCGTTCATGCTGCCGCGAATGTGTTCACCGTCAATAGCGATGGTGTTCAGGTCACTTTTGCGCCCGATAATTTCACTCGTCCGGCGGTCTTGCCAAATACGGACGATTTTCACCTCTTCGGTTGGAGCAGTAAGTCTAAGTACAGCGTTACCGACTTCTACGGCGTAGCTTTTGTGCGTGCCAATGGCGCTTATGCGGGCGATTTCCTCGATTGGGGAACGCTGCTGCCGGAGGAGCAGCAGTGGCGTACGCTCACGGCTCAGGAGTGGATGTATATTCTTCAGACCCGTCCTAATGCAGCGTCCCTTTGTGGGGAGGCTACTATCGGGGAGCAGAAGGGTCTTATCCTCTTGCCGGACACTTCCACCCTCACCATCAACCAAGCGCAAACCGATTGGTTAGCGGCGCAGGGTAGGGGAGCTGTTTTCTTGCCTTATCAGGGGTATCGCGATGGTGTGGAGATAGTGCAAGAGGGTGAGGTAGGTTATTATTGGACTGCCTCGGCTAAAGATTCGAAACAATCAATTTACATTAATATTAACCAAAAGACCCAAGTTACCGGTGACCGATTCCTCGGTTGTTCGGTTCGCTTAGTTCAACCCGTTTGTCAGCACACGATTCACTTGCATGTGGACGATGCGTCGATGGGTAAAGTAATTATTTTCAAACCACAATGAAAAAATTCTTTTTAATTGCGCTCTGCGCAACGAGCATGATGCTCAACGCACAAACAGTTCAGGACACAACCGCTACTTTCGATTGCGGTGAGTTAGTTACCATTGAGGCTCAGCCTAATGCCGGTTATCACTTCGTTCAGTGGAGTGACGGTGTGACTCAGGCTCAGCGTCAAATCGACTTGACGAAGGATACCCTCTTGACGGCTATCTTCGCGCACAACGATTTGAAGGTTTCCTTCTCGGCTTCATTAGGTGGAGCGGTAGTGGATAGTTTGAATGTCACGGGTGACTTCGAGGCTACTGTACCTTGGGGCGAGTCGGTTGTGGCTACGGCTAAGGTTACGGACGACTGCTATGAGTTCGTGGGTTGGTATTATGCCGGAACGGAGGACCTCTATTCGGATCAAACGACGATTACCGTTAATCCTACGGCAGATATGCAATTAGTAGCTACCTTCAAGGTGAAGAAACTGAGCATCAAGTTGACTCCGTCCGACTCTTCAATGGGTAAGGTTGTCATCCTGTCTCAAAATTAATTAGTGAAACGCTCTGCATACATATTGTTCTCCCTTGCCCTATGGGCGTCACTCTCTCTTTCTGTTAAAGTGAGGGCGCAGGAGGCTGTGCAAGACTCGTTCGATTGTGGCGAACAAGTCATTGTTCAGGCATCTCCCTTGCCCGGCTATCGCTTTGTCAGATGGTCGGATGGTGACACGTGTGCATTGCGTACGATAGACCTTAAGCAGGATACGGCTATTGAGGCTATCTTTGCTCCCGAATGTGTGGACAGAGAGGCGCAGGTGGATCGTATCTACGACTGGTTGATGGTTGTCAACAAGAACAAACTGTTATCCGAAGGCTGGCTCAATTCCGAGGCGGAGGAGGACCGCGTCAAGTGGTATCATGTCGTAGATTCGATAGACGATATAGGACTTCATGATGTGGCAGATTCGACCTGTGACGAACTCGTGATGACCGGTTTCTCGTTGGCGCTCAGCCCCGAGGCTAATTGGCAGGAGTACTATGTTGAAGTGGTGATAGATGAAGCCAAGGCGGCAGCTGCTTATTTGTGCCATCCCGTTTTGCGAGGCTTCCCGGGTGTTCATTCTGCATTAGACAATCCACCATCCACCATCCACTATCCACATAAGTTCTTCAAGGACGGCTCTATTTATATCAAACGCAACGAATCTATCTACACCATAGATGGTCAAAAACTAAAAACCAGCCTCTAACCGGTAGGCAGTTTGCTGCCGTCCTCTAACCACTAACCAATGAAACGAATAGCATTCATATTACTCTCACTAACCCTCTCGCTCTCCCTTCCGGTGAGTGCGCAGCTCAGTAGGCAGTCTTCTCGTATCACGCCCCATAAGGGGTTTGATATGATTGAGGTGGGTGTGCGTGGCTCTATGTCGTTTAATACGTTGAGCGGACCGCTCAAGGCGCACCCGGGTGTAGGAGGCGGCTTAGATGTCGTCTATCGGGGGCTGTTCTTGGTTCGTGAAACGACCTATGACGGTGCTCGTGGAGACCAGATAAGGCGTGTTTATGTCGGTCCGATGGTGGGTTTAGGCGGGACCTACTCGCGCTCGTCCTTCAGTATGGGGGACAGTATCGTCAATCTGCCCTTTGTTACGCCTACGGGCTATGAGGTGACCCAGTCGCTTAATTGGGCAGGGCGTGAGCAGTATCATAAACTGCAATTGGAAGTGCCTCTGATGGTCGCAACTTCGTTCAATCATTTTACGCTTAATGCCGGTTTTGTAGGGGTAGTGGAGGTAGCTCATTGGCAGCAAGCCGAACTGACTTATCCTCAAGCGATAACGTATATCCCCTACGCTGATGTAACGGTCATAACGCCCGTGGAGCAGATGCCCATGACTTCAAGTATGGATCTCCGTTTGCACGCGTATGCTGCCCTTCAGTTGGGTTATGAGTGGACTATTCTGGATAACCATCGCGTGGGCGTGCAAGCGTATTTTAGATATGATTTATTGCGTAAGAACCTCCACCCGCAGGAGTCTGTGGGTCAGTGGACGGAAGGTAAAATGACGATGACGCCTTACACGGACGTGAGTTCGTATCGTGTCCACTATGGCGATTTAGGTATTCGCTTTTATTATGCTTTTGCCCGTGTACACTGCGCCACTCGTTTGGGCTTATATGCTTTGTGATTATGAAAAAACTGCTGTACATATTATTCTCTACTCCTCTACTCCTCTACTCCTTTGCTCCTTGTATGGCTCAAACGCCTCTCTTGGATAGTATTGTTACCAAAGATGGCGAAGGTAACTATATTAAGTTGGAGCAACATTTCTATAATGAAAAGAATAAGGATATCAACACAGTTATTTATCAGTGGACAAATGGAGTAAAGAAAGGAACGTCCAATACCTATAGGGTTTATGACGACTCCAATAGAGAGATTATGACTATGGGTTTACGTTGGGATGCTACTTTAGGGGATTGGATGTCCACCGCTTCGGATCGGACAGAAAAAGTGTATAATGCGTCAGGACAACAAACAACACAAATTGTTTATAAGTGGGATGCGGCTAAAAAGGAGTGGTATTCGAACACGGTGACCGAATATGGTTATACAGGCGGAAAGCAGACAATGGTTCGTTCGTCTAAGCGGGTAGGGGATAAAATCACTTATTCCACCTTATATGAGTACCATTTTGATGCTCAAGGAACGGCTGTTGGAACAGATTACTATTCGTCGTATAATACGACTACTAATCAGTGGGTAGGTTCATCGCGTACCGTGCAGGAATATACTTATATTCCTAAAAAACTCAAGACCTTGGACGAGACCTATAGTTGGGCAAATAATGATTGGCAAGTGTCTAAACGCCAAATCTGGGAATTTGATTCTAAGGGTAATCAACTTAATACCGAAAATTACTCCAAATGGAGTGGGGGACAATGTACCAATGGTTCTAAGACCGTGCAAGAGTTCAATGCTAACAACCGAGTAATAATGAAGGAGACTTTCTCGTGGAATAAGACGAAGCAAGATTGGGTTGAGTCAAGTAAAGCTATTACAGAGTACGATGGCTCTACAGCCAATAAAACCTTGGAGGAAAGTTATTCTTGGAGCAAAGACCATTATGTGGGTCAGTCTCGTGTCCGCACTACTTATTCGGGTGGAAAAGCCATTTCGGTCACGAATTACACTTGGGATGATACGAATCGCGAGTGGATTGAAAGTGAAAAGAACGAGAATACCTATTCGGGTTCGACGTTAACGCAAACATCTTCGTTGAAGTTAGAAAATGGCGTTTGGGTCGGTTATCGTACTATTTATACCTACACGAGTGGCAAACTGACAGAGTCGTTGACACAGCGCTTTGATGATCCTAATTGGGTTGATTACACCCGTATTCGCAACGAATATAACGGTAGCACTAATGTGGGCACGTATGAGGAGACTTGGAATGGCACACAATGGGTGCTGAATAAGAAAACGTGGACGGTTCTCAATTACGACGAGCGAGGAAACAAGATTGAGGAGGCGTATTACGATTCGATTCCCGGATTAAAGATGGGTTCGGCACGGTTCACGTATGAGTATAATGCGGATAATCGTCAGACCTTATCTACTCACTGGGTGTGGGATGCGGGAGATTGGACTCATGATTGGGAGCGCGTGTACGAATATGAGCCGGGCTGTGGAGATAAGAAAACATTAGATGCTCGTTATGAGTGGAATAATGGTGTTCGTTCCGGTTCGAGTAAGAGTGAATATGGTTATATCAATTGCCAACAAGTGATGAATGCTTCTTATAAGTGGAATACCAATTCTCAATATCCAAAGGATTGGGAGGGTTTGAGTAAGTCAGAAACGCTTAAGAGTACATCGCAAGAGACGCAGAGTATTAGTTATAAGTGGGATTATAACCATTGGGATTGGACGGGTATGTTCCGTTATAATCACTGGCTTGAGAACGGCAAGGATACTCTTTATATCATTGAGCGTTATGACGAGTCTGTTTTCCCATACGAAGAATCGGGTTGGTACAATTCAGAAAAGTATGTCTATCAGTACGATAGTAAGGGGCAGCAGATTTATACTGAAGAGTTCAATTGGATAGATGGCGTTTGGGTTTCGCGTAAGTTGTCAAATAAGATTTATGATGCTACCACCGGTTTGCTTCGTCAAACAATCGATACGAATAATGGTGTCACTACTATTTCGGATTATTTCTACTCCACCGACGACCCGAAATAGCGCTCTAAAATTTCTGTGTAGTACGATTTTTTGCTAAAAAATGCAGAAAAATATCAATTATTTTTGGTTATAGCCAAAAATAATTGATATTTCTTAATTAATACACCCGTAACTGACCACAGGCAGAGAGGCGGAAAAGGTTAGAATATTACGATCTCCTTAACCAATACCACAAGAACAAGTCATAAATATAATATGTACCTTGCTCATAAGTAACAAAATCTTTTTCCAATAGGCCACGAATGGCAGATTGTACTGTACTGGCGGAGGGCAAGCCGTATTTGCTCACAAAAGAACCGGCGGTTATATGTTCAGTAGGTCCATTCTGCGCTAAAGCCAACAACACCATCTTCTGTTTTTCCGGCAATCTGAATAGTGTTTCTTCATAACTATATCCTTGCGTATTCAGGACATAATTCAAAGCATCGTTTACCATATCAACCGTGCAGGTTTCGCCTTTTTCCGTTAAAGCAAACAAGGTGTTAAATAGTTTTTGCGTGTACCATGTTATCCCCTTACTGCTTTCGTAAACGGCTTGGGTTACACCATCAGCAAGTTTACGTCCGCTTTCTTGAAAATGCTGCTTCGCAAATGCGTCATAAGCTTGTATATCAATGCTCCCTAAATGCATTAGAGACACACTCTGAAAGAAGGGACGAGAAGCACTGGTAAATATAGAACTCATTGTGTGACGCTGACTGCCGGCAAAAATAAACTGCGCATTATGGCTGTGCTGAACATATGTCCTCAAGGTAGCCTCAATATTCTTTTCCGGATAATTGCCAATTTGCTGAAACTCATCTATTGCTACAATACAAGGGCGATCCGCAAGCTCAATATAATGGAAAATTTCATCTAATGTTGTTTCCGCCTTACGGATGTCCCCTAATTGCACATTAAATGATGGTTCACCCATCGGTGAAAAGGATATACCCGCTTGTAAAGAATGCATGCAATCCCAAAAGCGTTGCAACACGGTTAGTCCATGAGGTTTAAGATGGGTAAGAATGTTGCGACTTAGTTTTAATACAAATTCATTTAATGATTGTGTGTCATATATATCTATAAAGAATGTATAATATCTATCCTGCAATTGCGGTTGCGCAAAATAGTGCTGAATAAGTCCGCTTTTCCCCATTCGTCGAGATGCAATTAATGCCACGTTATTACCATTCTCTATCTCCAAACTAAGTTGCGATAGTTCTTGACGCCGGTCACAGAAATATTTTTCTCCTTCATAACCGCTTATTACAAAAGGATTAGAGACACTTTTCATAAAAATTATTACTTTATAATTATTACTTTATAATAAAATTTCTGCAAAGGTACGGCTTTTTTTTGATATGTGCAAATAAAAAAGCGAAAATGTTGGATTTTTCGCTTTTTTATTGACCGTTCACTGCGTTCTCTGTAAGACCGCTGCGCTGTAAGAGAAAGGCGGAGGGGATTAGCGGAGGCAGTGGAAGACAAAAGTACGCAAATTAGTAAATGGTTTACGTACTGTTTTTAGATCTTCTATAATCGCTTGAGGCTGCTTATCCACCCCCGTAGGAATAACCTCCGGCGAAGCAAGAAATGCTTCTACGACCGAACTATCTTGCCGTAATGGCCGCCGCTGACGACAAGCCAAAAGATGGCGATAATATAACTCCTCATAAAGCTGCCTTATCGGCTGCGATAAAAGCGCATCCACTTTTTTCCATTGAGCCTTAAAGGCAGCCTGATGGGCTTTCTGCGCCTCAGTGGTTTGCGCCCCATTATCTCTCAGAGGGGAATGAAGTTGCTTAACAGCAATAACATCGCCGTTAAGCGAGTTGGTTTTGAAATATACATTATCCCGTTTACTTACCTTGCCGGAAATACTTTGAACTCCCGTAATGGTTCTAATCTTTGCCATGGTGTTTAGTGTCTTGTGTTTAGTGATTGGCGGCTTCGAAGAGTTCGTGGAACATGAAGCCGCGCAGTGAGGTGATGACCGGCTTTTTGCGCGACGAATAGCCTTGCAGATCATTGGAATTCGCTGTCTTTAAGAAGTCCAACTCTTTCTTATGCTCCTTGCGATATTGCTGATACCTTGCTTCCCATTGTGCGCGCTTGTGAGGGTCCTGCATTTCGGTGCGGATTTGCTGTGACACCTGTCCAAAGAGGGATGTGTGCGCCTTTTGTGCTTCGTTATGAGGGCGCTCATTGGGGTGCATAATAACATAGGAGTGGGTTCTCCCGTTTCTGGTTCGGAATACCTCATCCGAGTCCTTGTTTTGTTTGCCGCTATAATTCTTGTACGGCTCAATTAATTGAAATTTACTCATATGTTTTTTTCTACTTTTTCGTTAATTGATGATGTTTTTCTTTCCGCTTGCAAAGGTACAAAAAATAATTGATATACGCAAATTTTTTTAGTATTTTTTTTTTGTATAAAGTGAGTGTTGTGTGAGTTAGTTTATAGGATATAACACCTTTTTATTGAATGTTCATTGGATATGCTTTGGGTATTCACAGGATATAGATATGTTCTATGTATGTTCTATGTATGTTCTATGTATGCTCTAGGTATTGTCTGTTACATGAAATAGAGGAATGGCAATAGGTGACAGGCGGCAGGGCGCGTATAAAATGTGTGCAAAAAGGACATAACATTAGAAAAATGCAACAAAAATTTGCACATATCAAAAAAAAGCCGTACCTTTGCAGCCGAATTCGATGGTGTTCGCTGTTCGCGAACGCCGAACATTAAGGTATAATTATATGAAAAACAGTGAATTACGTCCATTGGATATTTTGATTTTATTGAAAAAAATCACATCGTCAGGAGCCTTTATGTCATATAGAGAATTGGCTTCATCTCTTCATGTTAGCCTCTCAAGTATTAGTGATAGTTTGTCGCGTTCATGCTTGGCGCAATTGGTGGATTGTAACAAACAAAAGGTTAATGTGCTTGCTTTAGAGGAATTTCTTGTGCATGGCTTGCGCTATGCTTTTCCTGTTAAGGTAGGCCGTGTAATGCGTGGTGTTCCTACTTATATTAGTGCTTCTCCGTTAAAAGAACAACTATCTTCCGGTTCAGATGCTTATGTTTGGCCAAGTCGTTTAGGAACGATTCGCGGGCAAGGGATAGTTCCTTTATGCCCTAATGTTCCTCAAATAGTGGACAAAGATGCGGAATTATACAACTTGTTAGTTATTGTTGATGCGCTTCGTATCGGGCGAGTGCGTGAACGGGAGATTGCTGCGTCCGCTTTACATAAATTTATTGAGGATTATGGAAAAGACGAGTGTTGAATGTATTCAAAATATTGCTGAAGGCTTAAAAGATTTGAATGAACATGTAGTGTTTGTTGGAGGTGCTGTTTGTGGACTTTATGCGACCGATTCTGCTGCGCAAGATGCAAGACCGACGAATGATGTGGATTGTGTTGTAGAGGTGATGTCCTATCATGAACATGCTGTTTTTGAAGAAAAACTTCGTCAGCATCATTTCACAAATGATATTCGTCCTTCTGCTCCTATTTGTAGGTGGGTGTATAAAGATATTGTTGTGGATATTATGCCTGACGATGAAGATATATTAGGCTTTAGTAATCGTTGGTATCGTCCCGGATTTAAGAATAGAGAGCCATATCAATTGCCATCGGGAAAAACAATCTATATATTACCTGTGACATATTATATAGCCTCGAAATTGGATGCGGTTCTTTCGCGCGGGGGTAGTGATTTGCGTGTGTCTCATGATTTTGAAGATATCGTCTATGTCTTAAATTATTGTCCTGAATTTAGGGAACGCTGTCTTGATGAGGATCCTATTTTGCGTGATTTTTTGAAAAAACAATTTGCGTCATTGTTAAAAAGAGCCAATATTCGGGAAGAAATAGAATGTGTACTACCTTATGGAGAAGAAGATAGGGTAGATATAATTATGTCTATACTTGCTTTATGAATAACCTTGTGATAAATAGCAAAAGATTATGCTGTATAGGCGATATTCATGGTGCCTTTGATGGATTAACAGGTTGGTTTCGTCAATATGATTTGCAGGATGCTACTCTTGTGTTCTGCGGTGATGTAGGTATAGGATTTGAGAGCGAGGAATATTACAAACAAACATTTAAGAAACTTAATAGAGAATGCCATAAGCGTAATCTTACTTTGATTTTTGTGCGAGGTAATCATGATGATCCTTCTTATTTTGCTGAACAAAAAATAAACTATTCGAATATAAAGTCTGTTCCGGATTATACGATATTGTCCGTTGCGGGATATACAATTCTTTGTGTGGGAGGAGGCATTAGTATTGATAGGGTAAATCGTCAAACAAAAATGATGGCTTTGGCTGTTCAATATGCTCGTTTTCATGCTTGTTCATTGGAGGAGGGAAAAGAAAAATCTCGGCATCTTTATTGGAAAGAAGAGGCCCCTGTTTATAATGAACAAGCGTTGCAAGAAATAACAAACGGAGGTATAAAAATAGATGTAGTATGTTCTCATGTTGCGCCTTCTTTTTGTGAGCCCATTTGTAAGGAGGGAATTGAGTACTGGCTTGCGATAGACTCCAATTTGGAAGAGGATTTAATTAAAGAACGAGCAATAATGGACAAGATTTATGAGTGTGTGTTGGTTAATAATCATCCTCTCAAAACATGGTGCTATGGACATTATCATTTTCACAACGTGATGGAGTATAACAATATTGATTTCCGCTTGCTTGATATGAGCTATCGTAATACAAATTATGATATGTTTGAGTTTCGGTTATAAGAATCGCCCTTCACTAATCCCCTCCGCCTTTCCGCCTCTCCGCCTTTCCGCCTCTCCGCCTTTCTGCCCACATCCGCATCCGCGTAATTGAGGAGGGCTGGCTTGCAAATTACATGAGGAACCAACCGGATTGCTCATCATTTTGCTAGCCTGACCGACCTTTCGGGGACCCCACAAAGTACTACTTTGTGGGGAGAGGAGGAATCGCGGGTACTACCTGCCGGAACGGGGTTTCGGCATCGTACCAAGCGAATTCCGACGAAGGAGCGAGCGGGAGATAAAAAAGTTCGTGCAATACGTGCAAATTATGCTCTTTTTTACGAAAAAGTGCACAAAAATTTGCACAGTTCATTTTTTTTTCGTATCTTGGGCATGCTGCCTTGCTCTGCAATTCCCCCCAATTTACGGTCGCATATTTATTAAAATGTGCAAATATCTCGTGCACAATGGCTATCGCCTTGTAATACTACATTTTCTCTATATTTTCGTGAGTATTCTCCCGAAATATATCCAAAAAGTACTATTTTTTGATAAAAATCAAATTTTGTGCCCGAAATATTTGCATATTCCAAATTTTTGTTGTAAATTTGCAGCCGATTATACATGTACGCGTACGCACCACGCGTAAATGCGAGGGAAATATATAAAGAAATAGCAGTGTTTAACCCTAAAAATGGTATGATGAACGAGATAGTTAAATACGAACAAGTTAAAGATCAGATATTAACCCTTCGTGGTCAGCAGGTTATCTTGGACTGCGATGTGGCAAAGTTGTATGGCGTGGAAACGAAGCGCGTGAATGAAGCTGTAAAAAACAATCCCGACAAGTTTCCTGCCGGATGGACATATAGTCTTACTAATCAGGAGATTGCAGAGGTTCGGTCGAAATTTTCGACCAGTTCGTTAGCGAAAAACGCTACTCATGCGACTGCGTTTACGGAGCGTGGGCTCTATATGTTGGCAACTATTTTAAAAAGTCCTGTGGCAACACAAGCAACAATCGCTATTGTAAATACTTTTGCTCAAGTGCGTGAGATAGCGCGAACGATGGAGGCAGTAACAGAGACAGAGGATGCGGTGCAGAAGAAGTCTTTAATGCAAAAGAGTGGAGAACTGATAGGAGAAATGTTGGGATCGCAGTTGTGTACAACTAGTACAGAAACGGAAATTGAATTGAATTTTGCAGTTGTTAAGATTAAACACAAAGTAACAAAAGAAAAGAAAACTAAATAAGACGACATATAGTCTAAAATTAACCTAATTGTTTAACCCTTAAACATTTTATTTTACGAAACAGACAGTGATTTAATTTACCCCCCCCCCTATGTAGCATGGGCGAGAGGAACAAAAAAGAACAAATTAACCGAAAATTCAAAAACAAAAAATCAATTAACGAAATTAATTATGACAAACCCTTTAGTCGCAAGTGAAATTAACACTTTAGAAGGACAAAAGTTATTGACTCTTGACGAGTTTATTACCCAAGGTTGTGAACTCATGAAACAACTGATTAGTACTGAATGTGTATGCTAAGATTTACTGAACAATCTAAATACGATTTAGCCAGTATTCTCGCTGGGTTGTATTCCTTTCGAATAGGAGGTTCTGCTGATCCTTCGTTAACGCAGGAACACGCAGAGGCTATATTCAAGGATATCGCTCGCAGTTTCGCGATTATACCGAGTCTTCCTTATCATCAACGGAATACGTTTCAGGGATTGAGTCAATATGGCGAGTTTGTATTTTCTTATAGGCGCAATCATACTAATTGGTATGCTTTTTATGACCGTGTGGGTGATGACTTTGTTGTGTCTCGAGTGGATAATAATTGGCATATTCGCTTGCCACGGCTATAGTAAAATCATTAATTAATTTCAATTTATTAACTTTTTAAACAAAAAATTATTATGAAAAAACTTTTCAATTACGCTTTATTGGCAGCAGCTCTGCTGGTGGGCGTAAATGTAAATGCAGTTGACGTAGCAACTTTTGGTGACTTACAAAGTGCTATCGAAAATGCAGAAGCAAGTGCTACTGTTAACATTAAGTTAACAGCTGACATTACCTTAAATGAGCCGTTGTATATTTACAAGGGACAAACGATTCATCTTGATATGAATGAGAAAAACATTCTCGCTGGTAATTATACACCATTCTACATCAATCATGGTGCTCTTTATTTAGAGGGGAAAGGTCTTGTTACAGCAGACAAACCAGAACAAAGCTCAATGGTTCGTATTATGGGTTCTGATGGTGCGGAAGATACAAACTATTCTGTTTTAAACATTGGTAAGGATGTTACTATTGAGAATAAGGATGGTTTTGGTATTCAAGTTCCTACCAAAAATAATCAAAGAGACGCACTTGGAAAAGTTGAGGCCAAAACTCCGAAAGATACTCATAAACAATATGGCGTGGTTGTTACTATTGATGGTGAAGTCTTAGTTGCAGGAGAAGGTACAAGTGCAATTTACATTAATGGTACAATTAATAATAATGAGGGAAATGTGCCCGAATTCTATATCAATGGAAAAGTTCAGGGACCTAGCTCTTTGTACAAAATTGTAGCAGGCACGTCTGGAGAAGAGAAGGCTGTTAGAGATGCTGGTTTTGAAGAATATTATTCGACGGGTTCTGGTATCTATGCCGCTGGTTATGCTAAATGGAATATCACAGGCTTTATTGGTGGTGGTATTGGAATGTATGCTAAAGGCGGAAAATTTGAAATTAAGGATGCAACTATCAAAGCTACTGCTCCAGAATTCTGGGCACCGTTAGCATATGGTAATGGCTATATTGCTGCAGGTACTGCTGTTATTTTAGATTCTAACTCTGGTTATGCTGGTGGTATTGGCGTAACAGTTGACGGTGACACAAAGATTACTTCTGATAGTGGTTATGGTATTCAGGAGGTTGTTACACAAGGTGAAGTGACTACGCAAAATATCACCATTATACAAGGTAAAATAATTGGTGCTTCTGATAAAGGAGCTTTAGTTACTACAGAAGTAGGTAAGGGAAACACAAATATCGAGGGCGGTACTTTCAACTCTGATATTACTCAATATCTTGGTCCAGATAATATCGTTACTCCTGTTGACAATGGAGACGGTACGACATCTTATGTTATCGGTAAGAAAGAGAATGAAGATGCTTGGGTTACTTCTATTAATGCAGTTACGAAAACAACTGATTATGTTAAACTGACTGGAACGGAAGAGACTTTAAGTAAAAATGTTGAAGCGGAGTACTTGGTTGCAAATACTACTGCAAAAGTTACGATTCCTACCGGAAAAACTCTTACCGTTGGTGAAATCGTTATGAGTAAGGATGCTCAAATTATCGTTGAGAAGAACGCAAAACTCATTGTTAAAGGTACGAAGGGTATCGTTGCTAACCAAGCTTCGAACATTATTCTGAAATCTGAGGAAGGTGCTCCTGCATATTTCTTGTTAGATCCTGACGTAACTTCCAACAAGACCCCGAAGGCTCAAATTAACTTCACCTCTAATTCTTGGCGTACTAGCGCTTCTGAGAAGGAATATCAATACTTTGGTGCTCCTACTACAAATGGTTTTGTTGAAAAGATAACGGCTAACACTACATATAAATCTGATTTTAACGTCTGGAATGGTGCGACGTGGGTTAACGTTGGTATGATGAATGGTAATGATGATAGCGAACTTGATTATTCCGTATTCAATACAGCTTTTGGTTTCTATAGTGTTCTGAGTAATAATCCTAAGGGAGAAGAATATAAAATTACTTATACTTTCTCGGGTAATCTGTATGGAAACTCTAATCCTGAGGTTTCTGTTGACAATGGTTGGGCTCCTATGTCCAATGGCTTTACAGGAACAATGAATGGTGACGCTATATTGGAAGTATTAGATAATACGGGTGTTGACGCGGCCGTTTATACTCCTCAACAAAATAAGTCTGGTCACTTGTCTTGGCAGGCTCACACCGGCTTACGTTATTTGAAAGAAGTTAAACCGATGAGTGTGTTTATGCTGAAAAATAACGCAAGTAAGAAAGATTTGACATTAAACTATAATGATCTTGTTTGGGCTCCTGCTATTACTCCAAGTCAAGCACCTCGCGCTAACCAATATGCTATGGCTACTATTCGCGTTAATGGTAATGATTTAGATGATATCGTTACTGTGGCTGAGGATAACATGTTCTCTGCTGATTTCGATAATGGCTACGATGCTGAGAAGTATGATAATGAGGACATTTGCTTCTTTGTGAATGCTGATAAGAAGTACGATATCTTTGCTACCGATAACTTAAACAACACGTTCGTAGGTCTTATGACTACTAACGCTGGTAAATACACCATCAGCTTTGAGGATGTAAATGCTAACTTCGTTCTTGTTGACAACAAGACCAATGCTCGTATTGAGATGGTTGAGGGTAATACCTATGAGTTCTTGGCTGAGGCTGGTGAGGACGCTTATCGATTTACAATCGTTGCCGGTGCTCAAGCTCCGACCGAGATGCAAAAGACCAACGCAGCTGTTAAGGCTAATAAAGCTTTAGTTAACGGCCAAATCGTTATCAGTAATGGTGAGCGTTTCTTCAATGTATTGGGTACTGAAGTAAAATAAATAGTCTAACCATTAAACAAACGGATTATGAAAAAAGAATATAATGAACCTTCCGTTCAATATTGTGAGGTCAGTGCTTTTTCAATTATGGTTACCTCGCAACCTACGGAACCAGCTGATCCATTTTGACTGCTCCACGGAATCGCAATTTATAATTAGTTGAATAAAAGACATATATCTAAAAATAAATAACAATGAAAAAAATTCTTTTATCGCTGCTTGTATTAGCAGCATCTGCAAATATTTTTGCAATTGAGCAACCTATTTATAATGTAGGTGCTGATATCCAAATTAAGGGTAATGTTTCCCAAGAAACTCATTTGTTCACCGTTGCAGAAGTTGCGAATGCTAATCCTTCCAAATTTAATGCAGAAATGTACGAAGGAAGTTTTGGTACTGTATCTGTAGCTCTCTATGCTATTGCTGATAGCAAGAAGTATGAAATCTTTGCTTCTAATGATATCGATGGTCAAGCTTTAGGCGTTAAGACCTATACCGATACGGAGTACACGCTGACATTCTCGAACCTCAAAGGCGAAGGTAAACTCTACCTCTTTGACGCTGTAGCTAACAAATATACGGAAATCACCGAAGGTGGTTCGTACGTTTTCACTGCTGAGGCTAACCAAACGATTGCTGACCGTTTCAGCATCACGAAGGTGCTGCCTGCTAAGCCTTATTCCTTCATCAACAACACGTTGGTAATCACGGAGGCTACCGGTGAGGTTACCGTTACTCCGTTCACCTATGGTGCAGAGGGAAAGAACCTCGGTACTCCCGAAAACCATGATCCGTCTGCTCCCATCGTGCTCAGTGGCAACTACTTCTTGGTAAGTTATGAGACCGCAGAAGGCACTCGCGAGTTCATCGTTAACGCAAACCCCGACGTTCAGCCCGCTAACGACTAACACGCGCCCGCGTACGTAATATATAAGGTGCTACCCTGTGATATAATATATCATAAGCGTTCTTTGATTTGATTTTCCCGTTCGATTTTGTGAATCTCTCACAGATTCCTCAGATTTCACGGATAATACTCGCCCGATGGGCTATTGATAATTTATTATTCCTTTTGGTTTTCTATTGTCTGACCGAGTAAACTCTCTCATCCAATAACAAAACACAAAAGAAAAAGGAAGACTCCTTCGGCAGAGCCGACATCGTCTTCCACGCTGTACTATCGTACATCGTCATAATAAATTATGGGATGGAAATTCCACAGATGGTGATTATTGCTTTGTGCTTATTGCTTATTTCTGTGGAATAAAACCGACAATAATTTTATTATTAGTGGCTGCATACAGCAGACGCAGAAGGTGTAGCGAAGCAAACCTTCTCCTACTATTGATTTATTTAGAGGATGGGAGTTTACTCACAATCCGAGAATAAATAAATAGGAGGTGATAATAAACAAGAATCTGAGTAATCAGTGAAATCTGTGAGAGGCAAAAAATCAACAACAAAGTATAAATCAAAGTTTTACAAACTTGAAATCAAAAATTTTGACATCAAGTGAGACCGAAAAATAATTGCGTACGCAAAAGAATCAAAGTTATAAACCGATAAAAAAGGTTATAATGAAATTAAAACAATTAGTAATATTAACCCTTGCTACTCTGTGCTGCTCTGCAACATTCGCAGGAAAGACGGTTAGCTACAAGGATAGTATCCAAAGCGGTGATAAGTACCTGTTTATTGATCAACTACTGACCGAAGAAGGTAACTATCAACGCACTATCCCGGCAGTCGGAGGTGGTGACAGTACGATCAACTTGACGTTGAAGTTCTTCACTCCCTGCACGAACGTTCATGTGGCATATACTGACAGCGTTATCTTGGGTGACTCCTACCTGTTTGTGGATACCATCATCGCTACTAACGAAGAGACTGTGAGTCCTGTAGTAGTGACAAGGACACTTCCTAACGCAGGTGGTTGCGACAGCACCATCACTCTCACGTTGAACGTGATGAATCCTTGCCAGGACG
>JAKSNF010000007.1 GCA_024400115.1 Paludibacteraceae bacterium | reverse complement strand
CCGGAGCAGGAGCGGTTTTGGGAGCCGGAGCAGGAGCGGTTTTGGGAGCCGGAGCGGGGGCTGCCTGTTGATTATTACCTATCGTGCATAACTTAATCAACGCCAATTCGACGGTGAGGCGTTTATTCTTAGCGGTGCGATAGTTGATATCGCAAGTATTGAGAATATCCAACGCTTGGAACAACCACGTTGCGGCACAAGAAACGGCTTGCTGCTGATACTGTTTTCGAATAGCATCCGATGTTTCTATTAGGGCAACCGTAGCGGCATCCTTACTCATTAATACATCTCTTATATGTTGGTTCAATCCTGTTACAAAATGTCCTGCATCAAAGCCTTTCTGTAACACCTCATTGAGCAATAGCATCGCCTCTGTAACTTCACCACTGAGAGCATGGTTAACAAGTCGGAAATAGTAATCCGTATCCAGAACATTGAGCACTTCAATGGTTCGTTCATACGATATTTTTGTACCACAGAAAGCGACTAATTGGTCAAAGATAGACAATGCGTCACGAAGGCCACCATCTGCTTTTTGAGCAACCACATTGAGTGCTTGTTCCTCCACCTCAATACCTTCTTGTTGCGCAATAAACTGAAGGTGACGAATAATGTCTGCTACTGTTATACGATTGAAATCATACACTTGACAACGAGACAAAATAGTGGGTAGCACCTTATGTTTTTCAGTTGTAGCTAAAATGAAAATGACATATGAAGGAGGTTCCTCTAAGGTCTTCAAAAGAGCATTGAAGGCTCCCTGAGAAAGCATATGTACCTCATCTATGATATAAACGCTGTACTTACCTATTTGGGGTGGGATATGAGTCTGTTCAATCAGAGAACGAATATCGTCCACACCATTATTGGAAGCGGCATCTAATTCATGGATATTAAACGAGCGTTGCTCATTGAAAGCGGAACACGATTCGCACTCGTTACACGCGTCGTGCCCGTTCCTTGGATTGAGGCAATTGATGGTCTTAGCAAAGATACGCGCGCACGTAGTTTTTCCCACGCCACGGGGACCACAAAATAAATAAGCATGCGCCAGATGGTTCTGGCGTATTGCATTTCGCAAGGTTTGAGTGAGATTCTCTTGCCCTACCACCGAATCAAAAGTTGTTGGACGGTACTTGCGAGCAGAAACAATATAGTTATCCATGTATTAACGCTGTAGAGCGGCTTTTATTTGATAAATACGTTTTTGTAATATTTCATTTTCATCTAATTGCTGTGTGATGCAACTCACTGCATGAATGACCGTTGCATGATTGCGATGCCCCATTGAGTCTCCAATCTCCTTAAGCGAGTGATCCGTCATTTTTTTAGCCAGATACATTGCCAAATGACGAGCTTGCGTGACTTCTTGAGAGCGTGTCTTACCCGTTATCATTCGAGACGGGATATTAAAGTGTTCGCTAACAGCTCCTATGATATCGACTAATTCAATAGTCTTTGGTTTTATATGCACAACACGTCCAACCACATGCTCGGTCAAAGTCTGATCTATTGGCTGGGCCATCAAGGTTGAATACGCCAACAAGGAAGCCAACACACCCTCTAAATCGCGAATAGAGTTCGTAACATGGGTGGCTATATAATCAATCTGCTCGTCATGTAATTCTATTCCTTCGTGGCGCATTTTATATATTAATATGTCACGACGCAATGCCAAATCGGGACTTTCCAGTTCAGCAACCAAACCCCATTTGAAACGAGTGAGCAATCGATCCTCAATATCTTTTAAATCCATCGGGGAACGATCAGAGGTTAAAATCAATTGCTTATGCGACTGTTGCAAATAGTTGAATATATGGAAGAATGTATCTTGCGTTTTATCCAAACCTGAGAAATACTGAATATCATCCACGATGAGGACATCCACGGATTGATAGAAATTCAAGAAATCCGGAATATGCTTATTCACCGAAGCGGCTTGATATTGCAATTTAAAAGTATTCGCCGTAACATACAATACCTTTTTGTCCGGGTGTAATAAACGTATTTGATTTCCAATGGCATAAGCTAAGTGCGTTTTACCAACACCACTGCCACCATAAATAAATAAGGGGTTAAAAGCAGTATATCCAGGCTGTTTGGTAATAGCTAAGCCTGCTGTTCGAGCCAATTTATTCGGTTCACCTGCCACAAAGTTATCGAACGTATAAGAACTATTCAGTTGACTTTCAAACTCAACCGGGGAGGAAGAATGAAACTCCGTCTCTAATTCATTCTGTTTACGCACCTTCTCTACATTCAAACCATCGGAAGGGATGATTGCTCCTGCTCCCGTAGTCGAATCCACTAAGGCACGATATTCCAGATGAGTCCCTATACCAAACACGCGGAAGAGCACGCGCGAGAGCAGTTGAACGTAATTTTCTTCAATGTACTCTGCAATAAATTGCGATTTTACTCGCAAAACTAATGTTGAATTTTCATAACTAACAGGCACAATGGGCGCAAACCAAGTTTGGTAAGCGCTGGAAGTCATATTCTCTTTCAGAATTCGCTGACATTCTTGCCATTTATGTGTTAGTTCATTCATTATTATAATTTAGTTTTGACGAAAAACGGTGCAAAGGTACTGCTTTTTCTTGAAATGACCAAATCGTTATTCAGAATAATCAAAGTATTTTTATTGTATTTTGCGCATTTTCAATAAGTTACGCATAACACTATAGAAATCAGTCATTTACAAAAGTTATTAACATCAAAAACCCTTATTTTAGGGAACTTATCAACATTTAGATTACACTTTAACTTCTTTCTTTCCACTTCTCAATTTCCCCCAATAAAAGGGCTTTGAGAAAGATTTAAAATTTATTGTAATTTAGAAAACACTCAAATTATCGTTACACATTGTTCCACATTATTTATTCTTCTTTCCGAACAAAGAGAAATGGACATATCGTTTGGGGTTTTGTTTGAGGTCACTCACAAGTGAATCAACGGACACTACAGCTGCGTCTATATGTGTATATAAGTCGTTATCATATAGCAATTTACCCAAAGTACCTTCTTTTTCTGTCAGTGCATTCTTAACTGCCGTCATTGAGGTATCTACATTGGCAAAGATGGCGGGTAAATCCGCTGCGCGCACATCACTGATGACCTCATTCAAACCACTAAATGAAGAATCTGCTTTTTGCACAATAGGGGATAGTTGATATTGAACGATGTCTTTTAAGCCAACTGATATAACTTTCAAATCAGCCGACATTTGATCTACGTTGGACAATGTGTTGTAGAGGTGGTTATCTGCCAATTGGTTTTTGATTTCAACAATAAGCGAATCTGCATGAGTTGCCACGGAAGCCACAGAACCCAACAGGTTATTCTGAAGGTCTTCCATTAGTCCGGGAACAACTATGGTAGGCAAGACGTCTCCATCTTTATATTCATCTGTAAAGGTTCCAAGAGGAAGATTCAATTGTATCGCCGCCCCCCCCATCAATCCATCCGAAACAAGAGCCATCGTCGTTCCATAAGGAAGGCGAATGTCTTTTTTAATTGAGATATCTACATTGAAAGCGGAGTCACGCGTGAAATCATAAAATATATGATCCACTTGCCCTACTCTATAGCCCTTAATGTAAACAGGAGCTTGTTCCTCCAAGCCTTTTACTTGCTCAAAATGGCCATGAAAAGAATGAACAGAAGTAAAGATATTCACTCCTTTTAGAAAATAAAAGCCAAAATACATTAAGAAGATGCACACTAATGCCAAGGCACCTATTTTAATTTCTCGTTTATATTTCATATTCGTATTTTTTAACTCAACACTATGAATCCAAGTTATAACTTGCGTTTAAGGTAAAGTTATTACAAAGCAGCCATCAAACTTCTGTTTCAATTTATTCTTTGCTTCACTCACTTTCTTTTTATCCGTTGATTCCGCAGTATAATATTTATACCAATCTCCCACTTTGATATATTTGCACTTTTCCCCCTTCAAACGCTCATCATTAGGCGCTAACACAGATTTCGATGCCAAAACCTGAACAGCATAGTTAGGTTTTTTAGACACTGATTGTGCTTTAGTAGATTCTACTTGCATCTCTTGTGGGTTTGTAAGTTCAATTGACGAAGCAGGGTTATATACCCCTTCAAATGCTTTTAGAATAGCCGTCGCAATACTATCCTGTCCTGCTTTGGAAGCCAGATACTTCTCCTCTTCTCGGTTGGAAATGAATCCCATTTCAATCAGCACACTGGGGCAGGCAGATCTATGCAAGACCCAAAAAGCGGCTTGTCTAACGCCTCGGTCTAAACGATGGTTTGTTTGCACAAACTGTTGCTGCATAAGTTCAGCGAATCGGAGAGACTGCGTAATGTACTTATTCTGCATTAATTCAAACATAATGTAGGAATCTATGGAGTTTGGGTCGAATCCTGCATATGTAGTCTGATAATCGGACTCTAATTTAATAACCGAGTTCTCACGCATCGCCACATCCAGGTTTGATTCGAGTTTATCCGTACCCAGTACAAACGTCTCGGCACCGCAAGCAGCCGCATTCTCCGCCGAGTTAGTATGCACGCAAATAAAGAGGTCAGCATCGTGCTTATTGACAAAGTCTGCACGACTCTGAAGAGGCAAGAAGACATCCGTTGTACGAGTGTAAAAAACCTTCACCTCGGGGTAGGCTTTTTCTATTTTTTTACCAGCTTTGAGAACTACCTCCAGATTAAGGTCTTTTTCCTGACTGATTCTACCAACAGCCCCTGGATCTTTTCCTCCATGACCGGCATCAAGCACAACCACGAACGACAATATGAGCGATAATAAGTGCATAGTAACCAAATTTTGTGCAAAGTTACAACATTTATCTCGAATTTGCAAATCGGACTTCATTTTTTAAGGTCTTTTCATTAGTAAATGCATTTTTTTTTGAAAAAAAAGTCGCGAGCGCTTGCGCGAACCAAATATTTTTTGTAATTTTGCAGCCACTTTGTGTAAAAGCGTCCATCAGGCTCCTTGTACGTGACGCCTAAATATAAGCCATCACTCTCGAAGATTCCGATGAGATTCCTATGAGCTTCCTATGAGGTTCCATTGCTGAAAGACGGATGATACACGGTAGAAAGAGAGAAGCGAGCCCCCTACCCCCTGAAGGGGGAAAGGAGAAAGGAAAAAGGAGGAAGGAGAAAGGAAAAAGGAGAAAGGAGAAAGGAGATAAAACGGCTAAAAAGAATATGACAAATAAAGAATTTACACCCGAGGAAGAGCAACTCATTGAGCAAGCGTTTCAGAATTTGCTTGCCGAGTATGCCAAGACGCCACACACCCAGCGTGTGGAGCGGATTACGCGTGCTTATGAGTTCGCCAAGAAAGCCCACAACGGCGTTCGACGGTTATCCGGTGAGCCGTATATGCTTCATCCGTTAGCCGTAGCCACGATTGTGGTGAAGGAGATTGGTTTGGGTTCTACCTCTATTTGCTCTGCCCTACTCCACGATGTAGTTGAAGATACGGATTATACGACAGAAGATATTCGCAATTTGTTTGGAGATAAGATTGCTCAAATTGTAGATGGTTTGACAAAGATTAGCGGAGGCGTATTCGGAGAGCAAGCCAGTGAACAAGCAGAGAACTTCCGCAAGTTGCTGCTCACTATGTCCGAAGATATACGCGTTGTGCTCATTAAGATTGCCGATCGTTTGCACAACATGCGGACCTTAGGAGCGCAACCTAAACAGAAACAATATAAGATTGCCGGAGAGACGCAGTATATCTATGCACCGTTGGCTCATCGTTTAGGTCTATTCCCTATCAAAACAGAGTTGGAGAACCTCGCCTTCAAATACGAGCATCCGGATATGTACGCCGAAATTGAGGCAAAGTTGGCTGTTTCCAAAGCGAGTCAAATTGAGAATTATAATCAATTCATTGCTCCTATACAAGATAAACTGACCGCAATGGGCTATCAATACACCATCTCTGCCCGTATTAAGTCCGTTTATTCCATCTATAAGAAGATGTTCTCCAAATCTATTCCTTTTGAGGAAGTGTATGATTTATTGGCAGTTCGCATTGTGTTTACCCCAAAGGAAGAGATAACAGAGAAGGATCAGTGTTGGATGATTTACTCCGCTTTGACGGAGATCTATCGTCCTCATCCAGAGCGTATTCGAGATTGGATCTCCACTCCTAAAGCCAATGGATACGAGGCACTACACGTCACCGTAATGGGTCAAAACGGAGCGTGGATAGAAGTGCAGATTCGCACCAATCGTATGCATGACATAGCCGAGCGTGGTTTAGCAGCTCATTGGAAATACAAAACGGGCGAAGGAGAAGAAAGTGAATTAGACAAGTGGCTTCGCACTATTAAAGATGTACTACAACATCCCGCAGAGCAGAATGCATTGGAGTTCTTAGACACTTTTAAGCTCAATCTTTATGCTCATGAAGTGTTCGTTTTTACGCCCAAAGGAGATATTAAGACCTTACCGCAAGGAGCGACGGCTCTTGATTTTGCCTACTTTTTACATACGGCATTAGGCGACCAGTGTTTGGGCGTTAAAGTCAATCACACCTTAGTGCCCCTCAGTTATGTTTTGAAATCAGGCGATCAAGTGGAGGTGATGACCTCTACATCTCAGCACCCTCAGCCCGAATGGCTTCATTTTGTAACAACCGCTAAAGCCAAAGAGTGTTTGAATAATTACTTCCGCAAGGAGGAACGAGCCTACGTTCATAGTGGCGAAAAGCGTTTTAACGACGCCTTGATGCTCATCAAAGCAGAAGATTGTCGCGACATGGCTTTGCAGCGCATGCTGAACCATTATAAGTTAGTACAACCCAACCAACTCTATCTTCAAATCGGTGAAGGTGCTATTCGTTTGGACAACATGAGCAGCATCATCTTCCCGAAGAAGAGTATATGGAAGAAAGTACAACAACTCAATCCTTTTACTCATACAAGTTCCTCTACTTCGTCCGATATGTCGAGCATGTCCGATACGGTTAATCCGTCTAACCCACTTCCCAAGGGACACAAAATTGAACTTACCGACGAGAACCTCGGAACGATTTTCCATTTAGCTCCATGTTGTCGTCCTATTCCCGGTGACGAGGTGTTGGGATATTTGGCAGATGACGGCAAGATGTACATTCACAAGGTAGAATGTAATGAAGCGTTACTACTGAAGAGTTCACAAGGAAAGAGGCTTTATGCCGCTTCTTGGAAGACGAATCGTATTCAGTCCTATCATGAAACAATTCATATTCAAGGTATTGATAAGCCGGGTATTTTCATTCGGGTACTAACTATCATTACGACGGATTTTAATATCAACATGAGTGGTATCCATATTTCTTCTAAAGATGGTATTTTCCAAGGAACTTTAGATGTCTTTGTGTATGATAAGAAGGAATTGGAGGATTTATTTGTATCCCTCAAGAAGATACCCGAATTAACCGCAGTTCAACGAATTGAGCATTCCTAATAAGGTCTTTAATTACGATACTGAAACACATATAAAACAAATAACAATATATCAACCAATAAACATTACACATTATGAAAAAGTTAGTTTTTTCTTTGCTGTTCCTCTCGAGTTCCTTTGCAATGGTAGCTCAAACCATTAGTTTTTCATCTACCAAACACGATTTTGGTACTATTAAACAAGAAGATGGTGATGTAACAGCTTACTTTGATTTTAAGAACGAGGGCACGGCTCCCTTAGTTGTTACTAATGTGCGCACTTCCTGTGGTTGTACGCGTCCTACTTGGCCTAAAGAGCCCATTGAACCCGGACAATCGGGAACGATTTCGGCTACCTATCGTGCCTCTACACGTCCGTATTATTTCCAAAAGACGATTACCGTCTATTCCAATGACACAGAGCACCAAACCGTTACTCTAACTATCACGGGAAACGTAACACCCAAACCAACCAATCCGGCAGACCGTTATGCAGTTAAAATGGGTGACCTGAGTTTGAAAGACAAAAAACTCAACTTTGGCGTATTGCAACAAGGTGTAGAGGTAATCCGCTCCATTGAGTATGCAAACTTCACAGACCATGAGGTAACGTTGGATGTGTTTGTATTGAGCGATTACGAGTTCCTTCGTTATGAGATTACCAATCCGACCTTACAGCCCAACCAAAGCGGTAGTGTTAACTTTATAATTGATACTAAGGCATGCCAAGTAGGTCCTACAGATTTTGATGCTTATTTCATGGTTAATGGTCAACTCATTAAGTCGGATGAATATAAGGTAGATTTGTCAATTAGCGTTAATGAGGACTTCTCTTCGTTGACCGAACAAGAGCGTCGTGAAGCTCCTATTATTGAGATAGAAAACAAATTAGACATGGGCGTTGTTGTTTCCGGCAAGTCGGTTAAGAAAACGCTTACCATTGGTAATGTTGGTGTTAAAGCCTTGAATGTACGTCGTGCTTATAGTGCCGTTCCTGACCAAGTCAACATCTCTGTTCCACGTTCAGCTTCGGCTCTTAAGAATGGCAAGAAGGCCAACCTCACCGTTACGGTTAATGCTCTAACCAATGGTCAACCGCAAGAACCCGGTAGTTATTCGCGTATGGTATCCGTTTACACGAACGATCCATCTCATCCCAAAACCAATATTACCATTTATTGGACCGTTCAATAATGCAACACCCCGAGAACTCATCCGAATACAAAGGTCTCACCGTCAATGCCGGCGTTGAGAACCTGCCTTCCATTAATCCTTACGCTACGTTCCATCGACGTAAGCGCACCCTTACTGCAGAGGATTATTTCAATGGAATACGCCAAGGCGATGTAAGCATCTTGAGTCAGGCAGTCACACTTGTTGAGAGTAATCTGCCCGAGGACCAAGTCGTTGCCCAGCGTGTCATTGAGATGTGCCTTCCTTTTGCCGGAAACTCTATCCGTTTAGGCATAACAGGCGTTCCCGGAGCCGGTAAATCCACCTTTATTGAAGCATTGGGTACAGAGGTTTGTAAGATGGGTAAACATCTTGCTGTGCTTGCGATAGACCCTTCTTCCGAACGAAGTAAAGGTTCTATCTTGGGCGATAAGACCCGTATGAACGAACTCTCGACACAAGCAAACGCTTTTATACGTCCTTCCCCATCGGCAGGGTCGCTTGGAGGCGTAGCCCGTAAGACAAGAGAGAGTATTGTACTTTGCGAAGCCGCCGGTTTTGATACGATCTTTGTAGAGACGGTCGGTGTAGGACAAAGTGAAACGGCTGCTCATTCGATGGTGGATTATTTCCTTCTACTTCAAGTCACCGGCACCGGTGATGAGTTGCAGGGTATCAAACGTGGTATCATGGAAATGGCAGACGGCATAGCTATCAATAAATGTGACGGTCATAATGTGGAACGGGCACAAGCAGCTCGCGTTAGTTTCAAGAACGCTCTTGCTCTCTTCCCTCCCTCCGAATCGGGTTGGAAACCGGGCGCTATATGTTGCTCCGCTGTGGAACACACGGGCGTTTTAGATGTGTGGGAGGATATAGAGAAATACATTGCCTTTACCAAAAGCAATGGTTATTTTGAGTCACATCGAACGGAACAAGCTAAGTATTGGATGTATGAAACGATTAACGGTTCCCTACTCGACCATTTTTATCATAACGAAAAAATGCAAGCACTCATCGCTCAAGCCGAAACAGATGTGCTTAATAACAAAGTGAGTTCCTTCATTGCGGCTCATAACTTATTAACTGAATATGGCAAACACTAAGAATTATAAACGTCCCTCTGCACCCCAAGTGGGTCCCAATGATTTAGGCAAACTGCCTCCTCAAGCCATTGAGTTGGAGGACTCCGTATTAGGAGCTATCATGATAGAAAAGGATGCTTATGCTACCGTGGCAGATTTGCTTCGTCCTGAGTCTTTCTACAAGGACCAGAATCGTCTCGTCTTTGAGGCTATTCGTGCGTTGGCAGCCAAGGATCAGCCGATTGATGTACTCTCTGTGGCAGAGAAACTCAAGTCGCAAGGTACACTCAACGAAGCAGGAGGACCTATTTATCTAAGCGAACTAACACGCAAGGTAGCCTCAACGGCTCACCTGCATTATCATGCCCAAATTGTAGCACAAAAAGCAACTGCACGTGAACTGATTCAGATGGCCAGTCGTGTCGAAGAGTCTGCTTATGATGAGACACAAGATGTAGAAGAACTCATGCAAGCCGCTGAGTCGGATATCTTTGAAATTTCTCAACGAGCACAAAAAAGAGATGTGACGCAGATTGACCCCGTCATCGCCGAGGCCTTCGACCGAATGCGCAAGGCCGGTAAGAACGAAGGCAATATTTCCGGTATTCCATCAGGATTTAAAGCATTGGATAAGATTACGTCCGGTTGGCAAAAGTCGGATTTGATTATTATTGCAGCTCGTCCCGCGATGGGTAAGACGGCCTTTGTGCTCTCTATGGCGAAGAACATCGCTGTCAATTATCATAAAGCCGTAGCTATGTTCTCCTTGGAGATGAGTAACGTTCAACTCGTTAATCGTTTGATTATGAACGTGTGCGAGATTGAAGGTGATAAAATCAAGAACGGCAAACTGAGCAACGCCGAGTGGTCGCAATTGGAGCATAAGGTCAACGAACTGCTTGGAGCGCCTATTTATGTAGATGACACTCCCTCTTTGTCCGTGTTTGAATTACGCTCCAAGGCGCGCAAATTGGTCAAGGAGCACAAGATAGAACTCATTATCATAGACTACCTCCAGTTGATGAACGCCTCCGGCATGAACTTTGGTTCTCGAGAACAAGAGGTTAGTATCATCTCCCGCAATCTTAAAGCACTTGCTAAAGAATTGGATATACCAATTATCGCGTTATCACAATTGAACCGCGGCGTAGAAGCACGTACAGGAGTGGATGGTAAGAAACCACAACTGAGTGACCTCCGTGAATCGGGAGCGATTGAGCAAGATGCGGATATGGTTTGCTTCATTCACCGTCCTGAGTATTATCGTTTGTATAATGACGAAAAGACGGGAAAAGATTTACGTGGTTTAGGTCAGATTATTGTAGCTAAGCATCGTAACGGTGCTACCGATGAGATATGGTTACGTTTCCGTTCTAAGTTGGCTAAGTTCCAAAATGAGGACGAGACATGGGATGAGAATGAGTTGAACGATTATCCGGCAGCTCCCCTACCCGAGCCCGGCGAGATATCCGTCAGTTCCCGTATGAATGACATGAGCGCCGACGGTGCTAGTATGGATGTGCCGTTTTAGTTTAGAGTTTAGAGTTTAAAGTATAGAGTTTAAAGTTTAAAGAAAAAGATATGTTAAAAAGAACAGAAGTCATTAACGCCCTTCAAAGCAAAGCGTTTGGCGAACCTATTAACGTTCGCGGTTGGGTTCGTAGCCGTCGAGGCAATAAGAACGTGTCGTTCATTGCCCTCAATGACGGATCTACGATTAAAAACATTCAGGTAGTAGTGGATTTAGAAAAATTCCCCGAGGAGCAACTCAAACCCGTCACCACGGGAGCGTGCATTGCCGTTACAGGTATTCTGGTTGAGTCTCAAGGTGCCGGTCAGGCGGTAGAGATTCAACTTACGGAACTGGTTGTATATGGAACCGCAGACCCCGACGAGTATCCGTTGCAAAAGAAAGGATTATCTATGGAATACTTGCGCACGATTGCGCACTTGCGCCCGCGTACAAATACATTCGGTGCCGTCTTCCGTATCCGTCATAATATGGCGATGGCTATCCACACCTATTTCCATGAGCATGGGTACTATTATTTCCACACTCCACTCATCACCGCTTCAGACTGTGAGGGTGCAGGGCAAATGTTCCAAGTAACTACTAAGAATTTATACAACCTCAAAAAGAATGAGGAAGGCAAGATCGACTATTCGGACGATTTCTTCGGCAAACAAACGTCCCTCACTGTATCCGGTCAGTTAGAAGGTGAGTTAGGCGCAACGGCCTTAGGTAAGATTTATACCTTTGGTCCTACTTTCCGTGCAGAGAATAGTAATACCCCTCGCCACCTCGCTGAGTTCTGGATGATTGAACCTGAGATTGCCTTCATGGACCTTGAAGAACTCATGGCATTAGAGGAAGATTTCATTAAGTATTGCGTTCGTTGGGCGCTCGACCATTGCATGGATGATCTTGAGTTCCTCAATCAGTTTGTAGATAAAGGTTTGATTGAGCGTTTACGTTCCGTGATTGATAAAGATTTTGTGCACCTACCCTACACGGAAGGTATTCGCATTCTTCAAGAGGCGAAACAGAACGGCCATAAGTTTGAGTTCCCATGTGAGTGGGGTGACGACCTCAGTTCAGAGCATGAGCGTTATTTGGTTGAGGAGCATTTCAAACGTCCTATTATTATGACCAACTACCCGAAAGCAATTAAGGCTTTCTATATGAAGATTGATGAGAAAGAAAGTGGCTATAACGGACGTTCAGGTCAAACCGTACAAGGTACCGATGTGCTCTTCCCGCAGATTGGAGAGATTATCGGTGGTAGTGTTCGTGAAGAGAGTTACGACAAACTAATATCCGAGATTGAGGCTCGTCATATCCCGATGAAAGATATGACATGGTATTTGGATACGCGTCGTTTCGGTTCGTGTCCACATGCCGGTTTTGGTTTAGGCTTTGAGCGTTTGATGCTCTTTGTAACGGGCATGCAGAACATCCGTGATGTCATTCCGTTCCCAAGAACACCGAAGACCGCTGAATTCTAAAAAACAGTGGATAACTAGACTAACTAGACAATCTAGAATAACTAGACAAACTAAAATAACTAAAAAAAATACATTATGAGAAAACTTCTTTTCCTCGCCTTCGTGCTCCTTGCTGCACTTGGTTTGCAAGCACAGACGGCTCTCAAAGGAAGATTGGTATCGGATCAGTCGGGCGCGCCGATAACGAACGCCATCGTGACCCTTGCCAATCAAGCTATCTCCACTTCTACCAACGATAACGGAGAATTCTCTCTTATCTACTTGGAAGCAGGAGATGACGAACTAATCATTGAAGCAGAAGGATTCATCGGTACCATTGAGTTAGTCTCCCTTGTGGATAATCAGACGACCGACCTCGATGCCATCATGCTTCAACCTAACATTCTTCGTGAATCCCAAGAAGAGATTCTTCTCACGTTGGGAGATAACGACATCAACGACGATGAAGGTAAGTCTCAAGCACAATCCTCGGCAGCGTCAGCTTCTACGGATGTGTTTAACACGGTTACCTCATGGGCTTGGTCAACCGCTCGGTATCGCAATCGTGGTTATGCCCAAACGTATGAGCAGAGTTACATTCAAGGTTTGAACTTCAATTCTGCCGAACGTGGCATGTTTAATTTCTCTGCCATGGGTGGTTTGAATGACGCTACGCGTTATAAAGAGACTGTTCAACCGATAGAAGCCACCAGTTTTAGTTTTGGAGGTTTAGGTACGGCTACGAATTATTTACAGAACGCCTCTAACTACGCACAAGGTTGGAAAGTGGGCGTAGCCGGAACTAACCGGAACTACAAAGCGCGTGCAAACATTACCTATGCTTCCGGTCCTTTGGCTAAAGGTTGGTCTTTTGTTGGACAAATAGCCTACCGATTCTCACCTTATGTAGATAACCAAGGTATCATTGGTGAGGGTATCCGTTATAACTCACTTGGCTATTTCTTCTCCGCAGAAAAGAAATGGGATAAGGGCAAGTTTAATATCCTTACTTTTGGTGCTCCGACGGAGCGCGGTCAATCGGGTGCAGTAACGCAAGAGGCATACGATCTTTATGGTTCGATTAATTACAACCCTTATTGGGGCTATCAGGACGGCAAAGTTCGTAACTCTCGTATCGTGCATAGTTATGACCCCACGGCTATTGCTTCTGTAGAGTTGAAGATTAATGATAAGAACATCATCAAACTGGCAGCCGGTTATCACTACTCTATGTATTCCAACTCGGCTATTCAGTTCTTCAACGCTCCTGACCCGCGTCCCGACTATTATCGCCAATTACCCTCTTTCATGTGGGATGGACAAATAGTTGACTCCTATTCATCACAACTCTTTAACGATAACGGGGAACATTATCCTTATGGACTCTTTGCCGGAGCCGACCTCGTTGGTCGCTCGTTAGGTCAAGGTTTTGTTGGTGCAGATGGTAATATTATCGGTGGTTCGATTGATCCTACCGTTTATAACAATAAGGTTAACGCATGGCATAACCGCGACCCGAAGGTTACCCACATTGATTGGGATGCTCTTTATGCAGCCAACTATGCGCAGAATGCTATTCATCCGGATGGTATAGCCAAGTATATGGTTGAACGCCGTCATAACGACATACAAGAAGGCGGCATCAATATTAACTATGCTTACAATAACCAAAAGAACCTCAAGGTTACCGTTGGTTTGGAGGCTAAGCAGAGTCAGGGTATTCACTTCAAGACGATTGATGACCTTTTAGGAGCCAACCAATGGAAAGATGTTGACCCATTCGCAGATCGCGATATGCGTGAGCTCAGTAATAACATTGGTCTGACCCAATCCGAAATCAATTGGACTATGCAGAACGACTACCGCTCGTGGATTGAGAACGGACAGAATCCTAAGAATATCAAAACAGGTGACCGCTTTGGTTACGACTATCGCATTAACATAACCACCGCTAAACTGTGGGCTCAGAACGAGTGGAAGTTCCAAGACATAGACGTGTACTACGCACTTCAAGTGACTTACTCCAACATGATGCGCTCGACCAACATGATTAACGGTCGTGCACTCTATCTTAGTCTCTTAGCCGAAGGCACAGATAACGCCACTAAGTATTTAGGTCGCGACAATAATTTTGCTTCCGTCTTTGCTGAGCGTCCTGCTATCCTTTTGGGTACTTGGCACCATTTCATTGACCCTGCCTTCAAAGCCGGATTCAATTATAAGATTGACGGACGTAATCACATTAAGTTCAACGCTTTGGCACAGACTACCGCTCCTCTCGCGCGCGATGCCTATATATCGCAACGCGTGCACGATCGCGTAGTGGATAACATTTACACCCACGATGCAGCCAAGAACCTCAAGGATTATTATGCTGCTTCCGAGAAAGTGGTTGGTGGTGACTTGACTTATGAGTTTAACTATAATATCGTTCGCGGTCGTGTTACTGGATTCTATACACGTTTCTGGGACGGAACCGAACTCAATGGCTATTACGACGATGAGGTTCGCACCTTCGTTAACCAAGCCATTACCGGTATCAATCGCCGTCACTGCGGTGTAGAAGCTGCCGTAGCAGTTAAACTCGGAACGTACTTCACGTTGACCGGTGCTGCTTCCGTAGGTGATTATCGTTATACCACCAATGCCTTCAGCGTAACCTCTGCTGAGAACGGCATGTCTATGGGCGAGATGTATAACAAGACAACGAATAACATCACTCCTATCTATGAGGTACGTGATAGCGTTTTGTTCAAAGGTCTCCGCGTTTCTACCGGTCCGCAAGTCAACGCTTCTCTCAAACTATCCTTCTTCCATCCTAAAATGTGGTTTGCCGACGTTACGGTCAGTTACTACGATTGGAACTTCCTCGACATTGCTCCTTCTCGCCGTATGAAGGGCTTATTCACCGGTGTACGTGCAGACGGAACAACAGTGAACGGTTGGTACGGAGATACCAATAAGAAGTTCCCCGAGACGCCTTCTGCTATTGCCACTTGTGATGGTATGAAGCTGAACCTCAATAGTGAGGAACGTATCAACGGCTATCCTGCTAATGCTATCTTCGATGAGAACGGCGTTCCCGAATTGCGCTATCCGTATAATCTCCTCTCCGAGCAGGAGTCCTTAACAGCAACCAATCCGCTCAATCGTTTCATTGTGGATATTAGTGTAGGTAAACTCATTTATCTGCCTAATCGTCAGTCTCTCTCCATTAACTTAAACGTAACGAACCTCACGAATAATACCCATTTCAAAACCGGTGGATACCAACAGGCTCGTTTGCCGCGTCAGTCACTGCAAGCCACAGCAGATGGTGAGAATTCTGTTATCACACCTAATGCATGGAAGTTCCCCTCTAAGTATTATTATGCTTGGGGCACCAATTTCTATTTAACCCTTACGTATAAATTTTAATTAGGAGGACAGCATTATGAAAAAGTTCATTATATTACTTTTCACTTTCACTCTCACTCTTGTTGCATGTACAACCAAAGCGCCGGAACCTGAGTCTATCTTCTACACAGAGGCACAGGTCAAGGATATTATCGCTGATGGACATCTCTATACTATTCATGAGTTTATTGATAAGTACATGACGGAGGAAGGCAACTATTTGAATGACTCTATTCACCGTTATCGTACGCGTGCCACGAAGGGCGATGGAGTGTATCTTTTCTCCATGGATACGCTTCCCTCTACGGGCGAAGGTATCTATATCCGTGCTCGCGTTGAGACGGACGATGAAGGAGGTAACTTCTACAAAACGTTTGTATTGCAGCAAATTGTCAACGGCGAACAACAAAACCTCCGTGTAGGTGTTGATGCCGGTTCAATCTCGGGTCTTTATCCGCGTGGACAAGAGTTGATTATCCGCTGTAACGGATTAGCTATAGGTCGTTATGCTAACCAGATTCAACTCTGCACACCATCGTATAACAACAATATCTACGCCAATAAGGAGTCCGAGAAAGTAGGTTGGGCACCGGGTAGAATTGATGTGGCTACGTTCAAACGTAATTCATGGCGTATCGGTATGCCCGATGAGAGCAAATTGCAGATTGATACCATCGCTATTACCGATTACATCAATAAACTCAATATTGTTGAGAATCGTAAATACGATGGCAGATTAGTTTGCGTTACGGGTGTACACTACACAGGACAATTGAACGATAACGGAGAGATTAAGAACTGCTCCTTTGATAACCCCGAAACGGCTACGGACGCTAACGTCTTTGCACCTACAACGGAGAATATGAACTACCCACAGTCTCGTTATGTTAAGGATATAAACGGAAACCTTATCTTAATCTCCGTTTCTGAGTATGCCAAGATGGCGCGTTTCTATATTCCCGGAGCAGGTAGTGCTTATGACGGTAAATATCAATACACTATCTCTAAGAACGACACGCAACAACCTACAGAAGGCACTTACCTTCCCGCTTCTATCAATGGCACTACTTACTATGTTATGGTGCCCGAGGAGCGCGTAGCAGAAGGTTTCCACACGGATGATGTTATTTTCATTCCTGATGCTACTAAGGAGGAGGAGAAAGCGCTCATCTACGATGGCGCCCAATGGGTGAATAAAGTAGGTATCCTGCACTGCCCTGAGTATTCGGGTTCGGTTAAGGGCGTTTTATCTTTCTATATGGATAATGCTAAATACGATGCTGAGAGTTCCGATTGGGCTATCTCTATTTGCGATATCTCGGATATCCAAATGAAAACCGTAGAAGGCACTCCTTGGAATCCCACTGAATATTCTAACAAAAACAAATAACAGCCATGAAAAAGTTCATTAACAAACTCTCACTTTCACTATTCACTTTCACAGCCCTGCTACTCCTTTTTGCAACGGGTTGTAAACCAAAGGACGAACACCGCGACTATAGCAAAGACCTTATCGGTAAGTGGAAACTGGTCAATTATAACGGTCACGCTATTGAGACTAATAACCGCACTATCTTTACTTTCAACAACGATAATACCGGTACCCAAACCGAGGCCTCTATCGACAGTGTTGATTTACTCACTGACCGCACTTGGCGTGCCGCTTGGCCTTTGGCTTATACCGTGGACCAAGATGTTCTTACTACACTATGGCAACGTACATCCGATGCTCGTAAGTGGGTAGCTCCTAAGATTAAGGTTGAGAATGGTCACCTTTATGCAGACCCCTCTACTGTCTTCATTAACTCGCTCCCTACTCCACTCGCAGCTGCTGAGTACGTTTCCGTTACCGATGTAGCTCATTATACAGAGGATATTATTGGTACTTGGGTAGGTAAATCCGGCTCGGGCGGTGCTTATGGCGACATCAATCACCAATGGGTATATTTAGCAGATAGAACCTATCAATACTTGTCTAAGAATGAAGAGGGCAAATTCGTACAAGACCCGGGAGATTTACTCAACGAGTATATCCTTGATGGTGATTTCTTTATCACTCGTTGGGTAAACGAAACAGGCGAACACCGAGAGGCTTGGGATGTCACTCTCTTTGGTAACGATATGATTTGGCGCGGTCTGCGTGCTAATGGCGTTCGTGATTCTTTCTTCTTGGAGCGTATCACACCCGTTAGAGCCGATATTGAACCTATCCTTCCCGGCAAGTGGATCGTGCTCTTGCAAGATGGTGATTCGGTTCTCACCAATGAGAAGTCCGTTCATACGTTTGATGGTGAAGGTAAAGTCAAATATACTGTTGCGCAAGCAGGTAAACTCAACCACCAATGGGAGAACCAAACGGTCCTCAATTATACTCTTATGGGCAACGACCTCACTGAGGTAGGTAAATCCGTTTCGGGTTCCGACATCGTATATCATAGTCAGTTCATTTCCGTTAGTCCCAATCGCTTAGAGGTTCGCTCGAACATAGGTCAACGGGAAGGCGTTATTGTTCTCGAACGCGACTTATCAGTAGATAATGACAAGAAGATTCTCGGCTTCTGGGAGGGTGTCTCTATGGAGGGTCCCGGCACGTACGGCGGAGCCGATAACGTTGCTTGGGAGTACTTTAACGATGGTACGTACAACTACTACACCAAAGATGCAGAGGGTAATTGGGTTGAGCAAGAGGGAGAACATGATTATATGGTCGATGGTAAGTACCTCGCTTGCCGCTGGGCAGATAAGGACGATCCACAACAAATGGACTGTGAGTGGTGGGACTTGAGCTTCAGCGAGGGTGATAATCCCGAATATATGTATTGGGACGGTTATCGTATCTCAGATGGTAAGAAATATCATAATACCTTTACCATTAAGCGTAGTTCACATGCTAAATAATCAATAGATGGAACACTATTCATTTTTATCTGACCTTATCATCCTCGCGCCGGTTCTTTTCGGACTGGTACGAGGGATAGGTAAGGGTGGCAATGCTTTTGGCCGCGTTTTCGAAGCCACTTGGGGAACGGTTAAGTATGCCTTAATCGTTATGGCACTTATTTTCGTATTGAACCTTATTGACGGTTTCTTCCCCTTTGTACCAGAAGCGTTTAAGACGCAGTCTTTCCTTTATTCACATATCATTGAGTGGTGCAATGCTTTACTATCTCTCATTGGGGTCAAATTTGGGGAATAGAGAAGCAACTATTGAGGAAGCCTTACGTTTGTTACATTGTTCTCAACGGTCCTCTTTCTACTATTCAAAGGCTGTGGATTTTGAGTCACCCAACGCGTTTTGCAATTGTTGTGCCTATGTGGAGTCAAAGATGGAACCATTAGAGTTCTTGGTTTTCACGCAGCAGATTGAGCGGAAACTGGGACGAGAGCGCAAATCGGTGGATAGTCGTCATTTCGATCGCACTATTGATATCGACATTCTCTTTACGGAGCCGGAGGTGCGGATTGAGAGCGAAAAGTTGATGTTACCACACCCTAAAATGCATAATAGACCATTTGTTATGGTCCCTTTGCAAGAAATTTTGCAAAAAAACGCGTAATTATTTGCATATATGGAAAAAAAGCAGTACCTTTGCACCCGCAATTGAAAAGATTGCTCTTTATCTTGCCACTTTAGCTCAGTTGGTAGAGCGACGCATTCGTAATGCGTAGGTCCTCAGTTCAAGTCTGGGAAGTGGCTCACAAAGAACAAACGGCTTACTCTTTCGAGTAGGTCGTTTGACTTTTGATACGCTAATGGCATGGTTATTACAGGATAAAATCAGAGCCAAGTCTGCCGCAGTAACCGAGCAGAAACCGAGCAGTAACCGAGCAGATAGTAAGTGCTGAAAGCAGGGGGATAAAGGGGAGAAGGTATTATTTACTATTGATGTGATAAATACCTACAAGAGAATCGTAACGAGAACCAAACGGACGATAATAGACGTAAACCGAATAGTCATTCTCCGTCTGCCAATAAGAACCTTCCGTAGGTTCCACCATCACTCCCGATTCGGGAGAATAAACCCAAAACTGATAATCCGTTCCCCCTTGCTTAACGAGAGCATCAAGCCAATAACACTCCATTTCCGAATCATATAACAAACGATTCTCGTTGGTTAGCCTATTGTAGAAAAGGCTACCGCCTATATATAAGTTTAGAGTGGAGAGTTTAGAGTTTAGAGGAGTGGAGAGTTTAGAGTTTAGAGGAGCCGGGTATTCGAAGTGAACGTACATATACTCGGCTTCATAATCGGGATCGGAACAACGTTCAGCATTGATAACACGCCCGCCATTAACATCATACTGATGCGTATAGACGCCCCTATTGCGCATGGCATCAAAATCCAAAGTAACATAATAATCGCCTTGCCCATAACGTACCTTGTCCACCCCTACTCCAGCATAATAAGTAGAGTAAATATCAAAATGGCGGTACTCGTTTCCACCCTCAAAAATCAAATTACGACAGTTAACCCAACGCAACCGCCCCGGTTCACGATAGGTAGGTTGAGGCGCATAAACAAGATTATCATAACGGTCGTTCTGACGCACTACAATAAAATAATCCTCACTGCGTGTAGAGGGGTCAATCTTCAGTTCTAAGTCTAATTGCTGATAGCGGCCATTGAACTCCCTTTGCGTATGAGAGGTGACGTTTCCCGTAATAGCGGCAGGTGCGTCAGACGGGCTATTAACAACGGGGACAACCGCCACGGCAACCACGTTATCGGGATCTCCATCCTCATAAATAGAGAGGGCATACAAGCCTTGTTTAGTGATACGCATGTCATCATTGGGAAAGAAGAAACGATAATGCGTATAGGGCACGTTCGTGTTGAGGCTATGGTCGTAATCGGTTATGTCTGCTGTAGTAAAACCCTCCACATACTCGGACGACATAAGTTCTGAAGGTTCGAGGTTGGCATTGAGGTGGGTAACGGTATAAGTATAAAAATGTGGGTCATGTGAGAGTTCGTCAAAACTAATCTCAAACACCTCCTCATCCGCAGGACGAATAAGGAGGGTTTGAAGGTCAGGATCAATCGTATGAGTGACTAAAGCGAGTAATATAATTAAACTACTCTTCATCCGAATAATATTGGTACGAGGGTTTATCCTCTTTATGCATTATGGTGTTATATGCTTTACGCAGTTTCTCGACATGCTCCGAAGCATAGGCATCATGACGATGACCATAACCATATCCGTAACCGTAACCATAACCATAGCCCGAACCATAGCCTCTCGTGTAATTATGTTTATGATCGGAAGGAATATCAGAAAGAACGAGTTGAATCTTATCCGGTTCCTCAACTACTTCAGATAGTTGCTCTAACGTCTCCTTCGTAAAACGCTTATTCGTCTGCATGCAACGAACGACATACAAGCACACATCCACTTGATTGAGAAGCGCATAAGCATCCGGCACAAGTCCGATAGGCGATGTATCCATTACGATATATTCATATTGTTCACGAAGTTTAGCAATGAGTTCTATCAGTTTATCCGAGTGAATGAGTTCACCAGGATTAGGCGGAATAGAGCCGGCTGGTAAGAAGTCAAAACCGAACGGAGTTTCGGTAAGCAAAGCCTCCTCAAGTGTACAATCATCCGCTAAATAATTAGACAATCCTTTCGTTTTATCAACACCTAATTTAGTATGAAGGTTTGGCTTACGAATATCAAGGTCAATAAGGATCGTTTTCTTTCCCGTGAGAGCGTAGAGTGTAGCTAAGTTAGAGCTGAGATACGTCTTACCGTCACCAGACTCGGTAGAAGTAATCATAACGGATATATTGGTCTTACGACGGGTGATAAACTCCAAACGATGTCGAACAGACCGTAACATCTCAGCATAAGAAGACCGAGGTGAATCTCGCACGAGAGTCGGGTTCTGTGTGCGTACATGACGCAATACACCAATAATGTGGAAACGAGAAATCTTATTAAGATCCTTGACGGTACGAATCTTATTATTAGTCAGTTCGCTCAAAATAATCAAGATAAGTGGAATAAGCAGTCCTATACCGACATATTTGGTGGTAGTACGTGTCTTATCCTTTGCGTTAATGATCGAAGAAGAGGTTCTTGCCTTGTCAAGAATAGAGTTATCGGGCGTATTGGATGCTTTTTGAATCTCTGCCTCAGCACGTTTTTGCAAGAAGAAAGTGTAGTAGTTATCGGATATACGATAATTACGCTCAAGAGAGACCATTTGGAGTTCCTTCTCCGGGAGATTAAGAATATCTTGTTCAACATCAGCATAACGGGCTTCAAGGTCCTTTTTCTCAATTTCGAGTGAGATACGCATAGACTTAACAACCTCCTCGATGGTGGTCTTAACATTTTCTATATCCTTCGTGAACTTAGCATAATAGACGTTCTGTTCAGAAAGTTCTCCGCGTTGCACACGTAATTCGTTGAGTTGAGTAACAAGGGTCATGAGCATGGGTTCTGTAAGTCCCATAGAAGAGGGCGCTATGACTGCACCTGATTCAATATTGGTGTGTAGATAATCCGTGAGATAATCAAAGTACATCTCACGGAGTTTGAGATTCATCTTTTGCTGATCATACTCAGCGATACGAGACATAAGTTGTCCTGCATAAGAACTGACATCAACAAACTTATTCTGTTGACGATAATCAGTCATAGCAGACTCTGATACAGAAAGCGATTGTTGTAAATCAACCAATTGCGAGTTAATGAAATGAATCGTTTTATCTGCTACAGCATTTTTGCTCTCAACGTTTTGAAGAAGGTAAATCTCAACCAGTTTATTGAGGTAATCGCGATCGCGAGCCGGTGTTTTACTCGTTGTATATATTCGTACTATAGTACTACCCTCTTTCTCCATAACGATAAAGGTACGAGATAAGAACTCCGATGTTAGTTGCTCTGGTGTACGGAATCGGAAGAATTGTTTACCCGCATAAGATGGTTGTGCATGTACAACGATAGAGAAAAGTTCGGACTCAATAGGTTGTTCCAAAACACCCGTAATCGTAAACGGATGATGTTCATCGGTAGAAGAAATCGACACCGACTGGTCGGGGTTAATCGTGATCTCATAAAGGTACTGATAAGCTTCCGCAGAGATGTTGATACGGTCAATCTTGATAGGTGATTGATTATAATAATTACGCGTTTTGAAGCGTCCCTTTGAGATATATTCGACTTGGAGATCCGGCAACGAATCAATAACGCGGCCAATGAGGTCGTAAGAACGAAGAACGATGAGTTGGTTATTGATATTCTTCAGTCCGTTATCCACACCAAAACCATTGAGCAATGCCGAGTTGGCTCCCATAGAGGAGGACTGATCCTTAATAATAACGGTGGTATATGAATAATAATCGGCTATCCAACGTCTGTTCTTTATCATCGCCAAACCAAGAGCTATAACGGCTGCCAAAACGAAGAAATACCAATAGTGAAGGATTCGCATGAGCCACTCCATAACATTGAAGTTAGACTCTTCGTCTTGAGGTTGCTGCTGATCAGGGTTGCCGTAATTATTACCATAGTTATTGTAACCATAGTTGCCATACTTGCCGTAATTACCATACTTTCCATAGCCTCCGTAGTTGCCATAGTGACCATAGTTTCCATAGTTGCCGTAATTGGCGTTATCTTGCGGTAGATAGTTGCTATTACCGCTTTGCGTATAATCTTTATTGTTGTCCATAATCTATTTTGCAAAAGTGACGGCAAAATTAAGGGTAGAGATGAGCAGCCCCACCGAGGAGGTGATCAGCCCCAAGAAACCCGTGTACGTGGGCACTTTGACGAAACTATCTTTTGTGCGCGCTACGTAAATGACGTCATTCGGATAAATATAATAATACTTTGAGTCAATTATCGAATTAGTACGGATATCAAACTCCAGCACTTCAGGTTCAGCATTGGTGTGCGGACGAATAATACGCACATGCTTACGGTCACCTGAGTTTAGCAAGTCACCCGACATAGCGAGGGCTTGGAAGATATTCATCTTCTCCCGATAGATATAATAAGTACCCGAGTGAATATCACCGATAACGGTAAAGTTCTTGTTATATAAAGCTAACTTAACATCGGCATCCGGAATAATCTGACGGAAAGCGGCTTGAAGCGTATCTTGCGCTTCGCGTTCGGTTAAACCTGCCAAACGAATAGGCTTCAAGAAAGGTATATCAACCGTTCCATCTTGATAAATGCGATACGTAACAGCATACTCCGACGAAGTGGAAGCGTTATTTGTTCCAAGGGTTTTTGTAATCGTCTCGTCCACAGAGATGACGCGATACATAATCTCATCATTCACTTGAAGACGATAAGGCTGATACTCTGCCGCTTCGTACTGAGGCAGTTTATTCTGCTTCGTGGGTTCTTGTAGCAGACCAATAGACCGATGACCATAGCAAGAGGTCATCACAAGGCTCGTCCAAACGATAACGAGCACAAAATAAAAGTGTTTGTTCATAATCATTTGGATGGGTAGTGTTTTTGAACGTGATTAATACCGGTGTTCACAATCGTGTACACGAAGACACCGAAGGAGATAGTGGAAGCCACGATACTGACTGCCGTTCCGGCAGAGTTGATACCGAAAGCACGACCTTTAATCTGACGAATATAAAGGATATCGTTAGGCTCTATGTAATAAAACTCTGAATTGACAATGTCCTTGGAGCGCACATCAAACGTCTTAATGATGGTCTCGCCATCACGTTCACGGATGAGCTTAATCTGAGAGCGGTCGCCGAACTCCGCTATATCACCCGCTTGAGCGATAGCCTCAAAGATGGTCATCTTCTCCTTAGTAATGGTGTATTTACCGGACTGTTGACCAATGATAGAGAATGTACGTCTTACCACGTTCACTTCTACGGAGACAAGTTTATAACCGGGTATTTCGCGTAGTAGTTTTCCGAGTTGATCCTCTAACGCCAGTTTGACATCACGAGTGGTCATATCCTTTACATAGACATCTCCCAACGTGGGGAACTGGATGTTTCCGTTATCGTCTACAAGATACGAATAGAGATCATACGAGGAGTACTCGTTATTGCTTCCACGTCCGCGCATTTGATAGTTAGAACCGGCACCCGCGTTATACATCTTAGTGATTTTCTCATCTAACGAATAGACGTAGATAAAGAGACGATCCCCCGTACGAAGACGATAGTCCTCAAAGGTTAACGTATCAGCATAAGAGGGAATCTGCCGATCCGGCTCTTGCATATAATTGACTTTCTTGGAAGTCACGCAAGAGGCTAAGGCGATAGCTATAATCGCTAAAAACAAACTATTTACTTTCAACTTCTTCACTTATTTTCAAGTTTAATCTTTTAACTTTCAACTTTACAACGCCGACCTCATCGCCTTTCGTCCCAACCAAAGGGGTGACGTGAGAGCGGCAATTTAGCTAAGGGGTGATAATCGCCCACCAAACCAATAGGTTCAGAAGTACGTATCTGACTAACAATCTCAATGCACGGACGAGCCTCAGAGATTCGGAATCCTTGACCAGATAAGATGCGCTTATAACTCTCCGTATGTAACTCGGTAAAGCCCTGCGAGAACTCAAACTCCTCACCATCAATAGAGAGGGTTCGGTAAGTCCGTTTCTCTCCTTGCACGGCATTGGGAGGCAGGCAGTCTGCGTTAATACTAAGGAAATAACGCACGCGAGCTTGTTTAAGTTCAAGGAAACCGGCTACTCGGTCAAACGACATAACGTGAACAATATTCTTCTGCACCGGACCGAAGATCCATTGCAACATATCGTAGAAGTGTACACCAATGTTCGTGGCTACTCCACCCGACTTATGCACATCGCCTTTCCATGAGGTATAATACCAATTACCGCGAGATGTGATATAGGTCAGGTCAACATCGTAAATCTTGTCCTTGGGTCCGTTCTCTACTTTTTTCTTGAGGTTAGCTATCGCCTCATGCAGACGGAGTTGAAGGATGGTGTAAGCTTGGTGACCCGTCTCTTGCTCCAACTCAACAAGATTGTCAATATTGTACGGATTGAGCACTAACGGCTTTTCACAAATAACGTTCGTACCAAGGCGCAAACCATATCGGATAAAAGCATCGTGGGTGTAGTTTGGGGTACAAATAGACATCCAGTTGAGAGGATTATCGGTGCGCATCTGTTTAGAACAGAAACGGTCAAACTGCTCATTCTCCGTAAAGAAAGAGCAGTTAGGGAAAGACGAATCCAGACGACCAACGGAGTCAAACTTATCATAGGCAACGAGAAGATTGTTGCCCGTATCTGCAATAGCCTTAATGTGACGCGGTGCGATATAACCTGCGGCACCAATAAGGGCAAACTGTAAGGGATTAGTATTCATAGAAGTATCTTTGTTAAAATGCTATTTTCAATTGCGGGCGCAAAGATACTACTTTTTTTTGATATATACAAATTTATTTGTATTTTTTAATTATGCACTATGCATTTTGCCAAATAAAATAGATTTTAAGGTTAAGAAGAAGTACTTACAATCTGTTTTAAATGGATGAGCGAAATACTCATCTAAGTACTTATTCTCAGAAGCAAAGAGAGATTCCATGTCGTTTGGGTGATCTATATAAAACGGAGGAATCAATCCCGGTTTGCACCGCGTACGCTTGTCTTGGAGTTCGGGCGGATATTGGTCGAACATGGTCTGAGAGAGGGGTCTGACTCCCACTAACTTGCAGTCCCGTTTGAACCAGTTAATCAACATCGGCAATTCGTCTAACCAGTATTTACGCAGGAACCGCCCCCAAGCGGTGATACGAAAATCACTATCCGACTTATCGGCAATCGACATACCACCCCTTTGGTCAAAAACATACTTTTGTATATACTCCGCATAAGGGTGCATGGTACGCATCTTATAGAAAGCGAATATCTGTTTGTCTTTCCCGACTCTATTTAGTTTGATAATCGGTCCGTGAAGTTTTAGCTGCTCCTGCGGATAAGGCTGTGAATGACGATGGGCAAAGACATAGACGATATGTCCCGAATGAACTTCCTCTACCACCTCAAAACCACAGTAATACAACCTTCCTAAGACCTCCGTTCGGGAGAGAACGCGTTTATGACCTTTGGTTAAATCGTAGTATAGGCGCGAAAAGAACATCAAACGCGGAACGACCCTACGCATAAGGAACCAATAAGCATAGACGATATAGTTAATGCCTTTGGGATAGGAATTCAATATCTTCGTTTTGATATAATCGAGCGGACGATAACAACAAACATAAATACCATCGTCTGGTAGTTTCTGATTGGCCATGCAGAAACGTTGGTTAATACCTTTAACCTCATTAAGTATGGTTAGGTCCACGAGGGTAAGATATTGGTAATCGGGTATCTGAAGGATAGAAAAACGATCCCTATTAGCAATTACTTTCGTTTGACGCGAATCAAGGTGCGCTTTGGATAAGAGCAGTTGATAATCCTCCTCCGTTGTGAGAGAGAGTACCGCTTGATGAACAGTCTCTAAAGACGCTTCAGAACGCGGTTCGTCGGTTCGTGATACCTGCGCTTTCTCACGAGGTTCAATAACCATCGGCGGAACGGTGAGGTTAGTAGCGTATTTCCAATAATGCGCAAAGAGAAGGAGAATAGAATCAATGAAAGCCACAATCGCCACCGTCCATGTCGCAACAGCGGGACTCAAACCGTAATTCAGTCTCGGCAGCACGATATAACTAAGAGCAATCTCAATACCGGTAACCGCCAACAATGCCAGTAACTCCTGCCAGTACCACGCCACTTTATAGGAACGGTATTTGCCAAAAAGAAAGCTGAGTACCATCCAAATACCCATCATGGCAGAGAAAAGTACCCAATAAGGAATAATAGCCGATTTAGCAGCAATCACACGCCAAAGGATGCAGATGACGGAGGCTATCAACCAAAGAAAAAAGTCCTTTAATATATTGCGAAGCATAGCGTAATGAGAGTTTTATAGTTTGATTAGTATTCTTTTAATAATGTTTTTAACAGATTGCAGTACCAACTCTTGAGTCCAAAGAAGAGGACTGTTCGTCCAACGCTGAGGATGAGTGGTAATCATAATATTGGACTGCACTGTCGAAAGACGACGAATGATGTCTTGCGTGGAGTGAAAAACCAGACCTTGATTAGTCCAACGGTCTTGATACTCAGGAATCTTATCTCTTACAGAGACCTTATATCCATCCCAACAACGTCCTGTATCGGTAAGGTAGAAAAAGTCGCTGAAATCAATGTCGAAATAAGGTTCGCCAATGATACCCAACTGATGATAATCATACTTTTTCCACAAGTCGCGACTATCGTATTTAGACGTCGGCGCTCCGTGCATACAGATAGTCTTAACATCGTAGAACTGACGGAAATAAGCGAGCCACTCGGTAAAGTGTGCTATTGCCTGTTCGGTATTACCATCGCAAAGCGACATGTCTTCATAATGGTACCCTATCTCGTGACCAAAAGCCGCTATCTGACGAATCATATCGGGCTGATTACTACAAGCCACACAACGAAAATAATAAGACGCCCTAATACCCAATTCATGCTCAATAAGCGCCGTCTTAAGCGAGTTCTGAGGACGTTTATCCACATCATGACGAAGAATGACAACACGGCTATTGTGGAGCGAGGATTGCAGCCACTCCTCAAAGGTCATAAAAGTGTAACCTGCTTGTTGGAACGAGGTAAGAAGCGAGCGATATGCGTTTAAGGTAAAATCTATCATTGTATTACGGATTGTTTAAGAACTTGTATTGGATGAACGGCACGTACGCCCGTCCCATCATATATCTGCTGACGACAAGACGTACCCGGGGCAGCAACTATCGTTTTAGTGTTTTGCAATGTTTTACGAATCGTTGGGAAGAGAACCAGTTCACCTATCGCCATGGACGTAGCGTAATGACGTTTTTCATACCCAAAACTACCAGCCATACCACAACAGCCGGAGGGGATGATATGGAGTGTAGACTCAGGAATGAGACGTAACAGAGCCGCCGTCTTCTCTATTCCAACTAGCGCCTTTTGATGGCAATGTCCGTGCAACCAAATATCCGCTTGCAAGGGTCTGAATGAGGTCTTATTAATACGTCCTGCTTGCAACTCTTGCAAAAGAAACTCATCATAGAGTAAAGCATTGTTTCCCAATGCTTTCGCTTTATCACGCAAGGATGGTGAAACTAAGTCCGGGTACTCGTCTCTAAAGGACAAGATACAAGACGGCTCAATGCCAACTAACGGGGCATCATCGGTGATGATATCTGCCAACAAATTAACGTTACGAACGGCTTGTTTACGGGCATACTTAAGACAACCCTTTGAAATGGCAGCACGCCCCGATTGAACATGCTTAGGAATAATAACCTCATACCCTAAGGCATTTAATAAGGCTATAAAGTCTTGTGCCAATTGCGGCTCCTGATGACGTGTAAACTCATCAAGGAAAAGATATACGTTACGTTTCTTCTTTATATTCTCTTTCTTGTTTCTAGTTTTTTGTTTCTCATTTCCTATTTCTTCTATCCTCGGAATTTCTCGCCTCTGGTCAAAGCCAACAATCGCTTTTATGATAGCGGAAATCCATTTATTCGTAGCGCACCAATTATATAGTTTAGGCATCTTTGCGCCTAATGCTTCTATCTCAGGCATGTGCGCAATAAGCCAAGTGCGGAAGGGAATGCCCAAACGATTATAACGCTCTTGCAGGAGTTCCGCGCGAATACGTGTCATATCCACAGAGGACGAACATTCACGAATACAAGACTTACAAGCCAAACAACTATCTAACTGATGTTGGATATCCTTATTCGTCCACGGGTGACGCTGAGTAGTGAGTACCTCACGAATGACATTTGCCCGCGCCCGTGTGGTCATGAGTTCGTCTCCGCTCACCTTATAAGCAGGACAAAGCGACCCACCAATGAGTTGACTCTTACGACAGTCAGCGGCACCGTTACAACGCTCCACGCGTTGGAGCAGATGGGTAGATTGTGGATGGAGGATGGTGGATTGTGCGCGTAGTGCACTATCCATTGGAGGTGTATTTACGATCTTACCCATATTCAGAACACCATCGGGATCCCAAGTGTGTTTAAGCTCACACATGAGTTGATAAACCTCTTGTCCATACATCAGTGGAATAAACTCACCTCGCAAGCGTCCGTCACCGTGTTCACCACTTAGGCTGCCATGGTGCTTCTTGACCAATCGCGCCGTAGCTTCTGCTACCTGACGGAAGAGTACCCTATCCTCTTCCTTTTTAAGGTTCAGGATGGGACGCAAATGCAGTTCGCCGGTTGATATATGTCCGTAATAGACACAATCCAACCCGAACTGTTTCATCATCGCTTGGAAATCAAGCATATAAGCTTCAAGGCGTTCAGGAGCGACGGCAGTATCTTCTATAACGCCAACGGGTTTAGCATCACCCTGCATACCGTTGAGTACACCAAGCCCAGCCTTGCGTAGATTCCAAACACGACTAATATCCTTATCATAAACACGCGTGCAAGCATACGCAAGTGATTGCACGTCGTTTTCAAAAGCAGTTGCTTGCTTTTCTACCTCGTCCCCCGTAAACTCCGCAATAACCAAAGCATTGGGTTCTCCTTGAACAAAGAAACGATCCTCTTGGGCTTGTTTATTGTCTTTACATAAATCGAGAATACGCCCATCCATAAGTTCTACGGCAGTAGGACAATGACGTAAGGCAATGAGGTTTGCTGCCCAACTATCGTTGAGGTTATTAAGATGTGCTGCCACCAGCACCTTGTGTTCACTTGGCAGCGGATCCAGACTAAGTTCTATTTCTGTTACGAGAGCAAGAGTGCCTTCTGAACCGGTTATCAATGCTGGAATATTCAATCCATCATTCATCAATCCATCATTCTCCCAAAGGCACTCGTCAAGGGCATACCCACAAGAGCGGCGTTTAAGACTCTTATCGGGAAAGTTCTCCTCTATCCGTTGCCGAATCGATGTATCCGTTTGCCAACCAACTAATTGGGTAACAATACGTTGCCACAAATCGCTTTCGCTTTTCGTCTTTTCGCGTCCCACTTCAACGATAGAGCCGTCCGTCAGCATCAGCCTCAGTCCTACCACGTGCTGCCGCGTAGAACCATAGATAAGACTATGCGTCCCGCACGAGTTATTGCCTACCATACCTCCAAGACAGCAGCGGTTGGAAGTTGAGGTCTCAGGAGAGAAAAAGAGACCATAGGGACGCAATGCCATATTCAGTTCGTCGCGCACTACACCCGGCTGAACACGAGCCACCCGCCGTTCGGGGTCAATCGAAATAATCTTATTCATATACCGACTAACATCCACAACAATCCCCTTACCCACTACCTGTCCTGCAATACTTGTTCCTCCTGCACGGGGTATAAGGTAGGTATGACGTTCACGCGCCAAGTAGAGGAGCTGACGCAAGTCGTCCTCGTTCTCCGGATACGCTACAGCAAGAGGAATCTCGCGGTAAGCAGATGCGTCCGTAGCGTAAGCCATCTTGTGAATATTATCGGTATATATATTCATTAAATTTGAAATTAGTGATTAGTGGTTAGTGAGATGAACGCCTTACCTAATCTATATAGCATTGGTTTACTAATGAAATGGTAACGACCAAGTTCTTTGAGTTCGCCCCCAAACTGCATTTTAAAATCACGTACGCCGTACGGCACTCCGGGTTCTCCCGCTCCCATCAAATCAAAGCGTTGAAGTCCATTATCCGCAGCATATTCTAATGCACCATAAGTCACTAACGAGGGACCACAAATATACCATTCATACAGCGACGTATTATCTTTCACACAAAAGATGCCACCTATTTCTTGTGTCTTTCCATAGGGGTTATCCACCTTCTTTTTCGTTATTAGCAGTTTTGCATATCCTTCTTGCCAAAGGTGAAGGAAAAAATTACATGGCCAGAGGGGGCGATGCACTTTAGTTTTATAAAGGTGACGGAGTGATTGATACCACTCTCGAACTTGCTCTTCCGTAGTTGCCTCCACTAAAGACTGCCCTTCGGCAAGGGCTTTGTGCACAGCTCGAAGTTTAGACTCGTGAATACGAGCCTCCATTGTTGACTTGACGCTTGTGTCTATATGTATATCATAATGCGGAGCATACGTAAAACTAACTTGTTCAAATACCTGACGCCAACGAGAGAAATCACGGAAATTACGAATCTCCGTATAAATCGCTTTTCGCTTCTCGCATTCCCTTTTCACTCTCGTCAACAATTGGAATAATTCGTTATTCGTTATATCCTCTGCCAAAAGGGGACCTCCATAAATGACCGCACGAGCCGTGAAGAATTGTTCAAGACAGGAATGTTCTTTCGTGACATAGCCTGAAAGCGAACCGACCAAACGATCTCCTCTGTGCACTTGTACAAGGAAGGGGTCGAGCCACTGACGACAGGACTCGAAACACAAATGAGCCTCCTCGCTTTGAAACCACGTTGCTGTAGGAGAGTTGGTCATCAATATATGCCACTGTTCATTCATTTTCTTAACCTTTTGACTCCCTTATAAACAGCCGAGTAGAGGTAATAACGGGCATACTGCGGGCTATAAGGCGCTATCATGAGAGCAGTTCTAATACGCTCACCTAAAGTCCACAATTTACTGAACCATTTATTGCTTAGTACTGAGGTCTTATTAGTCTTTACTGAAGATTGATTAGGGCGCGTTAGCCCTTCGTCCATAATACGCCTATATAATCGTTCTCCTAAACGACGAATACGACGCGTATCTTTATATAACGGCCACTGCTCCTTACGCAAGTCAAAGACCTTAACCACCACATAACCCATCACGAGCCAAGGCTCTAATAAGTGCAACTTCCTTAGTGTTACTAATACATCATCAGGGTCTTGTCTTTTCAATCTGTCATTATTCACTAACACTGCTAAATCGGCGAGGTGCTTGAGACCAGCACCGGAGGAAGTGAAGTGCTCCCACGCGTGCATAAATATAAAAAGGAGATTGAACTCCGCTTGAGGCATACGCAAACAATGACCTTCAAATACAAACTCTTCCGCATTAGTCATAGCGGGCAGTTCGATAGTTTCTAAAGCGGCTTTCTCCGAGGGTAAAATAAAAGGAATAGTCTGCGGATGGGTCTCAAAGATGAGTCCTTGCGGCGAAGCAAAATTATAATGTCGTTCGTTCACATCCTCGTTCTCATGGTGCCACTCAACCTTCATTACACTATTAATAGCGGATGTTACGATGTCGTAATTACCTTTGCCCACCCATATATCAACATCCGAACTGAATCGCCTATACGGTTCGGGATAAAACCGAGCCAAACCGAAACCTTTAAGAATGACAGGACGAAGACCGACTTTTTCAAGTGCCTGCCAAATAATATCTAAGGTCAGTAACTGTTGTTGCTGACGCATCATGGCACGAGCAAGCATTGTTTTGTCAGTCGTAAGGAATATATCCGTCCCTTGACGATGGGAGAGTTGCTTGATGGCTGCCCATTGTTCTTGAGAGACGTTAGTATCCTCCTTCGTCAATCCTATTGCTTTGCGCAACAAGCGCAAATATATTTGTTCAACATCCATAAATCACAAATCACTTCTTTTCTTTAGCTGCGTCTTTGATAAGTTCTTTCGGCTTACCATCTAATTGCGGCACGGCAGTATAATCCCATGTTTCTTCGAAATCCCAATTAGCTTTGAATTGTAGTTTCTTGGGGTAATAATAGACCGGTTCGGGTTGCTGATGCTGTAACCAATCTCCCGTAGTCCAAAGACTATCACCATTAAGATCCATAAATAGTTTGAGATAATAACTCTTTGGTTCAAGGTTCTTAAAATGGAGGGTAGCTTGCGTGCTATCGGTCTCTATTTTCCATGCCTTATAATCGAGGATTGGTTCCCCTTTCTCATTGAGTATTTGCAAAATCATGTGGGGGTCGTAATGCATCAACGTCACGGCTAAGTTAGCGTATTCTTCTACCGAACGAATAGAGAACTGTATTTTAGATTCTTTATTCGTTTTGCCGTATATATCCACCACAGCATTAGAGTCAATGCGTAATTCGTATGCTCCCTCGCTCTGCCAAGGATACATGACCTGATAGCGTAACTGAGCCGAATCAAGGGGTACAAGGTCAAAAGTAAGTTCTTTATATATCGTGTCTATCTTCTGCCACAAGGATATGCTATCCTTATGGAGGCTATCTAACGGCATCGACATAGTCAGAATAACGGGTTTTTCTATACCGAATTTACCAGTCGCATTACCTTTAATTTCTACACGGCGGTTTTTGGCTTGACGCGCCTTAGTCTCTAACATCTTCTCCGTCAGTCGCGGAGCACGATAGACACAACGCAGCGTATCTTTTGCCATTTCAAGGTTATAGACGGAGTCGGTACGCTGGTACGTTATCTCAGCAAAAAGACTATCTTGTCTTATGGCTATACTATCCGTGAGCCAACATAGAATAGTGTCGTTGGTCTTATTATAACTCCAACGCGTATAGGGCATCCAATCTACGAAAGCGCTATCTCGGAATGAACTGTCCACTTCACAGGGACGTAACGCGCGGAAAGAAGGTTGTGTATCTTGCTTACCTACTAAGATGAACCGCAACGCATGTGCCTCATCGCGATAGGCGCGTTGAAAATAGCGACGGGTCTTGTTTTCCTTAAAATAAAACAATTCAACATCATTCGGTCCTTTGGTAACAACGGTACGTTCAATGATAGTGTCAATGATGGGGGTAGAATCCGCAGCTAAACTATCCAACCATGTTGTGTCACTAAACGTTTGTATATCAAGGGAGGTGTGCCATATACTATCGTTAAAAGCAAGCCCCTCTCCGGGTTGATAACGATAATCGCGAGAGATGTCTCCCAAGGCATAAATTCTGTAACTGCCCGGACGAATATTATGAATAATGAAGCAACCGACAGAGTCTGTCTTGGCTACGTTATCAAACTGCGAAATAGCAAAGGCTGAGTCATGCAAGTCACGATGTAGCCCGACAACGATGCCGGATATAGGGTTGAGATCGGCACTATTGATGACACGTCCGGAGATTTCCAACGAGTCCAAAGCATCGCCTGTAGAGAAAGAATATGTAAAGCCATCTAGAGGTACTTTTTCGTTAAAATCACAAATAGCACTTCCAAACTCAATCGTATAAGTAGTGGAATCGCGTAAAGTATCTAAAAAAGTAACAAAAACTTTCTTGCCGACGGCACGTACTTCCGGCGGTTGTTTAGTGGGAGGAGATAAAAGAACGTTCTCTGCAACATTGTCTAATTGGAGATATTCGTTGAATTGAAGTTCGATACGCTTGGCGTTAAAATGCGTGGTACCATCCTCGGGGAACATTGCCACTAAGACAGGAGGTATTGAATCACGAGGGCCGCCTTGCGGTCCTATACCTCTATTAGCACAACCAATAAAAATCGTTGCTAATAAGCATAAGACAATAAATTCTTTCCTTAGCATGTTTGTCTAAGTTGTAAGAACATCAAACATAAAACCTTGCTCCTTAAGCCAATGGATAGCAATAGGAAGGGTATCAAGCATTTTTTGTCCCGCCTTAAGCGAATCGTGAAAGACAATAATACTGCCATTCCGACTGCGCCGAACGAACGACATCATCGTTTCACAAGTAGATAACGGATGATAGTCACGCGTGAGTACATTCCACAAAACAATCTTATACCCTTTCTTTCTCAGTCTTATCCACTGAGGAATACGTATTCTTCCATAGGGTGGTCGAAAGAGTCGCGTTCCGCCTAAATAAGGATCACATCGATCTACGTCTTGAACATAGTCATTAACAGACATTCCCCATCCTTTAAGGTGATGATACGTGTGGCAACCAATGCGATGTCCCTCATGGCGGACACGATCCACCAAATCGGGATAACGCATCGCGTTCTCGCCCACCATAAAAAATGTAGCAAGAACACCCTCCTTGCGGAGGATGTCCAATACTGCAGGAGTTATCTCTGGGATAGGACCATCGTCGAATGTTATATATACATGCTTTGACATATGCGCCGACGGAGGCTTTCTATTATTCCCAAGCTAAGGCGCTGGCACCGAGTACTGCAGCGTCCGACTCCTTAAGGTCAGAGAACATAACCTTCACTTTATCTCTCCACAAAGGTAACACATTGTCGTTCAATGCCTTTACAACCGGATCCATAATCCAATGTCCCGATTTAGTCAAGCCACCAAAGAGCACGATTGCTTCAGGAGCAGAGAAAGCAACGAAGTCTGCCAACGAGCGACCGAGAATAGTTCCCGTGTAGTCGAAGATTTCCTTTGCTACCTCGTCACCTGCTTCTGCTGCATCAAACACGTCCTTGGACGTTATCTTATCCACATCTAACTTACGAAGCATAGTTTCCTTCGTTGTTGTACTAATTATCTCTTTCGCCGTACGAGCTACACCATTAGCCGAACAATAGGTCTCTAAGCAACCCTTTTTACCACAATTACATTGGCGTGCCAACGGGCTACGATCGGCGCAAGTGTGACCTAACTCACCTGCGAAACCATCATGACCATAAACCATCTTACCATCAATAACGATACCCGAACCGACACCGGTTCCAAGGGTAATCATAATGAAGTTTTTCATACCACGTGCTGCGCCATAGGTCATTTCGCCCATAGCAGCGGCATTAGCGTCATTGGTCAATTTGCAAGGAACACCGAATTTTTTGCTCATCAGTTCAGCAAACGGAACACGCGGCCAAGGCAGGTTCATAGCTCCGTCAATCCAACCGGTATAGTAGTTACCATTAGGAGTTCCGGCACCAATACCACGAATAAGGTCGATGCCGCCAACGGAATCAATAATCTTCATCGCTTCGTTGTAGAGAGCATCTACATACTTATCGATTTCTTTGTACTCTTGCGTCTTAATTGACGTTCTTGCTAACACGTGTCCACGTGCATCTACAATGCCTAATACAGAGTTCGTACCTCCCATATCGAGGCCTAATACATACGGTTTTTCCATGATTAATCGACTTTAATATCTTTGTTTACATTTTTACTTCCAATCAAAGCGTAGAATAAAATATATGCTACAGCAACAATCATAACGAGATAACTGATGAGGAAACCTGTACCATTCTCCATAATGGGGTTGCAAGCATCAGCCACCGCACTCTGAATCAACGGAACCAATCCGCCACCAACAACCATCATCATGAAGATACCACTGGCAGCTGCCGTATATTTACCCAAACCCTCCACAGACATATTGAAAATAGAGGTCCACATTACACTCGTGCACAGACCCACTAAGATAAGCAGAACGGCTGCTAAGGGCAGTTGTACCATATCAAAAGCCCAATTACTGGGGAATGCCACCATTATTTTATTACCAATGATAATAGCAGCAGCAATGAGAGCGATAGCCACCGTAGCCGTGCAAGAAACCATAGCTTTAGAAGAAACCTTACCACCAATAGCGCTACCTACTAAACGTCCTGCCAACATCAGTAGCCAATACAAACCGGCAACGAAAGTGGCGGTTTCATAAGAGAAGCCAACACCATAATTAAGGTTACTCAAATAGGAAATAACCGAAGCAGGGACGCCTACTTCCACGCCTACATAGAAGAAGATTGCGATAGTACCCAAAACAAAATGGCGGAAAGCCCAAGGAGAACGCTCATAAACGATTTTTTCTTTTACATCACGCGGTTCGGCAATGGGCATAAACAGAAGAATAAAGAATACTGCTACGAATACTGCCATAGCGATATAAAGAACGATATTAACATCACTTATCGTCTTTTCTGCAAATGAAGTACCTACCAAAGCACCTACAAACATAGGAGTTAACGACCCCGTTAATGAGTTCAGTGTGCCACCAATCATATTCAATTGATTACCTCTATTTCCACCACCGACGATGTTATTAAGCATCGGATTAACAACCGTATTGAGCATACAAACGGCAAAGCCGCAAATAAAAGCGCCCAGCAAATACACAACGAAAGTAGCAGTAACGCCGCTCAACCATTGGAAGGCGATACCTACGAGACCTACGACAACGGCAGCTAAAGCCGTTTTCTTATAACCTATCTTCTGAAGAAGTTTACCCGCCGGAACACCCATAAAAAGGTAAGCAGCGAAATTCATCATGTTTCCAAGCATACCAAGTAAAGTGGCATGTGTAGAACCCTCGAAACTATTCTCCCATATTTTACCAACGGGAGCTGCCAGATTGGTTACAAACGCAATCATAGCATACAAAAAGAACATCGTCACAATAGTGATGATGGTTAACGCAGAGCGTTTTTGTTGATTGTTTTCCATAAATTTAGTTGTTTTGTTGTTAAATATTAGTTGTTAGTATTAGTTGTTTTGCCGTAAGAATTCTATTAATTTCCGATGTAAGTGCTCGTAATTAGCACGTTTGCGGAGGGAGTGGTTATCATCCGGATAAATCTGCATATCAAACTGCTTACCGGCTTGTACCAACGCTTCAATATACTCCCACGTATGTTGACAATGAACATTATCATCCGCCAAACCATGAACGATAAGTAACCTACCCTTCAAATTCTCTGCCTTCAAAGGCAAAGCGCACCCTTGATATCCCCGTTCATTTACCTGCGAACGACGCATAAAACGCTCCGTATAACCGCTATCGTACAAGCGATAATCCGTCACCGGAGCTATTGCAAAACCGCATTTGAACGGACTATTCTCTTGACTCATCGTCATCAACGTTTCAAAACCACCATAACTCCAACCTCCAAGGCACATACGCGAGGAATCAATAGCGAAGGACTTATTGTTTGCTACATAATTGGCAGCACTGATGATATCCTCTGCCTCCTTAACACCAAGGTTTAGATATGTTTCATGTAACCATTTCTGACCACGAGCACCCGTTCCACGCACATCAACACACACTACAGCATAACCCATTTGTGCCAAACCGTATTCCCATTTCTTATTCCATTTCTCAACCACACGCTGACTACCCGGACCGGAGTATTGCAACATAACCAACGGATACTTATTATCTTCTTCCTCTAACATAGGTCTTATAAGCCAACCATAAAGAGTGTCGCCACGCTCCGTCACAAACGAGAAAAACTCTTTTCTCATTCCTTTAGGTTCATCACTTAGCCATCGGCGTCTCAATTCATCATTTCTCTGATTTATCGCTTCAATTTCACTTTCATCTTTCACTTTCCACTTTCCGCTTTTCCGCTCATAAAGCGTGTACCGATTAGGCATCGACTCCGTCTGATAATCCTCTATATAAGCGGTGTAATTAGCATTGAAATACAATTCGCACCAGCCCTTGCCATCGTCTAATCGCGTTTCCTCCTTCCTTTTTCCTCCTTCCTCAATCCTCAAACTAAGATTCTGCCTTGTCATAGGTGTATTAGCCACTTGATAATAGAGCGTTTTAGTAGCCCCATCGTAGCCGTAACATTTTGTCACATCGCAACCATCCTTGGTGAGTTGGCTTATTTTCTTGCCATTAGCAGCATAACGATAGACCTGCCTCCAACCGGATTGATCACTCACTAAGATAAGCGTTCCATCATCAAGCCACTGCCATTCATCAAAAATGCGGTAATCTACCCAACCATCGGTACTTTGCTCTTGGTACCAAAGTTTGCTTACGCCCGACTTAGGATTGATTTCAAGAACTTCTAATTTATTCTGATCACGATTGAGTTTCTCTACATATAATTTTCCGCTTTCACCATCTGCTTTCCACATTAAACGGGGCACATACTCTGCCTCGCCAATCTCAATCGTACGAATGTCCTTATAATACATATCGTAGATACACACGGAGGTCTTGGAGTTAGGTGTCCCTACCCTCGGATATTGAATCGTGCGCAAGGAAGGATAACGACCGGTTTCTTTATCGGCACCGAGAAACTCCTGCCATTCATAAGAAGATACTTCACGCGTATCTAAACGAACAAAAGCAATGAACTTACTATCCGGCGACCACTCGAACATAGCGCCACAATCAAACTCCTCGTTATAAAGCCAATCGGCAGAACCGTTAAGAACAAGGCTATCCTCATCATGCGTTATGGCAAGGTCGGTCTTAAAATCACGTTTATAGACATAGAGGTTATTCCCCCTAGTATAAGCCTCATATTTACCATTAGGACTCACTTTGCGTGCAGTAAGAGCTGTACCCCACACGCCTCTTTTATAAAATGACGAGGAGGAACGAACGGCTCCATTTTGTAGCACACTATCCCTAATGCTCTTGCTAAGGGTGGCGGCCTTATAATCACCTCTTAATATCTCTGTCATCAACTCTGCACGCAGCGGCGTGATAACCATGACGACCAACAAAAAAGACAGTATCTTCTTCATATAAAATTCATTTTTCGCGCAAAATTACAAATAAAATTTGAATTGCGCAAATATATTTTCATTTTTTTAGCCTAATTGGGGCAAAATAGACTATCACAGAACAAAAAATATTACTGAACCACTGAGTATAGCACCCAATGTTGTTTAAAAAGAGAATTGTGAGCTTGAATAAAACAATTAAGGTCATTATTCGGATCGGGCAGCAGCGAATAGTACCTATCATTGAATAGAGTATAGAACGTAAGCGACGTGTCCGGATGTTGCACCACGTTCCATCGCGTCGCAATAGTCGACAAATCACCATTACAAAAACCAATAAACGAACCGGTGACATAATGTTGAATCGTAGCAACCGTATCTCCGAAGAACTCTACCCAATAAAGATTTTCTTGCATGATGGGAAGCGTATCAGATTGAACCTTAACATACTTGCCATTAATAGGACCGGTCAGACGATAATCGTTCCAAAAAGTGATTATCTTAAGTCCGGAAGATAAGTTCTCATCACGTTTGGTTTGTGCTCCTAATGCGGGCTCATATTCAATATCATAACGCAGTATATACAACGAATTGACGGAAGCAGTTATCGTTATTTGCAGTTGATCCGTACACTCCAAAGGCGTTGTAAATAGATGAAAGACGGAAGCCGTATCCGTAGTATAGGTTCCATGCCAAGAGCGAGTATTAAAAGCCGCATTATCAATTGTCCAAACGGGTGTCGAGCCATTAGTAACAACCAAGCTTCCCGCACCAGAGGACTTATTGGAGTGCATATGGAGCGTGATAGAACGAATCTTTATTCCCTCCACACCGGATAGAGTAAGAGTTGCCGATGTTCCGGCGATGAGTTGACTACGGCGGTTATAGGTGCTCTCAAACGCCACCCGACTACCTATCGGCACTTCTCCAGAAGGATGAATATTGTCCTTCGACAACACCGTATAAGTCACTATCGGCAGCCCTATATACGAGGGTTGTTCAGGTTGAAAAGGAGGATTCTTCGATGAAGTACAAGCCACCAAAAATGGTAGTAATAATAATAGTATTTTCTTCATAAAATCATATTTGAGGCTGCAAAGATACGGTTTTTTTGTGAAATATGCAAAAAAATTTGCGTATTCCAAATATTATTTGTAACTTTGCGCGGATTTTTGGTATTTTAATTGATTATTAATACATAAATAATATGGAATTAACCACTTTTTACAATTTCTTATTCATCATGGCTCTTATCGGCCTTGTTGTGTTCGTTAGTCTATATTTCGTAGATGCAGGTTATGGCAAAATGCGTACCGAAAAATGGGGTCCCGCAATCAACAATAAGATTGGCTGGTTCCTTATGGAGGCTCCTGTTTTCATTGTTATCCTTTATTTGTGGTTCACTGCGGCATATAACAATGCCCAACCCGAGTTACAAGTTGTGCGCCAAGCCCCGTATATTATTTTCCTCCTCATCTTTGAGTTTCACTATTTCCAGCGTTCGTTTATTTTCCCCTTCTTACTGAAGGGCAATGGTAAGATGCCGTTAGCGATTATGTTCCTTAGCGTAGCATGGAACATGATCAATGGTTATGCTCAGGGTTGGTGGTTGTTCCATTTAGTGCCTTCCTCACCTAAGTTATCTCAGATGTACACCTCGGCATGGTTGACCGACCCGCGTTTCCTTGTGGGTGCGGCTATCTTCATCATCGGTTGGATTATTAACATGCACTCCGATCATGTAATACGTCATTTGCGTCAACCCGGGGATACGAATCACTATCTGCCTAAGAAAGGTATGTATCGGTTTGTCACCAGCGCCAATTACTTAGGTGAGATCACCGAGTGGCTCGGTTGGGCTATCCTGACGTGGTCGTTTGCTGGATTGTTGTTCTTCTGGTTCAGTTGCTGCAACCTCATTCCCAGAGCCAACTCCATCTATCACAAGTATGAGGCAGAGTTCCCCGATGAGTTCGACCGCAAGAAACTAAAACGCATCATTCCGTTTATTTATTGATATGAATAAGTTATTTACCGAGTATCAACTCGGACCTATTACGCTGCGTAACCGATTTATCCGTTCGGCAGCGTTTGAGAACATGTGCACGGGTAATAAACCCAGTCAGATGTTACAAGACTACCACGTTTCCGTAGCCAAGGGTGGCGTGGGCATGACGACAGTCGCTTATTGCGCTGTTGATTTGAGCGGCGTTAGTTTTGATGGACAACTGTATATCCACGACGAGATACTGCCCGACCTGAAGAAACTGACGGACGCCATTCACGCACAAGGTGCTAAAGCCAGTATCCAACTTGGTCACTGCGGTAATATGACCCATCGCGCTACCTGTCATTGTATGCCCGTTAGTGCGAGCAACGGTTTTAACCTCTACTCGCCTACCCTACACCGTCGCCTCAAAGTGGAGGAGATACACAACCTCGTTAAGAAGTTCGGTGAGGCAGTCGATTTCTGCCGCAAGGCGGGTTTTGACTGCGTAGAGATTCACGCCGGTCACGCTTACCTCATCTCGCAGTTCATATCGCCCCGCACCAACCATCGTCACGACCAGTACGGCGGCTGTTTCGAAAACCGCGTTCGTTTCCTCAATGAGGTCTTAGACGAGGTCATGAAGCACGCTAAAGATGACATGGCAGTTATCGTCAAGACGAACATGTGGGACGACTGCTGGCGCGGTTCGGACATAGAGGAAGGTATTAAAGTTGCCCAAGAGATAGCTAAACATAATGTGCATGGTATCGTCCTCTCCGGAGGTACGGTGAGTGCCAGTCCGATGACTATCTTAGGCGGTCCGATGCCGATTAAGACGTTGGCTTATTACATGCCTATGAAGATGTGGTGGCTCAAAGCTGCCCTCGTTTGTGGTGGGGGTAAGGTGATGATTCCTACTGTTCCTTTCAAGGAACTCTATTTCATGGAGCAAGCCAAGAAATTCCAAGAAGCGATCAAAGGCACAACGCTTATTTATGTCGGTGGTGTTCAAAGTGGTGATAACTGTCAGCGTATCATGGACGAGGGTTTTGAACTCTTCCAGATTGCGCACGTGCTCATCAAGGATCCTGAGTTCGTGCACCATGTGGAGCAGAACGCTCATTATCACGCCGGTTGCTCACGCAGTAACTACTGCGTAGGACGTATGTACACCAAGGAGATGAAGTGCCACGAGTGCGTCCTCCGAGATGGCGAACCTATCCCCGCTAAACTGCAAAAAGAAATCGCCAAACTTGAAATCAAATAAGGAATTGTAAAATAAAAAACGATGGAAGCAAAATATAATCCTACAGACATTGAACAAAAGTGGTACCAGTATTGGTTAGATAACAAACATTTCCACTCGGAGCCGGACGGCCGCGAGCCGTTCACGGTCGTTATTCCTCCCCCTAACGTAACGGGTGTCCTTCACATGGGACATGTCTTGAACGAAACGATTCAGGACATACTCGTTCGTCGTGCCCGTCTTGAGGGCAAGAACGCTTGCTGGGTACCGGGTACAGACCACGCTTCTATTGCTACCGAGGCTAAGGTGATCAAACGCCTCAAGGAGCAGGGCATCAATAAGTCCGACCTCACTCGTGAGCAGTTCCTCAAGCACGCTTGGGACTGGACGGACGAGCACGGAGGAATCATCCTCAAGCAACTGCGCAAACTGGGTTGCTCCTGCGACTGGGATCGCACATCCTTCACAATGGACGAGACACGCTCCCAAGCCGTTATCAGTGTGTTCTGCGACCTTTACCGCAAGGGACTCATCTATCGTGGCTTGCGCATGGTCAACTGGGACCCCGAGCGTCAGACTGCTTTGAGTGACGAGGAGGTTATCTACCACGAGGAACATAGTAAGTTCTATTACCTCAAGTATAATGTAGTAGAGGAACCGGGCAAGTACGCCGTTGTGGCTACTACTCGTCCAGAGACTATCTTTGGCGATATCGCCGTTTGTATCAACCCCAAGGAGGAAAAGAACCAATGGTTAAAAGGCAAGCACGTTGTTGTGCCGGGTGTAGGACGCGTCATTCCTATTATTGAGGATCGTTATGTCGAGATTGGCTTCGGTACGGGTTGCCTCAAGGTCACCCCTGCCCATGATGTGAACGACTACGCCCTCGGACAGAAGTATAACCTCAAGACGATTGATATCTTCACTGCCGACGCGCATCTTAATGTTGAGGCGCTGAAAGAGGAGAACTTAGAGTTCTTACAGTTCGATTTGGATAAATACCAAGGCATGGATCGTTTTGAGTGCCGTAAAGTGATTGTGGAAGAACTGCAAGCCCTCGGACTGATTGAGAAGATTGAGGACTACGATAATAAGGTAGGGTATTCGGAGCGCACGAATGTGCCTATCGAACCGCGTTTGTCGTTGCAATGGTTCATTCGCATGCAGCATTTTGCTGACATCGCTTTAGGTCCGGTAATGAACGACGACATCGTCTTCTATCCCGCTAAATACAAGAACACTTATCGCGCTTGGCTCGAGAACATCAAAGACTGGTGTATCAGTCGTCAATTGTGGTGGGGTCACCGTATCCCTGCCTATTACGATGCGGATATCTTGGCTCAAACGGGTTTGGAGAACTACCCCAACGATAAGATTGTCGTTAGCGAGACCAAGCCCGAAGGCAACTACGTTCAAGATGAAGGCGCCCTCGACACGTGGTTCAGTTCGTGGTTGTGGCCTATCTCCCTCTTCCTTAAAGACGGAAGCAAGATTTTAGATGCACAATGCACGATGCACAATGCACAATTATCCTACTACTACCCCACCGCTGACCTCGTTACGGGTCCGGACATTATCTTCTTCTGGGTGGCTCGTATGATTATGGCGGGTTATGAGTACATGGGTCAGATGCCGTTCAAGCATGTTTATTTCACGGGTATCGTGCGTGATAAGTTAGGTCGTAAGATGAGTAAGAGTTTGGGTAACAGTCCCGATCCGTTGGACTTGATTGAGCGTTACGGTGCTGACGGTGTGCGTATGGGTATGATGCTCTGCGCTCCTGCCGGAAACGACATCTTGTTTGACGACTCGCTATGCGAGCAAGGGCGTAATTTCAATAATAAGATTTGGAACTGCTTCCGCCTCGTCAAGGGCTTAGAGGTTGTAGACAAAGAGCAAGACGCTATCTGCAAACAAGCCACCGACTGGTTTGGAGCAATGCTCAGCAAGACGGACGAGGAAGTAAGTAAACTCTTCAAGCAGTACCGTTTGAGTGAAGCCTTGATGGCTATTTATAAACTATTCTGGGACGAGTTCAGCTCGTGGTACTTAGAGATGATTAAGCCTGCTTATGGTCAACCCATTGACAAGACGACCTATGATTTGACGCTGCAATACTTCGAGTATATGCTCAAACTACTCCACCCCTTCATGCCGTTTATCACCGAGGAGTTGTGGCAGAATATCGCAGAGCGTAAAGAAGGTGAAACCATCATGTACTCATCTCTTACCCTACCCCCCTACTCCTCTACTCCTCTACTCCTTGCCATGGAGGAGACTAAGTCGATTGTGGTGAATATCCGTGCTATCCGTGCGGCTAAGAACATCTCTCCGAAGGAAGAGTTGACGCTTATGGCTCCCAAGGAAGTGAGTGATGTCGCAGTCAAATTGGCAAATGTCACCATAAGCCTGACACAAGACGCCAAACACTCATCTGCCGGTTCGTCGTTTATCATTGGTACGGACGAGTATTTTGTTCCGCTGGATCAGTTCATCAATAAAGATGAGGAGATAAAGAAGCTTGAGGCTGATTTGGCTCATCAAGAGGGATTCCTCAGGGGTGTAATGGCTAAACTGAATAACGAACGATTCGTAGCGAATGCCAAACCGGAGGTGGTTGAGATGGAGCGCAAGAAGCAGCACGATGCCGAAGCGCGTATCACCACCATACGGCAGCTTATTGAAGCGTTGAAAGGATAAAGAGAAGCAGAGGTTCGCCTCTGTTTTTTTTTCGGGTTTTTATCGGGTTCTTACCGAGCCCTATGGTACTCACGCCCCCTCGCAAGAACCTCACAGTCATAGCGTTAGCCTATGGTGCTGTGTGGATGCTACGTTAGTGGTATGTTTACAGGAGCACTACAAGTACGCATACAACTAAAAAACGACAATTATTTTTATTGTGTAACGGAACGGAGGGATACGGGGAAATCAAAGAACGTATCCGGATAAGGTTCGTTCGCTAAAGTAAAATGCCACCATTCGGTATCAAAAGGCTTGAAACCATGACGTATCATCGCGTCACGGAGGAGTTGACGCATAGCCAGTTGGTCGGGTGTGAGGTTGGTATATGACGGATAGGAACTAAAGCCGAACCAATCGAACGTTCCTCCCATATCGACCTCGCGTTCGGTGGTCATATCAAAGAGGGTGAGGTCGATGGTTGAACCATGCGTATGCGAACTACGCTCACAAATGAAACCTTCAGGGAAAAGGCGATCTTTAGCTAAATCGGGATAGAAATACTGCTTCGTAATAGTGTCGTCCACATCTTTTGCCCAACGAACAAAATGATCCACGGCACGTTGAGGTCGATAAGCATCGAAGACCTTGAGTCGGTAGCCTTGTTGCAGTAAGTCGTCGCTGACGCGTTTGAGTGAATCAACGGCTTGGCGTGTCATCAGAGCGATAGGTTCATCATACCCATCTACGCGAGTGCCGACGAAGTTATAGGTACCATGATAGCGTATGTCGAGTAACACATCGGGTATCTCGTGGGAAATACTGACAAAGTCGTATTTAGCGCCTTGGGGTTGTTGCTGATGATGTCGAAAGAGCGTTATACCGGCAAAGAGAATTACCAGAATAAAAAAGAGAATGAAGTCACGTTTTTTCATATGATTTGATTGTTAAATTTCTAACTTTTTCTGCAAAAACACGAGATTTCCGTGTTGCGATAATAGTGAGCCAAGATCTGCTTATACGTGAAGCCCTGCTGAGCCATCACAGCAGCGCCTATCTGACATAAGCCGACACCGTGACCCCATCCTTTTCCGTTCAAACGGAAAAGGTAGTTTAGAGTGGAGAGTGGAGAGTTTAGAGTAGCCGTCTGGTTAAGAAGTTTAGAGTTTGTTAGTTTTTCAATCTCGAACCACGAACTGTAAAGGGTCGTTGGGGAGAGGGCTTGGCGGATACGCAGTTCCTTACCTATCACCTCCCGATGCTTGGTACCCACTATCTCTAACCTATCTATTCGCCCACTCGCACCCCGGTGCAACGGGATAATGTCCGTTATCAAACCAAAATCCACTCCCGTCTTCTCTTTTACTACCCTACTCAACTCCTCCTGTGTGTACTCCACCGCCCAAGAGTGATAATCGCGAGTTGAACGATCGTAATCATTGACATAAGAGCGGGCTGAAGGATGGCAATAGGGGCATTCGACCGATTGGAGGTAGGGATAGTCCTTGTCCTCCCAACAAGTGGAATATATTTCTGTACGACCGCCACAACACTTGTGGTAGCGACAATCGCATATATCTTTATAGTTTAGAGTGGAGAGTTTAGAGTTTAGAGGTATGAGTACTTCACCTTTCGTTTCTTCAACGACTTGAAGGGCGAGAGCAGAGCGGCGACGGAGACCATTATACCGCTGACAATGGTCATCGGCACAGACATCATATCCCACGTGCCCCGTATGACCGATATTGCGTAACACCCACGAACGGGAGATAACAGCGTGCGCTTTCAATAACTCAAGGGGACTATCCGCAGACATCTCCGAACAAATGACACAAGAGATATACGATTCGAGGTCAATGATATTGACCGCCGTTTCGGTACCGTCTGCGTTATGCAGAATCTCCAGTTCACCCTCGAACTCCTCGTCTTCCGTTTGGTCCCAATGAAAACCAATGCCGATACGCACGTTGTGAAGAACAAACGTATGCTCCCTTAACTCGTAATCAATATGCGGAGCGGTTACTATACCTACTCGGATGGTCATAGTGGGTAGTGGTTAGACAAAAAGGATGATAAGCAACTGCGCCAACATAATACGCAGGAAGACAATCAGCGGATAAACAGTCGAATAAACGACTGCCGGACGGTCACTCTCGCTAAGCGAAGAGGCATAAGCCAAGGGCGGCGCATTCGTGTGCGCACCGGCAACCAGTCCCACCACAGAGAGATAATTGACCTTACGTGCCATCAATACACACCCAACCAATAAGGGCGGAAGGATAGTGATTAACGCTCCGGCAATAAGGCAAACGATACCTTGTGCAGAAAAGACCGTTTCCACGAACTGCTGCCCCGCGGTGAGACCGATAGAGCAAAGGAAAAGACATAACCCCACCTCGCGAAGCATGAGGTTTGCCGAATAAGTGGTATAGGAAATGAGTTTGAACTTATATCCAAAAGCACCTATACAAATAGCCACAATAAGCGGTCCACCGGCAATACCCAAGCGAGCCGGCATAGGTAGAGAAGGAAGATATATAGGTACCATTCCTAACAAGATACCTAACGCTATACCCAAGAAAATAGTGATGATATGCGGTTCATTCAGTTTCTTGAGCGTATTGCCTAATATCTGTTCCGCTTTGTGAATTGACTCCAAGGGTCCGACCACCATGACGCGGTCACCCACTTGTAACACCAAATCAGGAGTAGCAAGTAGGTTCACTCCGGCACGATTGACACGCGTGATATTGACTCCATAAGCCTTACGCAGATGCAAATCGCCTATCTTAGTGCCATTGATACTACTCTTGGTAACCACGATACGACGCGACACCAGTCCCGTTTGGTCGTCCTTCCATGGGTACTCTACCCTATTTCCTATATGCTGAATAAACTCATCGGCATACTCCTCTTTAGTAAGGAAAAAGATAATATCGTTCTGCTCTAACATCGTAGGTCCGGAGGGCATAATAATCTTGCCATCCCGAGCTATTCGCGAGATAATAAACGGATGAGACTGCTTCGATAACTGAGCAATCGGGACATGACAAAAGGCAGGATTAGTGACTTGTAGGGTCATCATCACGGGCATCTCGTCATTATTAGCATCGGCTAATTGTTGCTCCTGTTGGTGTATATCTACCTTAAAAAAGAGTTTGAGTAACACCATGACGAGCATTGTTCCCAGCACACCCACCGGATAAGCGACGGCATAACCTAATGAGATAGGGTCTGTTCTTCCTAATTGATCCAGTGCCTCTTGCGCTGCACCGAGGGAAGGCGTAGAAGTGACAGCTCCACTAAGCACGCCCACTAACATAGGTAGCGACAGGTGCGTATCTTCACCAAACAAGGACGAAGCGTTGAGGATATAGAACAACACCACCGCCACAGCCGTTCCTAATAAGGCAATAGTTACAGCAAGAGCATTGAGTTTCAGTCCCCCATGCTTAAGCGAGGCAAAGAAAGAGGGTCCAACCTGCAAACCTACCGAATAGATAAAGAAGATAAGACCTAAGTTCTTGAGCACATCCATCGCCACCGTATCCAGCGGTAAATGGAAATGACCTATTGCCAAAGCGGCAAAAAGAACAAAGACCACACCGAAACTAACGCCCCAAAAGCGTATCTTTCCCAATAACATGCCAAGCGCAATTACCAGCGAATAAATGAGAATCGTAAAAATAACGGAGTTAGTGAACATCGCTTATGGGTTAGTGTTTAATGGTTAGGCGGGCTTGCAGTTCCCACGTGCGGAGGCGGTCCTTATAGAAATTATTGCGATTCATTTCCTCGATACTGCAATTAGCATCTGAATTATGCTCCCAACGTCGGCAGTTATACACTACATCGTAAATACGCCCAATCTTATATTCGCGACTGATACGCAAGGCCACCGCATAATCTTCGCCATACTTAGTGGTCGGGAAATCAATCGTCTTTAGCAAATCTGTTCTAAAAGCACGCGGTGCTCCTAAACCATTGATACGCAGAGCGTTGTTCATTCCGTTCTCTGCCGTCCACTCAGCGTGAGAGATAATCATCGGGTTAGGAGATAGAGGGGCAAGATTGGCATCTACAATCTGATAGGTACCAATAACCATGGCATAATCACCAGACTCAAAGGCATCAATGAAACGTTGCACCGTATTCTCATCAAAATACGTGTCGTCACTATCTAATTGAATAGCAATCTGACCGCAACGCTCATCGTGAATAGCATTATTCCAGTTACCGCCAATGCCGTGCCATGTTGGGTCTTGGTGAAGGATAATGAGTTGAGAGTTTAGAGTGGAGAGTTTAGAGATTTCTTCTACCGTACCATCGGTAGAGTTATCGTCCACGACTATTACATTATAAGTATAAGGTTCGCGCACGCGTTGCGCAAGCGCGCTCATAACAGCATCACGAATCGTCTTGACACGATTACGGCAAGGGATGATGACGGAGGCAGTGGGTCTATTAGAGTTTAGAGTGGAGAGTGTAGAGTGTAGAGTAGTATAATCGACCCACGCGCCAAGGGCTTTGAGGTGAGCCGTAACGCACGCTTCCATCTCTATCTGAACGGCACGATTAGCCGGATTAACGTAGTCAAACAGTTTCTCGCCCGACTTACGGTTATCCTCCTCTACCTCATAATAAAGGTATTCCGGTATATGCACTAACTGCCCTATCCTACTCACGCGCAAACGGAGGTCGTAGAATCCTGCATACTCGTAGTTCGTATCCATTTGCGCTACAGCTTGCAAGAACACTTCCCTATTCCACACCGTAACAGCACCAAAATCAAAATCGTCGCGGAGAGCTCCCTCTTGGTAATCAATCACAGGCGATGCCTGTCCGTTAGCAAAGCGGTCAGAATAGACCATCGCGGCGTGGGTATAAGAAAGGACTTGCTCCAAACGCTGCTCAGCACGATAAACCCAATCAATATGAGGTTTCGTGGATAGGATAACATATTTATCCGTAGAGAACGTAACTTGGTCGGCTATTTGCTTAATGAGTTCCGTAGAACAAATTCTTGAAGGAAGAAAGTACATTTTAGTTGAAAGTTTAAAGTTGAAAGTTGAAAGTTGAAAGTTGAAAGTTGAAAGAAGTTTTAAAGTTAACAAGTTTAAAGTGTGGGGACAAGGTCGGATTGATGATATGTTTTGAGTCCCTCGATAGGGTCTTTCATAATAGTGCCTAACGTGAGACCATTATCTAATAAAACAACCTCTAATATATCTTTATAGTAAAAGGCGATCGAACCGACGAAGGACACTTTCTTCATTTCATATTGCAATAGATTGCGCTTCACAAAGGAATCGAAGTGGTCATAAACGAGTTGGCGGATAGCGGGTTGCTCTATATGCCGTGCGCAGAACTGACTAAGTTCAGCCAAGAAACGATTAGGCATAGGCTGACGATAAACGCGGTCAATAACATCCGCTTGGGTGATATTATACTCTTTCAATAAAGCTTCTTTCAGTTCCATCGGCAATTGGTTCTTGAGCGCATCGGACACCAATCGTTTACCCAAGGTAGCACCAGAACCTTCGTCTCCTAAGATGAAACCTAACGAGGGCACAGTAGCGGCAATCTGTTCCCCATCATAGAAACACGAGCCGGAGCCTGTCCCTAAGATACAAGCTATGCCCTGTTCGCGTTGGAGTAAGCCGCGTGCCGCACCAAGCATATCCGATTCGACTTGCACTTGCGCCTTCTTAAACACCTTAGCCAATAGCTCGCGCATCAGTCCTTTCTTCTCGGGTGTGCACCCAGCTCCGTAGAAAAAGACGTTCGTTATCGTCCCTGCCCACAAGAGCGAACCTATCTGAGTTAAGAGATGGTCAATCGTTTGTTGTATCAGTTCAGGCGACTGCAAGACGGGATTGATACCCGCAGTATAGAAGTCCTGAGAATGACCATTAGCGGTCATCAGTGCCCAATGAGTTTTCGTAGAACCAGAATCAGCAAGTAGTATCATATCACTTCGTATTTTGCATTTCAACTAATTTCTTATAGTGTCCGTTAAGGGCAAGGAGTTGCTCGTGCGTTCCTTGCTCAACGATACGCCCCTCATCTAACACGCAGATAAGGTCGGCTTTGCGAATAGTAGATAGACGGTGCGCCACAACAAGTGTCGTTCTATCCTTCATCAATCGCTCTAACGCCTGCTGAACGAGTTGTTCGGACTCCGTATCCAATGCCGAAGTGGCCTCATCCAGAATCAGAATAGGAGGATTCTTCAGTATAGCACGTGCTATGGATATACGCTGACGTTGTCCGCCACTAAGGCGTGAACCTCGGTCACCGACACAAGTGTTATACCCCTCCGGCGTTGCCATGATGAAATCGTGCGCATTAGCAATACGTGCTGCTTGTTCTACTGCTTCTTGCCAAGTACCACCGTTAGGAGCAGGTTGAGAGGTGTCCACACCAAAAGTGATGTTATTATAGAAGGTGTCGTTAAACAAGATAGCTTCTTGGTTCACTATTCCCATCAACGAACGTAAATCGCGTGGTTGTATATTGCGAATATCTACCCCGTCCACAAGCACCACACCTTCGCACACATCATAGAAGCGCGGCAACAAATCGGTTAAGGTTGTTTTACCACTACCCGACTGCCCCACAATAGCCACCATTTTTCCCTTAGGGATAGTGAGATTGATATGTTCCAATACGAGACGATTGGAAGTATAAGCGAAGCTTACGTCCTTGTACTCTATCGATGAGTTTAGAGTGGAAAGTTTAGAGTTTAGAGAAGCCGTCTGGTTTGATAGTTGAGAGTTATCAAGGATATTATTTTTTGTATTAAGAATCTTATCTATTCGCTCAAGGGAAGCTTGACCGCGGCGGATACCATAGGAGGCCTTGCTCAAATCCTTTGCCGGATTGATAATCGAGTAGAAGATAACGAGGTAATAAATGAACGTAGCCGCATCAATGAAGGAACGCTCACCCAAAATAAGCGAACCACCATACCAAATAAGGATAGCAATCAGTGCCGTTCCTAAGAACTCGGACACAGGATGCGCTAAGTAATAACGGCGGTTGATGCGGTTGAAGGTGCGGCGAGTATCGTTGATGAGCTGGCTGAAACGGTTCTTGAGTTTATCTTCCGCATTAAAAGCCTTAACCACTCTCAATCCGCCAAGCGTCTCCTCTATCTGCGTTAATATGTCCGCCGTCTGTTCTTGTCCCTTAGTGGATGAACGTTTGAGACTGCGCCCTATTCGACCAATAACAAATCCCGCTAAGGGAAGCAACACCAACACAAAGAGCGTCAGTTTCCACGAGATAACAAAGAGAGTAATGAGATAAATCGCAATCATAATTGGATTCTTAAAGAGTATATCCAACGTGGACATAATAGAAGCCTCTACCTCATTAACATCGTTCGTCATGCGGGACATGACGTCGCCCTTGCGCTCCTCGGTGAAATAACCTATCGGGAGCGAAACAACCTTATCGTAAAGTTGTTTGCGTAAGTCACGCAGTACACCCGTCCGAATAGGAACCATGTAAAAATTAGCCAGCCACGCTAATAAACACTTAAAACCGGTCAGCACAACCAGCACTACACCTAAAAGGAAAAGTACAAATCCCGCCCCGTGAAGAGCGATAAGTTGGTCTAAATAGAAATACATATTCCCTTTTATCGCCATCAGCAATTCATCCATCGCCATGCCACTCGTCAGCGCTGTATAGGAAGACTCCGTACTATTAAGACCAAAGAGTATTTGGAGCACGGGTATAATCGTGGCAAACGAGAAGAGGGAGAATAAAGTCGAAAGTAGGTTAAAGAAGATATTTAGGCCTACCAACGAGCGATAAGGCGGTATAAAGCGACGTAAGATTTTTAGCATATCTTAGAAATATATTCGGATAGTTTCTTTATCAGTTGATCCTCATCTTGTATCAGTTGAACTTCAATCGGTACAACTTGCAGTTTATCTCCTAAGGCTTCTGCCACTCCTACTTGTTCCAAACGAGGCAAATCTTTCTCGGTAGTGAGTACATAATCGTAATGCTCCGCAGCAGCAAAGATACGATTCACATCACGCTGTGTAAATATATGATGATCCGGAAAAGCAAGGAGTTCTGCTTTCGGTTTGCTCAATTGCACATAATCAACGAGGGGCTTAGGATTAGCAATCCCGGTCACAATAAGCGGCGTTCCTTCTTCTGGTAAGGGTGCATACTTCAACGAAGAGAAATAGAGTTGTTGAAATGCCGCTTTATGAAGACGGGTTTCTACTACCCTACGGTCTATTGGAAGCATGGTATCAGGGCACTTAGTGATAATAATAATGTTCGTCTTGTGCGCACGATACCGTAAGTCTCTCAATGTTCCTAACGGCCAGAGGCTGTCATTGACATATAGGTTATCATAAGCTGATAGCAGTATCGTTAATCCACAACGGATCGAACGATGCTGTATGGCATCATCTAAGATAACCACTTGAAGGTCGGGGAAGAGTTGTTGCAACTTATGCACTCCTTGTGCCCTGTTCTTGCAAACGGCTACTGGAATAGACGGGAACTTACGTGCTATCTGTAGCGGTTCATCCCCTATTTGAGCAACCGTTGACTCAGGAGTAGCAAGCACAAAACCACGACTCTTACGTCCGTACCCTCTTGAGAGAACGGCTACACGATAATGCTTACTGAGTTGACGAATCAAGTACTCCACATGAGGCGTCTTACCCGTTCCACCTAAAGCAAGGTTTCCGACACAAATAGTAGGAATATTTACCGAGAAGGAACGTAATATATGCGCGTCATAAAGTTGATGCCGAATGTGCAGCACTAAACCTATAATCGCACTAATAGGCGAACAAACGATGGAGTGAAAGATGTTCATTATTGAATTTCAATTTCCGGCATTAATGCCATTATACGAGGTTGAGAAGCAAACTCTTTAATTTTGGTTATAATACGTTCCTCCTCTGTATCAGGTTCGCCAAGCGATTCGATTAACTCCATAAAGGGATCTTTCTTTTCCGGATAGGAAACGACTTTCCAATCGGTCAAACCGGCTAAAGAAGCAGCCTTTGCAATAGCGGCATCTATATTACCTAATTCATCTACTAAGCCTAATTCCAGCGCATCCTTTCCAAGCCAGACACGTCCTTCGGCAATCTGCTTAATGGACTCCTGCGTTGTGTGACGGCCATCGGCACAACGTTGGGTAAAGAGGTCATAACCACGATTAACCATGTTCTGCATCAGAGCCAACTCTTCAGGGTTCATGCCTTTATAAATCATATTTGCTTCCAATGCCGAATGTTTATTCGTGCTAACACCATCAAGGTCAAGACCAATCTTATCACGCAGTTTATTGATATTAGGCACGGTGCCAAAGATACCTATTGAACCCGTAAGCGTAGTAGGTTCAGCATAGATATAATCAGCAGCGCAGGAGATATAATATCCTCCGGAAGCGGCATAATCACCCATTGATACAACAACGGGCAGGCCTTTCTCTTGCAGCATCGTCACGGCATGCCAAATCTGTTCGGAAGCATTGGCGCTACCTCCGGGCGAATTAACACGGAAAACAACAGCTTTCACGTTCTTCTCTTTTGCCACTTTATTGAGGGTTTTCACCATTTTTGTTCCAACAATACCATCTCCACTATCATCCGTAATTTGACCATCTGCGTAAACGATAGCTATTTGGTTATCTGACATATTGACAGGCCTTTCAACGGTTGCCATTGAATTAGTACCCATATATGTATAATCCTCCGTTCCCACCAACTTTTTAACGATACTATCCATCTGCTGAGGATAAATCAAACTATCCACCAGATTATACTCAATGTATTTAGATTGATCTTGCAGCGTCATATACTCATCTGCATAGGCATCCAATTGCTCTACTGACAGATTACGAGAAGTTGCCACCGCTGCTTTGAAATCATCCCAAATACCAAACAAATAGCGTTCTGTTTGCTTACGATCGGCATCGGACATTGAGGTTCTAAAGTATGGTTCTACAGCAGACTTAAACGTTCCCACCTTTATAATCTGCATCTCAACACCTAAATTTTCCAACAAACGTTTGTAATACATTCGTTGTCCACCAAGTCCCTTCCAATCAACTACACCAACGGGATTTAGATATATTTGATCTGCCACACTGGCGATATAGTAATTCGTTTGCGTGTACATCTCTGAATAAGCCACTACCCACTTACCTGAAGTCTTAAAATCCAATAAAGCATCACGAAGCGTCTTAGCATTAGCAGGAGCTATGGCAAGAGTACCTCCATCAAGGCAAATACCTTTCACCATATCATTTTCTTTAGCCAGTTTGATATTAGACAATAGGTCATCTAATCCCACAACCGTTTGTTGTGAACCAGCCCCAAACATATCTCCCATCATAAAGGCAAAAGGATTAGTTTCTTGCCCTTGCTCATGGAGAACACCCTCTAATTTGAGTTTATAAATGGTGTTTTCAGTCAAAGTAGCAGAATGACTTCCAAATAAACTACCAAAAGCAGCACCAATGGCGAAACACATGCCGATATAAACAACGGCACAAATAATAATGGTCCATAAACAACCACGTTTCTTACGAGGCTTCTTTTCCTCTCCTTCTTCGTTCTTACGAATAAAATTCAGTAGGTTCATAATTCTAATATTTTGATGTTTAATGTTTTCCTTTAACCTGTAGGCAGTTCTGCTGCCGTCCACTAACCTCTAACCTAAAGCTCTTGCGATGGAAGGGAGTGATACCATACTTGGCTATCGCTTCATAATGTTCCTTGGTCGGGTATCCCATGTTCCTTTCCCAGCCATATTGAGGATACTGCCCTGCCAGTTTGGTCATGTATTCGTCTCGATAAGTCTTGGCTAAAATACTTGCCGCAGCTATACTGAGATAGGTAGCATCCCCTTTGACCACCGTCTTTGCCGGTATCTCAAGCACTTCTCCCTCCGGCACATAGGGTTTCCACTTATTTCCATCTACAAGGATATGTTCAGGACGAATAGTCAGTTTACTCAGTGCCCGCTGCATAGCCAAGATTGAGGCATTCAATATGTTTATTTTGTCTATTTCTTCGGCCGTCACTTCCGCCACCGCCCACGCCGCCGCGTGTTGTTCTATCCATGGGCGCAACTGTTCTCGTTGCTTCGCCGTCAGTTGCTTGGAGTCGTTAATGAGATTCATCATTGCATCATTCTGTCGAAGCCGATTCCATTCATCATTCTCATTGAAGATTACTGCCGCCGCAAACACACTCCCCGCAAGTGGTCCCCTACCCGCCTCATCACAACCGGCTTCCACAACTGATTTTATATAATAGGGTTTCAACATAACCTCTAAACTAATCAAAACGGATATCCGATAGCAAAATGCAGCGTCATATCGTCCTTCCACCCCAGACCGTTGCCTATTGTACGCCATTGCGTACCGGCACGAGGGCCGTTAATACGGGCAGGATCGTAGAGCTTAACACCTAAATCGACGCGGAAGATGAGGAAACTAAAGTCTAAACGCACACCAAGACCATACGCCATAGCGATTTGTTTATAGAACTCGTTCCAACGGAACACGCCGTCCGGTTGCTCTTCATAGTCACGTATCGTCCATATATTTCCGGCATCAAAGAATGCTGCCAATTCAAGGAAATTAAGGACATGATAACGATACTCTACGTTAGCGTCCAACCGTATATCACCCGCCTTGAGTTCATAAATAAGACTACTATTCCCTTGCATGGAGAATCCGCCCGGACCTAATGCGCGAGCTTGCCAACCACGAACCGAACTACTACCTCCCGAGAAGAAACGCTTTTCAAAAGGTACTACTCCCGAATTGAGATACGGCACAGCCGCACCGGCACCAAGATGGGTCACTATCTGATGATTCGGCGCCAAAATATGGTGGAATGTGAAATTAAAATCAGCCTTAGCATATTGTGAATACGGAATCTTGAATATCTCATATTGTCCAACGTCATTCTTCTTTTGTTTAGCTAACGTACTGAGACCGTAAAGTAAGTTTCCTGCTGTCTCTACCGAATAACTGAACGTCACATAACTACGATAGGGGTGCAACGAATTAAAGCCGTTATACTGACCATGATAGGACCAGTCCACGATAAAGTGATTCTCGTAACTATACTTAAGCACCGTCGATTGCTCCAAGAAATTGATACGGAAAGCATCACTCACATAGGGCAGATAAACATAACTGATATCCAACAGATTAAACTGATGCGACCAATGAGAGTGTTTATGCTGATGAACCGTGTAATACAAGCCGGCATTAGCGATGGTTCGCGTATATTCATCCGGACGATGTTGGTATTTATAGGCTATATTCACTTTCAAACTATTGGGGAAGAGCAATCCCGCCTCTGCTGTTCCTTCGATTGCCCGTCCTCCGGCTTGACGCCACTCATAACTGGCACGGCCGTTCAAGGATAACTGTTCTGCTCCACGGAAGATATTCTTATTAGCATAACCCACTCCGGCGGCAATTCCCCAATCGCCCGCAGAATAGGTTCCTTCTATTTCGGCAGAGACATTATTGAGTTTGCTTCGAGAAATCGTTATATGACAATCCAACTCATTATCACTCACAGGAACAAAGGCGATATCAATATACTTGACGGGACCTAAGCCATTGAGGTTAGCATATGTTTCCTCTAAAGCGGCCTCATTAAAGAGCATACCCGGTACAATCCTGCAGGCCTTCTTGAGCACGTTATTGCGCAGCAAGCGTCTATCTACATAAGTAAATTCATACCCTGTCTGGGCATCACTTAAATCGGTTGTTACCACAACGTCCTCCGGAAGATGTTTGGGGTCATAATCTTGGTGAAAATAAACTTTGGCAATACGATATTGACTATATATCTTCTGCTTTACCGAATCGGGCAATTGGTCTAAGTAATCATATAGTTTTATTTCCATTGCCACCTCATTCGTTGAGTAACTACTATCCGCACGATATTCTAACATGGACTTATCGAAGTAATAATACCCTCTCCTACGCATTCCGGAAGCGATACGTTGCCTTTCGTCATCTAAGGTTGAGAGATCAAAGCGATCCCCATCTTTTACCTTTCGTCCTCTGTTATTAGCTACAGCACGCACCACATCGTTGGAGATATTATTCGTGTAATCTCGAATGAGATATGGCGCATTAGGCGTGATCTTATACGTTACATTAACCTTACGTTCTACGCGTTTACCATCTCTTGACGGCTTCACTTTATAAACAATCGACGTATCTACTCGTGCTCGGAAGAAACCCTTATTCGCCATAGCCTTTGTCAGCTGCTCCATCGAAGTTACGGTCGCTATCGGGTCATAGATAACAGGAGCCTCACCCATGCGGTGAGCATTACGAGTCAATCGCTTTTGGGATTTAGAGATGGTATCCTTAGGTGCCGTATTGTAAATATGTAATTGCAGTTTCCAGAAACCTAAGATCTCCGAATTTTGCTTCTGACGAAGATATCCACTCAAATCCGAGGGAGCAACCTCCTTGCTTCCATCAATCTCAATCTTGGCCTTGTTGAGCAGATACTTATCCGAAGGAACATAACGACACGTATTACAGCCTGTCAAAAGCAGCAAAATACCACTCATCAATAAAAATAATATGACATGTATATACTTCGGCATAATAATTTAGCGCACAAAGGTACGATTTTTTTTGCATATATGCAAATTATTTTGTATCTTTGCACCGTTTTTTGAGAAATGGAGCCACTTTTAGGTCATATTAGCAAGAATCAAGTGCGATTTATTCGCTCTTTGCAGCAAAAAAAAGTGAGGGACGAAGAGAAACTCTTCGTCGCTGAAGGGGACAAGTGCATTGGGGAACTGATGGGGCACTTTGAACTCGTCACCCTCATTCAAAATGGAGCGGAAAGAATGTCTTCCCTCAAAAATCCGCAAGGCAGTTTAGCAGTCTTTAGGCAACGTTCTCTCAAGAACGACAATCTTTCAGCCGAAGCCGGTCTAATCTTGGCGTTAGACGGGATACAGGACCCGGGCAACCTCGGTACCATTATCCGTACCGCCGATTGGTTTGGTGTAACGGACATCTACTGCTCCAAGGACACGGCAGATTGCTATAATCCAAAGGTAGTACAAGCCACCATGGGCGCCCTCGCCCGCGTGAATATACATTATGTAGATTTAGTTGAAAGTTTAAAGTTAATAGTTGAAAGAAGTTCAAAAGTTGATAGTTTAAAGTTTCCCATTTACGGCACGCTCTTGGATGGGCGCAACATATACGAAGATGGCGCGATAGCGGACACCGCGGGAGGAATCATCATCATGGGCAATGAGGGGAACGGCATATCGGCTGAGGTGCGTGAGTTCATCACTCATCCGCTCTACATACCGAGTTATGCACCCAACGCTCATATCGAATCGCTCAATGTGGCTGTGGCTACAGCGATAACATTAGCAGAGTTTAGAAGACAATTCACAACAAAATAACATATTCGCTTGCGGAGCAGTTGTGAGCCCCAAGAGCATAAACATTTGTAGGTTTAACAATATGGTTAAAATCACTTTTCCGGACGGAAGCGTCCGTGAGTACGAAAGCGGTATCACCGCTTATCAAGTGGCTGAGAGTATCAGCCCTCGTCTGGCACAAGACGTATTAGCTGCCAGCATTAAGAAAGACAACGAGTGGGAAATCATCGACTTGAGTCTGCCCATCACCACTGACTGCGCTATCAAACTGCACAAGTGGGAAGATGCCGAGGCCAAACATGCTTTCTGGCACACCTCTTCTCACCTGATGGCAGAGGCACTGCAAGAACTCTACCCGGGTATCCAATTTGGTATCGGTCCCGCCATTGAGAACGGTTTCTACTACGACGTTTATCCCCAAGAGGGAACGGCTATCAAAGAAGGCGACTTCGAGAACATCGAGAAGAAGATGATGGAGTTGCTCCAAAAAAAGTCCGAACTCATCCGTCGTGACATCTCCAAAGCCGATGCGCTCAAAGCCTTTGGCGACAAGGGTCAGACGTACAAGTGCGAACTCATCAACGACCTCGAGGACGGTCATATCACGACCTATACCCAAGGTAACTTCACGGATCTGTGTAAGGGTCCCCACCTCATGACTACGGCTCCTATCAAAGCCGTTAAGGTGCTCTCTTGCGCTGCCGCTTATTGGCGTGGCGATGAGACCCGCCCGATGATGACGCGCGTCTATGCCATCACCTTCCCCAAGAAATCCATGCTCGACGAGTACTTGGCTCTCCTTGAGGAGGCTAAGAAACGTGACCACCGCCGTATCGGTAAGGAACTCGACCTGTTCATGTTCAGTGACATGGTGGGTAAGGGTCTGCCTATCTGGCTACCCAAAGGCACGGCTCTCCGTCTGCGTTTAGAGGATTTCCTCAAGAAGATACAGAAGCGTTATGGTTATCAGCAAGTGATGACCCCGCATATCGGCAATAAGAACCTTTACGTCACTTCCGGTCACTGGGATCACTATGGCAAGGACAGTTTCCAACCCATCACCACGCCGGAGGAAGGTGAGGTCTATTTGCTCAAACCCATGAACTGCCCTCACCACTGCACTATCTTCAAGAACAGCCCGCGTTCGTACAAAGACCTGCCGTTGCGTATTGCTGAGTTCGGTACCGTTTATCGTTATGAGCAATCGGGTGAGTTGCACGGATTGACACGTGTTCGTTCGTTCACGCAGGATGATGCGCATATCTTCTGCCGTCAAGACCAAGTTAAGGACGAGTTCATTCGCGTCATGGAGATTATCGAGATTATCTTCAAAGCATTGGATTTCAAGAACTTCGAGGCACAAATCTCGCTCCGCGACCCCAATAACCACACCAAGTACGTTGGTTCCGACGAGGTATGGGAGAAAGCCGAACAAGCTATTATTGACGCTTGTAAGGAGAAGAACCTACCCGCTAAGGTGGAGTATGGTGAAGCCGCTTTCTATGGTCCTAAGTTAGACTTTATGGTTAAGGACGCAATCGGTCGTCGTTGGCAGTTAGGTACTATCCAAGTCGATTATAACCTGCCCGAGCGTTTCCAACTCGAATACACGGGTGAGGACAACCTCAAACACCGTCCCGTTATGATTCACCGTGCGCCGTTCGGTTCGATGGAGCGTTTCGTAGCGGTACTCATTGAGCACACTGCCGGTAAGTTCCCCTTGTGGCTCACGCCCGACCAAGTGGCTATTCTGCCTATTTCGGAGAAGTCCAACGAGTATGCGCATAAGGTGCAAGAGATTCTTGAGCAACAAGATGTACGCGCTATCGTAGATGACCGTGACGAGAAGATTGGTCGTAAGATTCGCGATAACGAACTCAAGAAGATTCCGTTTATGCTTATCGTGGGCGAGAAGGAAGCCGAGCAAGGACTTGTCTCCGTTCGCCAGCAAGGTGCTGAGGACAAGGGTCAGATGACCATCCAAGCCTTCGCCGACTTCATCAACACCACTGTCACCGAGCAGATGAATGCGTACTAATTAGACCGGGCGATGCCCTGAAAGACCGCAGACATAGTCTGCTGAAAGACCGGGCAAGGCCCTGAAAGACCGTTCGCTTTGCTCGCTATAAGACCGGGCGATGCCCTGAAAGATAACAGAGCCGTGAATTCACGGCTCTGCTTGTTTTTAATCAGTGTTTTTGCAGTCTTTTTGAGCCGAGGGTCGGCCGACAGTCTCTCGACAGTCTCGCCCCCCCTTACCAAGCAATGGCTATACCTGCACCGGTGCCGGTATAGTTAAAACTCAGAGTGGGTTTTGGTTGTTGATCCTCTACTTTGATATTATACAAATCTACCGAATTATGCATTTTCCCATATCCGATACTCAAGCAAACGACACCTGCCGTTACGCAGTCGCTACCGGCAAGAATAAATAAGTCCCCTATAACTGCACCATAATTGGTTTGTCCTTTTGTGGACTGAATAGATCCAATACCAGAGATGAGCCCACCAACAGTTGCCAATCCCAAACCACCACCAAATAAACCCCATCCTATTTTAGAGAGTTTATATCCTTTGTTAAAATGATTATATGCAGTCGGGCAAGTAGAATACAAGGTATTCATAAAGGCTTTTTTATCCATCATATAGCCATTTAGGAGATAACTATTTCCTTTTCTAAAGGCATATTCAGGCATATAAGTTTCAGTTTGTGATGTTTCTACTGTTTTTATTTTTTGTTGAGACACAAATTGTCCGTCTTTCGAAACTATTACTCGCCCATCCGGAAGGGTAAACTGTTGTATTTCCGTTGCATTAAACACTCGTATCCCCTCTTTGCCATCTACATTGATAGTTATTTGTTTATCAGAACCTGTTACGAAAGAGCCTGTTATTTTATCTCCGGTATTCGTAATTATGGTTATTCTCTCCGCTCCAAAAGCGAATGTCGTTACTGCAAGTAGCAGAATTGTGAGGAAGTGTTTCATAATGAGAATTATTGTTTTATTTTAACATTATCAACCCACGCTTGGATTTGGCGCACACACCAGGGTAATTCATCACGCACCTGTTGAACCCAAAAACGCATCACATCCCATCCTTGATTCATGAGCGTTTGATTTCTCAGTTGATCAGAATAACATAACTCATCATCCCAAGTCTTATGGTACATAGCACCATCGACCTCAACGTCCAATTTTCGCTTATTCTTAAAGACCGCTAAATCCAAATAATATTTATCCACGTGGTGCTGCGCAATAACTTGAATACCGACATCGGATAATGCTCTTTGCAAAACTTCTTCCCATTCCGAGGAAGCAACAGGGGCACTTTCTCCAGTGTCAAATTCCGCAAAATGCTCTAGATACGATACTCCGCAATGTTTACAATATTCTTTATTTCCCACAGTCACTAATAAGGAACGTGCACGAGTAATGGCTACATTGAAGATATTGCCAGTGCTTTTCAAGAATCCTAAACTTTGGGAAGGAGCACCCTTTGAAACTACCGGCGAGAAAATAATCACATCTTTCTCGTCCCCTTGGAATTTATGTACAGTATCTACCAATATATCGTTATGGAGAGTAAGATAATTCATTAATTCATCATCTGCCTCTAAGGCTCGCTGAATCATTTCTGTTTGAATATGGAAAGGCGTTGTAACGCCAATAGAACCTTCAAAATGCAGTTCAAGGGCTAACCGTCTTAACATACGGATAACCCCTTCCACTTCCTCCATATTGTAGGCTCCCCCCGTTTGCGGACGAATCGTTTTTCCTATCACATTCATCCATTGCAAGCCAACAATATCGGTTCCATTATTAGGAGACTTCAGCCTGCGATAATCGGTAGCGACGCGGAGTTGACCTCCATAAAATTCTTGATTTGAAAATGCAATAATATCCTGATAACTACGATGATGGTCACGCAACTGCACGATACATGATGAAGGCACAACACTAGTTGCTAAATCGTAAACAGAATTGGAGCGATAAGCCCAGCGTAAATCGTCAATGTTATTATTTTCTATCATGGTCATATCCGTGGCCTTGTTAAGCAAGCAGATGTGGCTAAGTTGCTGTTTATCACCAATAATAACCGCCCTTTTAGCACGCATCAACATAGGAATCATCGAAGCTATATCGCATTGACTAGCCTCATCAATGATTAGTAAATCATAGAGTGCGGGGCAGAAGGGAATACGTTTACGAGCAGAAAGGGAAGTAATAGCACTGGCAGGGATTAACGCATCTAAGGACACTGGAAAATCATCATGTTTCTCATAGTCTAACGAACTAATATACCGATGCAGGACGGCTCGTGACTCAGTATCATAAACGCGTGCATGTTGATCGAGCCAATACTTCCACACACTTGTAGCTTGCTTCTGCAAAGTAACATGCATCTCTAGTAATGCGAAATCGATTTGCTCTAAAGCCTCCATATCACGAACTTGATGCAGTAAACTATTATAGGAGGCTATCGCTTTCATAGCCTCTAAATGACGGTCATAGATGCATTGATAATCTAACCTCTCGCGCTGCGTCATGGATGCGTGCACTTGCGTCGGGATTGCATGTTGGCTTAGTAAATCATTGAGTTGTTGAATAGCCCTATTATATTTCTTTTCAATTCTTCTACCCCACCGTATACCAAATATTTTAAACCAGAACGTTTTGCGGCAATGGGCATAAGCAGCACCTGCAGAAAGGAAATACTGATAAGCATTCTCCAAATTCTCTACGTCACTCGTTAAGAGGACATCAAAGAAGCGAGCATATTCGATACGATAATCTGTCAAATGGCTTTCCGCTTCATCCATCGCATTACGAAACGCTAAGATATCTTGTTTTCGTGCTTGCAGGGCTTCATATTTTCCCGCCAACTCTTTATACTTGAAATAATAAGGCATACCCTTATCATACATAGGTGTATGCTTTTCCCACAACTGGCTATAGTTGGTTAAGCATTCTTTTGTATCCTGCGTAAAGCGGATAATGACTGGTAATTTAGGATAAATACTATTCACTCTATCGACTACCACTTGAACAGCATTATTATTCTTGCTGGTAAAGAGAACACTCTTTTTTTGTAGAATAGCATTGATGATTAGATTTGCAACCACTTGTGTTTTTCCTGTACCGGGAGGTCCTGCAATAACAGTAAGATCCGAATCCATTGCCACTTGAATAGCATGCTTCTGTTCCCTATTAACAGGTAGTATTTCCACTACCGGTTCTGTAGAATAGGACGCCTTCAATGGAAATCCTTTCATAATCTTTCCCAAAATCGAATCAGCTATTTGGAACTCGTGCAGTTCCTCCATTTGCTCTAATTCTTTCGTTAATCCCACTGTGTAAGGACGAGGTTCTAAAGCTATTACAAAAGCCCTATTTAGAATACCATCCGTATTAGATGTTAAAATGGAACCATCGGCCAAGTTTTTTGGATTAAGATTATCTACCCAATCCCATTTAGGCCTAAGAATGCGTAAGTAGGTAAGCAACCCCAAGAGGTTATCGCTCTTTATAACGCCATTAGAGAAACCCAACTCCCCTTCAAGGTCATGCAGCTCCTCTAAGTTTTCATCTGGCTCATTAACGGAGTATTTATTGATAACCTCCTTATTAAAGACCATCTCCTCCTCTATGGAAAAACCTCTTTTGTTGCGTTGGGAATCCGTGTGATAAATACGACTAACGAAGAGTGGTACTATCTTATCTTTTACCTTCAGTATCGGATAACCTAAAACCAAATCCTTGCCCTTTTCATAATGTCCAAAGAGAAAACTTAGTACATCTTTTTCTTTGATGGTGCCCGTTTCAATATACGACAACTCCATCAAGGTCTCTTTGTCCTTCAAAGAAGCTTTAATGGTAGCATTGTTTTCCTTAGCCACACACTGCGCGTAATATTTGCAAAGATTTTTAAGAGTCATTTCGGTTCGGACATTTATTCGTTCCAAACAAAGTTTATTTTTTGATAGTTAGGGAGAAGTTGTTCAAGGAACATAAGTTCGAAGACTAAACGCACATCTTATAGTTGTTTAACGAACTCCTTTAAGGTGATAATGTTTAATTGAGGCCAAGGGATAGACCGCAATATGTCAAAATGTTTATCATTAGTGACAATATATTCAGCCCCAGAAGCAATTGCACAGTCAACAAACTTGTTATCGTCTGGATCCGCGTTGATAAGAGAAAAATGAACATAAGTCTCTTGATATCTCGTAGTTGATAGTCGAGCAATGGCTTCTACTACATTATGCGCTATTTCCGGAGTTGTTTTTTGAGAGAGAATCTCTTCGTATTCGTCTAAAATATCAGTATTTACGCATAAACTCAATTTACCATCCACAATATCTTGCCAAATTTTGTGGTATTGACTATTAGATGGTAACGTCTGCAGTAAGCAGTTTGTATCAAGAACGATGAGACGCATGACGATAAGGTGTACGCATATGTTCATTACCCCAAGCATCAATTGTTTGGGAATTTATTTGTCCTTTATTCCACAATGAATCAATGGCTTTTTGAGCCTTCTCTGCGAAATAGTGCGCAATCATGTCACGAAACTCCTTGAGTTCCACTTCAGAGGATATTCCTCTAACAGCATTAAGCACCTCTAATTGTGCCATTTGTGTGTACGACATAGTCTTTATTTAATTACTTTTAGCAGTTTCACGCTGCAAAATTACATTTATTTCTTGATATATGCAAATTTATTTATAAAAAATGAAGAATTTTATCGCAATTTCTGCTCCAAGTCCGCCATTTTTGCTAAAGGAAGGTTTCTTTGTACATCGTACAACATTGGTTTAATCCTTTTATTTGACTAATTTATCTATTTCAATTCGGACATTTATTCGTTCCAAACAAAGTTTTTTTTGTGATATTTTTTGTGGAGTATAGCAGACTCGAACTGCCCACCTTTTCGTTGCGAACGAAACGCTCTACCAGATGAGCTAATACCCCTTTTTATTTTTGTTTTTGCAGTTTGTGCTGCAAAATTACAACTTTTTTCTGACATGTGCAAATAAAAATGCGCTTTTCTGTCAAATTGACAAAAAAAGCGCATTTAAACACAGCACAAAGGCTGTTAAGGTGTTTTTATACTTTAACGTTTAGAACATGTAAGCAAAACCTAAACCAATTTGGCTGGCTCCGCCGTTCATTACGTTCAAGCCAAAGTCACAACTCTTCTCAACACCATTCACACCAATGCCTAAGAATCCACAAGAAGCAATCAGCACCCAATGCTCTTTCGGGCTGTAGGTAACAACAGGCATGAAATTGAGTCCCCATGTAACGGACATACCAGCGCCTTCAACGCCAATAGGTAAGCTACCTCCAACACTACCAATTCCTTCGATACCAACTTTCCAATTGTTACGATTGAAGAAGTAATAACGTGCATAAGGTTCAAATGCCCAATTGAATGATTTAAATTTCTCCTCTACGGATTTAGGCACATACTGCATAAGTTCTTCATCATAAAAGCTAATAGTAGAAGTCGTGTTTCTAACACCGCCACCGAGAAGAACACAGGCACCCACTTCCCAGTTTTCATTAATAGCATAACCAAAGGTAGGTACAGCAGACATACTAAAGTTCGTTAACTTTGTTTCATTGTTAACATTCATTCCTAATGAACCACCAATTAAGAACTGAGCATTAACGGCTACAGCAGACATTGCTACCATAGCGAGAGATAAAAAAATTTTTTTCATACTTTTTAAAATTTTTGATTAATTAAATAATTTGTTGAATGTTATTTTTCTAACTTAGCGCCATCGCCTTCGAAGTCGCTGTAACCATCCGAATGGCTATCTGCGTGTCGAGGCTCTCGACCGGGACGGGGACCACGGTTGTCCGAATGGCTATCTGCGTGTCGAGGCTCTCGACCGGGGCGAGGACCACGGTCACTACGCGGCTCTCGACTGGGACGCTCGGGCTCTACGTAGCCTTCGGGTTTCTCCTTCAGTGCCTTAGCGCTGAGACGGAACTTACCGGTCTTGGGATCAACCTCAAGGAGTTTAATCATAATCTTATCGCCCTCCTTGATACCCGTTTGCTCCATCGTATCGAAACGTTTCCAGTCTATCTCAGAGATATGCAGCAGACCTTCCTTACCGGGCATGAACTCAACGAAGCAACCGTAAGGCATGATCGACTTAACGGTACTTTCATAGCTCTCCCCTACTTCGGGAATAGCCACGATAGCCTTGATCTTAGCGATAGCGGCAGCCATCTGTTCGCCGTTATTGGAAGCTACTTCCACCTTACCGCCCTTCTCGTCTTCTTCAATCGAAACGACAGCACCGGTCTCGGCTTGGATACCTTGAATAATCTTACCACCGGGGCCAATGACAGCACCAATCATATCCTTCGGAATATAGAAAGACGTGATACGCGGAGCATGAGGCTTGAGGTCAGCACGCGGAGCGGGCATGCACTCGCAGATCTTATCGAGGATGAACATACGAGCTTGGTGCGCTTGTTCCAAAGCGTTCTCCAATACTTCGTAACTTAGACCATCCACCTTAATATCCATCTGGCAAGCGGTCAGACCGTCACGGGTACCCGTCGTCTTGAAGTCCATATCGCCCAAGTGATCCTCATCACCAAGGATATCGGACAGAATCTTATAGTTCAGTTTATCGTTAACGAGTTCGGAGATCATACCCATAGCGATACCGCTCACAGGTTTCTTCAACGGTACACCGGCGTCCATGAGAGCCAAACAGCCTGCGCAAACGGTAGCCATCGAAGACGAACCGTTAGACTCAAGGATATCGGAAACAACGCGTACCGAGTACGGGAAGTCCTCCGGAACCATGTTCTTGAGGGCACGGCAAGCGAGGTTACCATGACCAATCTCACGACGACCTACGCCGCGTTGAGCCTTGGCTTCACCCGTAGCAAAGGGCGGGAAATTATAGTGCAGTAAGAACTTCTCTGAACCTTGAATGAGTGCCTCATCCACCATCTTCTCGTCACGGCTGGTACCCAGCGTGCAAGTAGAGAGCGATTGGGTCTCACCACGAGTGAAGATAGCCGAACCGTGAGGGCCGGGAAGATAACCTACCTCGCACCAGATAGGACGAATATCCGTGGTCTTACGGCCATCCAGACGCTTGCCCTCATCGAGCACAGCGCGACGCATAGCCTCTTTCTCTACATCGTGGTAGTAGCGATCCACCATAGCGGCAATCTCATCTACATCAATGCCTAAAGCCTCTGCGCGGGCTTGCATATAGTCAAGTTTCTCCGTCTTGAAGTCTTCGCAGATCTGCGAGAACATAGCCTCACGGTGATGCTTATCGGTATCGGAAGAAGTGGCTTGCGCATAAGCGCGAGCATAACTGAAGTCATGAACGGCTTGTTTGAGTTCGTCGTCGTTGACCTCGTGGCAGTATTCGCGTTTAACCTCTTTGCCATAAGCCTTCATCATCTCGTTGATAGCGAGACATTGCGGTTTGATAGCCTCGTGAGCGGCTTTGATAGCCTCGAGCATAACGCTCTCAGGCACTTCCTTCATCTCACCTTCAACCATCATGATATTGTCGTACGTAGCGGCAACCATGAGTTCGAGGTCAGCTTGTTCGCATTGTTCGAAGGTGGGGTTAATCACCATCTCACCATTAACGCGAGCTACGCGCACCTCAGAAACGGGACCCTCAAAGGGTATATCCGAGCAAGCGAGAGCTGCACCGGCAGCTAAACCGGCGATAGACTCCGGCATATCAATGCCATCGGCCGAATAAAGCGTAACGTTCACGAACGTCTCGGCGTGATAATTAGCGGGGAAGAGAGGACGCAATGCGCGGTCAATGAGACGAGCAATCAGAATCTCGTAGTCAGACGCTTTACCCTCACGACGGGTGAATCCGCCGGGGAAGCGACCTGCGCTTGCGTATTTTTCTTTGTACTCAACGGTAAGCGGCATAAAGTCGGTACCGGGAACAGCGTCTTTTGCGCTGCAAACTGTGGCAAGAATCATCGTGTTGCCGAGGGTAGCCATAACGGCTCCGTCAGCTTGTTTAGCGAGCTTGCCGGTTTCGAGTTTAACAACTCGACCATCCGGAAGTTTAACTTCCTTTGTAATGATATTCATAATAATTTAACGTTTTACGGATGCCCTTTTGCACCCAATTTAATTTATAGACCCTAAATGTCGCTGCAAAATTACAAAAAATTTTGCATATATGCAAATAAAAAAGCGAAAATCGTCAAATTTTCGCTTTTTTAGAAAGTCAACTAGCAAATCTAGCTAATCTAGACTATCTAGTTTTTCTAGGTTTTCTAGGTTTTCTAGTTAGTTTAGAAACCGAGCAGGTTGTATTGGCGGCCGTTGCGTTCGATGATGACTTGCTTACCATCGAAGAACTTAACGGCTTTCACTCCTGTATTGATGTTATCCAAAGCGGAGTAATCACTGCCCTCAATATCCATGGAAGTAAAGTCGAACTGACCGGCTTTGGTCTTACCGTCCGAACCATAGACGTTCTTTTCACCAACCGTGAAGACAATCTCAGAAGCCTCGCCTTCCCACGTAACCGTAGCGGCATCCATATCGTATTCGACAATCTTACCCGTAGAAACGGCAATCTCTGCCTGACGGGTCAGACCCTTCGTGGAGATATTGAATACCACTTTCGTCATCGGACCGTCCTTGGTGTTCTTGGTCAGCGTGAAAATGTTCTTGGCATAGAGACGGAGATCCTCACCATTTTCATTGTAGGCAGGAGCGGTACCGCCATTAGCAGCAGAAGCCACCGTGTAAGCGCCATCTAATGTGGTGAAGTTAACATCCTTATAGTCAGCGATAACGATGGTGTGGTCACCACTGGGTTGTTTGCCACCGATAACTCCCGTTACGGTAAAGGTAGAGCCGTAGCAAGAAGTAGCGTTGGCGGTGATGGTAGTATTACCCAGTTCGTCGGTTGCTAAAGTAACCGAACCGGAAACAAAGTAGTAAACATCACCTTCTACGGTCTCATAGTAACTACCATCAGCATATCCATAGTAGTCCATTCCCGTTAAGAAAGCATCTGCACCTTCTTCGTCCGAGATAGCAAACGTGCCTTTAGGTTGAGTACCATTGGCAGTGCGATAAGTGAGACCAACAAGCGAACCATCCTCCATATATAAGTAGTAATAAACAAGACCATATTCAGCGAAATACGTCTCATCTAACTCTCCTTCAACAGCTGTTAAGTTGAAGGTTTTAACCTCTTGCGGTTCGTAAGGATGCTCTGCGTCGTAGATATAGGGTTCTGCGGTAACAGAGAAAGTGTACGTTTTACCAGCCTCTGTGGTGAAGATACCTTCCACCGTTAATTCGTCACCCTCACCTTCCGTAACCGTGACGGAAGCATCTGTGAAAGACTCGCCCTCGCTATCTGCCGTGGGATAGAAAGCACTATAGTCGAGACCTAAGTTACCGCCTTCGGCTGAGAACTTACCTGTAAACTCGTCCTTTGTTTCGGTGTAGATATCAAGACCTACTTGAGGAACATAGTTTTCTTCGTCTTGCGAGTTATAGAGGACTAGCGAATAGTTATACGCCCCTTCCGTGCTATACGAGCCATAGTAAGCAAACTCAAAAGCGTCTAACATAGTTAGAGCGGTAGTATCGCCTACAGGAGTGGGTCCATCGCCACCATCGGTCAAGGTAATATCTTCGTAGGTGTCGCCATTGTATGCATAAACCTCCATATTATTGAGCGTCCATGTATAGGTCTTACCATCGGTACCTACAAAACTTCCTACAAAGTTATACACACCTTGACTAACGCAAGTTACAGTCAAACTGCCAACGGGCACCTCTTCATCGGTATATATGCCACTTTCCTCATCATCCGTTGCAAAATAACCTGCATCGTAAGCAGTCCATGTGCCGGCAATCTTGGTTCCGGAAGTTGTACTCTCTTCGCAAACAAAATATACATACGGGGATAAGATGTAACCTTCCTCATCCAGTTCTTTGTAGAAATCAAATGCCCAATAATCACCGTATGTTTCGTCTGCATAGAATATAGCATCAACATAGTTCAGACCGGTAATCTTTACATCTCCACTTGGTGTGGGAGGAGTGGGAGTACCGCCTTCGCCAAGTGTAACCGTAATAGCTGTGATACGCGCTTGCTTGGACATCGTCTCCGTCCACGAAGTGGCATTCGGCGTGTAGGGACTGCTTAAACCACCATCGTATTTGCTTTCCGATACTTGGAACTCTATTTTCGTAATGGTAGAAGTAGCAGAAATAGTCAGTTTGCCTCCTGTATATACACGGAATTGATCCGGGGCGCCATCATTTTCTTGTGTGTCTTGATTGTACGCTCTATGCCCCCAACCCTTATCGGTAGAAATGGTTATTCCGTCTTTCGTTGTAGATACAGAGCTGCCACCTTCTCCTCCTTGATCCGCAAAATCTGCCGGAGCGAAGATAACCGTTTGAGAAGCCATTGGAGCCTTGCGGATAGCCGTACGATCGATGTGACGGAAGTTCTTGTGGGCATGCTTAACGGTAGCAGGTTGAGCAGCCGTTTGTTTTTGTACTTGCTCCAAGCGAGGAGCGTTCTTCACCGCCTTCTTCATTAAAGGCGTAAATGAAGCATTGACTCCCATTACGAGAGTCAATGCCATAATCAATGAAAGAATCTTTTTCATTATTTTACGATATTACCTAAAACGTTATATTGAACACCGTTAACCTCGAAGACAACTTGTTTGCCATCGAAGAACTTATTAGCCTTATTGGCAGCCTTAATATCATTCAGACCTACATGAGAAACGATGGTAGCAACACCCTTATAGATTTGGATAGTGGTCTTATCATCCTTCACGTATTTCTCGATTTGACCTTTGACTTGTACTTTGTCACCTTTGACAACAACGTCACCGGTCGTATATTTAGCAAAGAAATCGCCGCGCTCTGCGGTAGGATTGTCACTCATATAGAACGATTGGTTCTTGTAAGTCTCGTCAAAGTCGTATGCCATTACTACAAAAGCTTCTACGACATAATTCTCGGTCGTCTTAGCACCATCTTCTAAAGCGTTACCAATCTCCAATGCTTGAGCAATGGTGATAGTCTCAACTACAGGAGGAACAATACTGCAAGCACCATCACCTAAGGTTACGGATATCTTCTTGAAACGGCCTTGAGTTGCCATAACGTTTTCCCATTCGGTACCCTCTACGCAAACCTCAGGGTCTAAACCACCAGAATAATCGCCATCGTAGTTATCGAATTCAAAAGCAATACTTACAATACGTCTGTCAGCGGAAATTTTGAATTGTTTGTTTTTATACACGCGCAAGCTATAAGAAGAACCAAAACCTGCATTGGTATATACGGTCACACCATTCTTGGTAACCGAAATTTCACCACCAGTACTAGATACGCCCTTGCCCTCAAAGTCACCAGAATTAAACTCTACATAGTTCATATCAATAGGAGCCGGTTCAACGACAACTACTACACCACCAGAGATTTCTGCTTTTTGGTCGGATTCATCTTTTTGGTTAACGTACCATTGGATGTTACCGGTAACAGTCACCTTGTCGCCTTTATTAACCAAGTCACCCGTGCATACCCAAGCCTCAAAAGTGCCGAGTTCGGCATTAGCATCATCAGCCATCCAGAAACGCAAGTCGGTAGCAGTCGATTTGATTACGGAAACGACATAACCCTCAACGATGTACTCCTCTTCGGACGGAGTGTTAGGCTCTAAGCCTTGAGCAAGTTCAACGGCTTCAGCGCACGATAAAGTACCAGCAAAAGTAGCAACGGAAGCTAATGCCGCGAGAACAAAAGTAAGAATTTTTTTCATAAAAAAATAAGTTTTTTAGAGTAAATAAATAGGTTAAATATAATGAGTCTGAACTCAATATCATTTCAGGTTGCAAAATTACAACTTTTTTTTGATATATACAAATTTATTTTTGTTTTTTAACAAAATAATGCCACATCTTCCTTGGTTATTGTTGAACCCGATAAGATGATGAGACGCTCAACCACGTTTCTCAGTTCGCGGATATTACCTTTCCATGTGCGGTTTTGCAAGGCTTTGACCGCTTCTTTATCAAATGTCTTAACCGCAATACGCTGTTCGTCACAGACCTGCTTAGCGAAATACTCCACTAATAAAGGTATGTCCTCTTTGCGCTCATCCAGCGATGGCACATGAATCGGTATCACGTTGAGGCGATGGTATAAGTCCTCCCGGAAATGACCCTCTTCTATCTCCTTGCGCAGATCCTTATTGGTAGCCGCAATGACACGCACATCGACTTTAATCGGTTTATCCGACCCCACCCTCGTCACTTCGCTCTCTTGCAATGCGCGCAGCACTTTTGTTTGGGCGGCAAGCGACATATCGCCTATCTCGTCTAAGAACAGCGTACCACCATCGGCTTGCTCAAACTTACCGGCTCTGTCCTTGACGGCTCCCGTAAACGAACCTTTCATATGTCCAAAGAGTTCACTTTCAATCAGTTCGGACGGAATAGCAGCGCAGTTAACCTCCACCATCACCTTGTCCTTACGTGCCGATTGCTCATGCAGCATGCGAGCCACAATCTCCTTACCCGTACCGTTATCACCGGTAATGAGCACACGGGCATCAGTAGGTGCTACCTTATTTATTATATCGCGTATGCGCGCGCAACCCTCCGACTCGCCTATCATCTGATACTTGGCATTGACTTTCTTTTTTAGGGTGGAGAACGCCTCTTTAGTCTGACCTAATTCAGCGGTCAAGGACTGATGGTCAAGGGCGTTCTTAGTCGTTACCAATAGGCGATTGAGGTCAAGCGGTTTCTCAATGAAGTCCCATGCCCCTTTCTTAATGGCTTCTACTGCCGTTTCTATGTTTCCGTGACCGGAGATGAGCACCACGGGTGCTTTGATCTTATCATGAATAGCCTCAAGCAAGTCAATTCCGTCTAATTCGGGCATCTTAACGTCCGAATAGATAAGGTCAAACTCGTTCGTGAGGGCTTTAGCGACCCCTTGTTTGCCGTCTTCGGCGAGGTCCACGGTATAGCCTTCAAACTCTAAAATCTCTTTGAGCGTATTCCTAATCGCCCGCTCATCATCTACCACTAATATCTTTGCCATAGTTTTATTTTACATTTCCTCCTTCTACAAGGAAGACTCTCGTTTGTTCATCGGGTTGCAAGAGGTCGGTGAGGTGCTGGCGGTCGGTGTCCGTGATAAAAATTTGACCAAAACGATTGGACTTAACCAAACGAATGATACGCGCTACACGCTCTGCATCCAGTTTATCAAATATATCGTCCAACAATAAGATCGGTTTACCCAAACTAACCGCTTGTGCCAGTTTCATGGCAAGCAGATAGGTCTTTTGCTGCCCCTGACTCCCTACCCGCTTGAGCGGATAACCGTCCAAGAGCATCTCTAATTCGTCCTTATGAATGCCTTGCGACGTCCAACCAAGAATCACATCGCGCTGACGCGTACGCTCGTACGCCTCCGCCAAATTACGGTCCTGTAACTGACTGATATAACGCAAACTAACCGTCTCTTGCCCATCGCTCAGTTCGTTGTATATCTCCTGGAAAAGCGGAATAAAACGCTCCACAAAAGCCGTCCGCTCTTGGTATATCTGCTCCGCCAGCGGCACCATCTGTACCTCAAAAGTAGCCAATAAATCGACATTGGGAGTAGAGGTGTAGGGGGGTAGAGGTGTAGGGGGTTCCTCTAAAGATTTGAGCAAAGCATTACGCTGTTTAAGAAGGGCATTATAGCGTGTCAGCGTCTCCAAATAGGGTTTATTGTATTGCGCAATGACCACATCCAAGAAACGGCGGCGCTCGTCACTACCTTCGGCAATGAGTTCGCCATCCTCAGGACAGACCATCACCAGCGGAATAAGACCTATATGATCCAGTAACCGCTTATAATCCTTATCTCCCCGACGGAACTGTTTCTTCACGCCTTTCTTCAAGCCACAAGTTATAATTTCTGTGGATTGTGGATTGTGGATTGTGGATGGTAGATAGGTGCCACGAACCATAGCGAGTTCCTCGCCGTGGGTGATATTTTGACTATCAGTAGGCGAGAGGGCTGATTTGGTAAACGAAAGGAGGTAGATAGCGTCCAAGAGATTCGTTTTACCTTGACCGTTGAGCCCCACAAAACAATTCAGTTTATCCGAGAAGGATAAAGAGGCATCGCGTATGTTGCGATAGTTCAATATATTGAGTTCGGACAAAATCACGGTGCAAAGTTACAACTTTTTACGCAAATATGCAAATATTTTTGTCTTTTTCTTGCATAAGTCAAAAAAAAAGCGTAACTTTGCAGCGCGAAATCTCGAGGAGTCGAGAACAAAGAGGTAAAAGATTGCGAGATTTTTAGTCTCCCGCTCAGCCTATCGGCTTATTACGCAAATTACGCGTCAGCCCATAGTCCGCACTAAAATTGCTTTATTCTGCGTGGCTAAAGCACACGCTTTGCCCGTCGAACAAGGCTCAGCACGATAGCCTTGCCCCGCAAGCCTAGGGGTGCCTTTCGCCTCGTTCTCCTCAATTACGCGGATGCAAGTGTTGCAGATAGGTGAGAGGACGGTGCAAGTGCCTACTGCTGGTTAGAGGCGAGAGGCAGAGAGGTGCAGACGAAGCATATCTTATTTGTGTAATTAAGGAGAGGGGGCTGAAACAACCCTGTCAAAGTTGAACTTTGACATCTTGTGAAGCCCACTCGACGAGCATAGGGCGTGCTTTAGCCGCCCGGAATAAAAGCATAAAGCGAGGCTTATAGCCATGGCAGCAAATAGCCGAAGGCGTAGCGTAATAACGAGCAAAGCGAGTGAGCGGGAGAAAAAACAACCAAAGAAAAATTAAACCAAACATTAAACATTTATACAACAATGATTTACTCAAAGGAAGTGCAGAACATGTGTTCTGTAGCCAAAGGTCCTCATCACGGACCGGCTCCAATCCCTGAAGAGGGTAAGTGGGTAAAAGCCAAAGAGATTAAAGACATCTCGGGTATGACCCACGGTATTGGTTGGTGCGCTCCTCAACAAGGTGCGTGCAAACTGAGTTTGAACGTTAAAGACGGTATCATCGAGGAAGCTCTGGTAGAGACCATCGGTTGCTCGGGTATGACCCACAGTGCCGCTATGGCTGCTGAGATTCTGCCGGGTAAGACGCTGCTTGAGGCACTCAATACAGACCTCGTTTGCGACGCTATCAACACGGCTATGCGTGAGCTCTTCTTGCAAATCGTTTACGGTCGTACTCAATCCGCTTTCTCGGAGGGCGGTTTGACGATTGGTGCCGGTTTGGAAGACCTCGGTAAAGGCCTCGTTTCTCAAGTAGGAACGCTCTACTCCACTAAGGTGAAGGGTCCGCGTTACCTCCAACTGACCGAAGGTTATATCACCAAGGAGTACTTGGATGAGGATAACGAGATCTGCGGTTATGAATATGTTCATATGGGCAAGTTCATGGACGCAATTAAGAAAGGTGTGCCTGCTGACGAGGCATTGAAACAAGTAACCGGAACTTATGGTCGTACGACCAAAGAGCAAGGTGCCGTTAAATCTATTGACCCAAGAAAGGAGTAAGTTATGATTCGTCCCGTACAATTTGAGTCGCAAGACCGCCGCGAGAAACAGATTCTCGCCGCATTGAATGCCAACGGCATTAAGAGTATAGAAGAAGCCAACGAGATTTGCGAGCAATACGGTCTCGATCCGTATATCACTTGCGAAGAGACACAGCGTATCTGCTTTGAGAACGCTAAGTGGGCTTATGTTGTAGGTTCCGCTATTGCCCTGAAGAAAGGTTGCAAGAACGCTGCTGACGCTGCCGAAGCTATCGGTATTGGTCTGCAAGCCTTCTGTATCCCGGGTTCGGTAGCTGACGACCGTAAGGTTGGTATCGGTCATGGTAACTTAGCTGCTCGTCTGCTCCGTGAGGAGACGGAGTGCTTTGCTTTCCTTGCCGGTCACGAGTCTTTCGCAGCTGCTGAAGGCGCTATTAAGATTGCCGAGATGGCGAATAAGGTTCGTCAAAAACCGCTTCGTATCATCCTCGATGGTCTGGGAAAAGACGCTGCTATGATCATCAGCCGTATCAACGGTTTTACCTATGTACAAACGGAGTTTGATTACTTCACGGGTAAACTGAACGTGGTTAAGACCAAGGCTTATAGCAACGGTCCTCGCGCTAAAGTGAACTGCTATGGTGCAGACGATGTACGTGAGGGTGTAGCTATCCTGTGGCACGAGAACGTGGATGTATCCATCACCGGTAACTCCACCAACCCCACCCGCTTCCAGCACCCCGTTGCAGGTACGTATAAGAAAGAGCGTATCCTTGCCGGTAAGCCTTACTTCAGCGTAGCTTCCGGTGGCGGTACAGGTCGTACCTTGCACCCCGATAACATGGCTGCCGGTCCCGCTTCTTACGGTATGACGGACACCATGGGTCGTATGCATAGCGACGCTCAGTTCGCAGGTAGTTCTTCCGTTCCGGCACACGTAGAGATGATGGGCTTCCTCGGTATCGGTAATAACCCGATGGTAGGTTGCACCGTAGCTTGCGCCGTTAATGTGGCGTTAGCTCTCAATAAGTAAATAACGGCGTAAGAAATACGTTTGGATAATTAAAGACGTGATGTGCTGAATAGTAGCACTCACCGGTGATTTTAGGCAGTGACTTATTAACAAGTCGCTGCCTAATTAGTTCATCACCCAGCTGCCACGGATTATTCGCCTTACCGCTTTTCATTCTGTAAACGGCATGACCCGTATAAAGAGCCGTCTTATATGGCTCTAATTGCTTCGCCCACCAAGCCGCCAATGTGGCATAGTCGGTATTGGGGGAGTTAGAGTCAATCGGCCAATAGAGTTGGGGAATGACATAGTCTATCCACCCCTTCTCTGCCCACAAGAGGATGTCGGCATAAAGGCTATTATAATTGGTGGCATTGATACCAAAGGGCGATATACCGAATTGCACTTGAGGGCGCGTAGAACGAATAGTGGCACTTATCTGCTCAATGGTGAGGTTGACATTATCTCGTCTCCAATCCTCTATATCGTTAAAGCCACGGGCATGCGTAAGGAAAGTCTGCTTGTCCGGCAGCGTCTGCCCTGCTATGGGATAGGGATAGAAATAGTCATCCATGTGGATGGCATCTACGTCATAATGCGTGATGATGTCCTTCACTACAGCGCATATCCAATCGCGCGTCTCTTGCAGTCCCGGGTCGAAATACCACTGCTCTCCGTACTTCCAGAACCACTCGGGATGGCGATAAAAAACATGGTCGGGACAGAGCACGTCCTTAGTCATGGAGTTGATATTCACGCGGAAAGGATTGAGCCACGCATGTACCTCCATATGCCGCTTATGCGCTTCGCGCAGTGCGACAGCTAAAGGATCGAAATAGTTTAGAGTGGAGAGTTTAGAGTTTAGAGTTGACTGTTCCCCGGTGAGCCAATGGCTGACGGGTTCGAGGGAAGATTGATAGAGCGCATCTGCCGTAGGACGGACTTGAAAAACAAGAGCGTTGACCCCTAAAGCAGAGAGCGAGTCAATGAGGTTAACAAGGTCGGTTTCCTGTTGTGCCGGATTGCCTACCGTATTGGGTCGAGGCCAATCAATATTCGCCACCGTTGCCACCCAAGCACCGCAAAAACGAGGCTGAGAGGCGGAGAGGTGGAGAGGCTCGGCTGCATACAGCCTATAGGCGGAGAGGCTACTAGCTAAAAGGATGATAGTTAGGAGACGACGCATGTTGGTGGATGGTGGATGGTGGATAGTGGATTGTGGTTATAGAAACTCTTTTTTAAAGACGACAAAGAAATAGACTAACAACGGGAGAAGCAATCCCAAGAGCATAGAACCGACACCGGTCTTCATAATAGAGGGCGACACCAGTTTAGCTGCTTTCTGAGCCGAACTAACTACCTTAACGGGCACCGTTGAGGATGCCAAGATAAGGTCACTCTCCTCACGTTTCTGAATGAGGTAGAGGTATTGTTGCTCTTTGGTATCCTTGGCACGTTGTAGTTCAATATAGGTACGTTCTATCTCGGGCAGTTCTGCCAATGATTTAGAATATGTATTACTTAGACCCATCAAGTGCTCTTTACGTAATTGCAAGGAAGCACGAGCTTCTTTGCAACCGCGCATGATATTGAGGCGTTGTTGCTCCATCAAATAATCTAACGTTTTTACTCTCGGGTTATTCTCCGTTGTCGCTTCCATTAAAGCGATTCGTTGAGATACATGTTCGTTATAAGCAGAAATAAGCGTATTAACAGCACTTGAATTGCATGTTCCGTATATCAATCCTTTATTGGAGCGCACCAATGTGTCCTTGAGTTGTTCGTCTAAGTTATCCAATAGGCGCAGTTCATAATTGATATCTTCCAACTGGTGGTCATAGTTCTTGATTAAACTGTGATACTCCGCTGCCGTACCGGTGATATTGGTTATTTGGTGCTCAATCTTATAGGCTTCCAGTGCCGTCTCGGCTTCCAATAAATCTTGTTTAAGGGTTATTAGACGATCATTCAAGAACGTCTGCGACTGGAGAGCAATGTTATACTTATCCACATTAGCACCCTCATTGTAGAGGTTTAAGAGCAAGTTGAGGATATCTATCGCCTGATTGGGATTGGTTGTTACCGTCGATAAAGAAATGATTTGCGACTCACGCGCAATGCGCTTTACATCCAATCGCTCTTGTAGTATATCTATCATAGCAAGACGAGGATAGACCGTGATACGGTATTTATCCCCACCCTCTTTCACACGATAGGTATGTTTCTTGATTACCGGTTGCTCATAAGCCAACGCAAACTCGGGACAGGGATAAACGGGCATCCAACGCAAGTGGTGCCGTTTCTCAACCACTACCGTGAGGTGAAGGCTATCCACTATTTGCGCCATAAGGTCACGAGACAGGAGCACCTCAATCTCATCTTCGGCAGATTTATTACCTTCTACACCCATCATACTCATCATCTCGCCTTGTTGGGAGTCTAAGTCCGGTGTGCGCAGCATGATAGAGGCACTAACATTATGTTTAGGTGTGGTAGATAGGAAATAAAATGCGCCTATGCCCAAGCACAGAACCACACTAATAACAAACCACCATTTGCGTTGCCAACACCAATTGACTAATTCTTTAATATCCATGATTTATGTACGTTTAATGTGTGATGTATGATATATTCTACTTATTTCACCAAGACGGAATATTTAGGAAGGACGTTCACTATATCGCCTTTCGTTAAGTAATAGCACGGTGACTGAACCAACTCAGGGGAGGTTAAATCCACGATATACTTATTCATCTTATTGCCCTTTGTGCGAATAACCTCTACTTGATCATAACGAGCGTTTCTCGTTAATCCTCCGGCAGCACCGATAGCACTTAAAATCGTAATGGGTTTAGATATATCCATTTTGTGCGGATTTCCCACTTCTCCTAACACGAAGATAGAAGCGCTGGTGAAATAGATATTCACAAAAGCATTTTGCAGATTCTCAGACACTAATGACAGCACTATGTTTTTAACCTCCTTCAGTGTCTTCCCCTCAACCACAACGCGACCTAAGATAGGTAGGTCTATCGTTCCGTCCAATTGCACTTGGTGCGAGGTCTCCACATTAAACGGTGCCGCGGCTTGCGGGTCCAACGCCGTTACGAAAATAGATAGTTCATCGCCCACTTCGATGATAAATTCAGGATAAGAGGGCAAAGCCGTCTCTTGAGGCAACTCATGTACGAGGGACATCTTTTTCACCGACGTACAGCCCATTAATAAGAGGGCTAATGATGAGAAATAGACTAAATGATGCACCTTAACGGCAAATAAGGAATTTTTCATTCTATATCAGTTATTAAATTTATTCTTTTTATATCCGTTTTCTTCAAACTCTTGATCCGCATCGTAGGCACGATAGTCCACCAACTGCCGAACGTAGTACCACCATTTGGTATCCTTTGGATGCGACAAAGAAGCTTTGGCATAAATACGCTGCTTTAGGTCGGCATGCGAGGTGCAGTAGAACAGTGCTGCCGTCGTACCACCGATTAAGAAGAGCGCCGCTGCAAGCATGATATACAGTTGCCACTCTACTCCGGCGCCCAGTTTATAGGACATATACCAAATAAAGGTAACCAGCACCCCTAACATCACTTCCATTAGGGTTGTGAAGATATGACTAAAGCCAAGTTCAATGAAGAGGTGGTGTAAGTGCGTTTTATCCGGCACAAAGGGTGACTTACCGCGGAAGATGCGCATAAACATAACACGTAACGTATCAAATACCGGCACACTCACTACAGCTAACAGCATCGCTATCACGTTCATTCCTATCTGATCCATTTGGTTAGAGGCTAAACCTTGATGAGACGTGATACGGATAACGAACCACGAAACAAGCAGTCCCATCACCATCGTTCCTCCGTCACCGATAAACATACAACTCTTACGTCCGAAGATATTATGTACGGCAAAGGTTATCAACGCGCCGGCAAAGCAGAAAGCCAAAGCAGCATTAACAGGGTCGCCCATCTTGTAGAAGATAGTGCCCAAAAGACAACTGCACACAATGCAGGATAGGCTACTCAACCCATTTACGCCATCTATCATGTTGAAGGCATTGATCAACCCCACCCCAACAAAAACGGTCAACGGCACACCCCAGTACCAGGAGAAAGACTGAATACCCCATAAGCCATGGAAGGAGTCAATACACATACCCGAACTATAGATTAGTCCCACTATGGTTAACGCCTCTATCAAGGCACGTAAACCGGCGCTGATTCCCAACACATCATCCACGGAGCCTATGTAAAGCATAACCGTACACGCCAACATGACGGGCAGCAAACTCTTGACTTCAGGAAAGAGGCATGCGGCTAAGACAAGCCCCACCGTCAGTCCGAAGAAAACAGCCAATCCGCCTAAGAATGGGGTTGGTTGTTTTTGCAGTTTACGTGCATCGGGCACATCCTCTAAGTGCTTGATTTTAGCTATTTTGAGGATACGGAAATAAATCCATTGTACAGCTACCAGCGACAAGAATGCGCAACAAAATAACTTCAATAATGTATCAAATCCAAACATGATTATGCCATTAATTTCCAAATAGTTTGCAAAGGTAATACTTTTTTTTGATATATGCAAGAAAAAAACGAAATTTGCATAAAAAAGCGCACTTGGCGTTACCAAATGCGCATGAGATAGGATAGCCCGAAAAACTTTCGGGCGAAGAAACAGGTCGTGGAGATAGGTTTTGGGACTATGGAAGTTTGTGGCGATTAAACGCTGAACGAGGGTTGAAAATGTCAAGCCATTGTTCGGGCGTTTTGCCATCAATAGTTCCCTTGGTGGCAAGTTCCTCTTGAAGAGGCGGTTTGATCTCTTTGATGAGTATGGAGAGAACATAACCACGAGGGGAGCCGCTGGCGATGCCACGTTCGGTTTTGTTCTTCTGCTTATAGAGGCGGACATTCTCGGGATCGGAAAGGATGATGGTGGCTCGTTTGTTTGCCTTATAAATGACTACATGTTGGAGGACACGCGCAGGGGTTTGGACGACTACGTTGTCGGGATTCCAATAGTAGGTGTGTTGTTTACCGGTGATACGATTAACGCATGCACTAATGTTTGATCTTTTGCCATGTACCTTACCGGAAATGTCGCTATAAGGTTCGGCTGCTTTGAATTTACTCATAGGTTTACAATAGGTTATAAAAGTTGTGACTATGTTGTGACATTGTTGTG
>JAKSNF010000060.1 GCA_024400115.1 Paludibacteraceae bacterium | reverse complement strand
GTGCCGTTCGGCATACGGCGGTTCTCTAATTGCGATGCAATTTGGTATAGATGCCGATTAATGATGGGTAGCCTTGTGAAACAAGTCCTTTATTCGTAATGGCTCTATGCAGAATCCAGCTGTCGGCTATGCGCCAATATCCCTTGCGAGTATTTGCCCACTGCCATGCCCACCATCTGCTGATGCCACATTTCATAAGGTTCTTGAATCGGGTTCGGACACGTTTCCAACATTTCCAGATATAACACCGTATGCGTCTATGATACCATTCCTCCGTTCTTTGGAGAAATGTTTTCATATCTGCCAGATAGTAATATCCTATCCAACCACGGACGTATTCCGTCAGACGTTTCTTCAACCAAAGAAAGCCTTTGCCGTTACTGCGCTTGGTGATGGTTTTGAGTTCACGGAGGAACTTTTCCTTACTTTTCTTGTGCACAGTTATTCCGCATCGACATTCTTTCTGTCAGTAGAAACTATAGCCGAGAAACTTCTTGCCTGACAGTGTGCCCATCACTGTCTTTTCCTTATTGACTTTCAAGAATAGTTTCTTCTCAACATAATTGGCTATACTGTCTCTTACGCGTTCGGTAGCACGGAGGCTCTTGACGAGTACGATGCAGTCATCTGCGTAGCGGACAAACGGATGTCCTCTGCGCTCGAGTTCATTGTCGAGTTCATTCAATATGATGTTACTCAGTATCGGACTCAGCGGTCCGCCTTGTGGGACTCCTTCGGTGGTCTCCTCGTACTTGTGTCTCACCATTACTCCTGCATTCAAGTATTTATGGATGAGTGAGACTACTCGTCCGTCCTTTATCGTTTCCGACAATACTTGTATGAGTTTGCTGTGGTTTACCGTATCGAAGAAACGCTCTAAGTCTAAGTCCACGCAGTAGCGGTAGCCGTCTTCTGCATACTGTCGCACTCGCTTTATCGCATCGTGCGTGCTACGGTTAGGGCGGAAGCCGAAACTGTTGTCGCTGAACAATGGTTCGTATTCTTCCGACAACACTTG
>JAKSNF010000006.1 GCA_024400115.1 Paludibacteraceae bacterium | reverse complement strand
CGCGGTGGTTATCACCAATCACAAAGTCTGTGATGATACTATCACGACTGCCGAGACTCCAAGTGAAGGAACCATAGGTAGCGCAGAGGCTATCCGTTTGCTCGGTGGTCGTCGTAGCAGGCCAAACGGCTACATCTAAGACGAACTTTGCACTATCGCAACCGAGGATGTTTTGATACATATACTCGCGGTGGTTATCTCCCACTACAAAGTCTGTGATGATACTATCACGACTGCCGAGGCTCCAAGTGAAGGTCTCATAGGTAGCGCAGAGGCTATCCGTTTGCTCGGTGGTCGTCATTGCAGGCCATACATGGAGGTCGTAGATATAGACCGAGTCAACCGTATGAATGGTTGTCTTTGCTAACGTAATGACTGTATCACGAAGAATGATTACGGTATCGCTGAAAGCGGTATCTTGCATCGGGCAGATAGTATCAAAACGAGTAATGAAACTATCTTTGTAGCAAAGATTGGCAGTTATTGACTTACGCAGCGTATCATGCTGTTCAATGATAATGGGCGTAAACTCTGTCAGCGTCAGTACGATGATACTGTCGCAACCGTCGGCTTTGACGAGCGTATCGCGGTACTCACCGGCTTCCGTTAGGACTTGGCATTGGAAGATATACGTCCCTCCTGTTGCCATGCTGTCCGTGTAGGTGAAGGTCACTTCCTCGCACGGAGGTACGGGTGTGTACTCTTTTAGCGTCAGTACGATGATACTGTCGCAGCCATCAGCTTTGACGAGGGTATCGCGGTACTCGCCGGCTTCCGTCAGGACTTGGCATTGGAAGATATACGTCCCTCCTGTAGCCATGCTATCCGTATAAGCGAAGGTCACTTCCTCGCACGGAGGTACGGGTGTGTACTCCTTCAACGTCAGTACGATAATACTATCGCAGCCATCAGCTTTGACGAGGGTATCGCGGTACTCACCGGCCTCGGTCAGTTCACGACATTGGAAGATATACGTTCCTCCTGTGGCCATACTATCCGTATAAGCGAAGGTCACTTCCTCGCACGGGGTGTACTCTGTCAGCGTGAGTACGACGATAGAGTCGCAGCCGGTAGAGGTTGTGAGGGTATCGTAGTAGGTGCCTGCCGTTGTTAGTGTTTGGCAACCGAAGAGGTAGTTTCCTCCAACGGCAACACTGTCGGTATAGGCGAACGTAGCCGGAGTCCCCCAAGAGAGATTGAGGGTATAGCTCTTATCGCCCAGATCGACGGGTATGCCCGTTTGGTTGCCGTCGGCACGGTCGTACACGGTACAGCCGGCGATGAACTTATCTGCGTGGCAGACGCGTACATCGACCGTCTGTGCGCTCAACGCCACACAGAACAGAAGGGTTAATAATGTTAATACTTGTTTTTTCATAAGTGATGTTAATATATTGCCCTTGTGGGGCCACATATTTCAAAGATCATTCTTTTGGTGTGCAGGGTGCACGATGCACGGTTGTTACTTTTTTATCTCCCGCTCGCGCCTATGGCGCTATTACGCTACGCCTTCGGCTATTTGCTGCCATGGCTACAAGCCTCGCTTTTTTATTCCGGGCGGCTACGCACGCCCTTTGCTCGTCGAACAAGCCTTACAAGATGTCAAAGTTTCGCTTTGACAGGGTTGTTGCGGCTCGTTCTCCTTAATTACGCAGATAAGATTGGTTTCGGTATAGACAATCTAGTTAATATAGGGCGCTGCGCTCATATAGTAAACAGGGTGGTTTTCCGTCAATCGTTCGGTGACCGTTCGGTAACCCTTCGGCGACCATTCGGTGAGCTTCGGTAATCATACACCGAAGCCCCACCCTGAAACACAAATACAAGGAACGCGAGGATTAGTTATCGCTAACGGGTTTGTTGCAGAACTCGTATTGCGTGCCGTTCACCGTCAGTACATAATGACCGGCAGGCTTGCCCGACAAGTCGATGGTTTGAACACCCAATGTAGGAGCCACATTGACAATGGTATCGTTGGCAAGAGTAGTGATAACGATATTGTCCGTACCCGTATTGCCCGTAATCTCTACATTATCATAGTAAGCGCAAACCTGGAAAGCAGCTGGTTTGTAGATACGGAAACGATTGTCGATAGTACGCGCAGCTGCCGTTTCAAAGTCAATACCAAACTTAGTGCCCTTAACAATCTTTGTCAATGTACCTTTTTCTAAATCTTCGAAGTACAACGTATCACGACCATCTGCATAAGTAGCAGTTGTGAACTCAACATCATAGTGACTATCAAATTCGTTAGTCACCAATCCAATAGGTGAGCCTTCTAAGTGTTGTTTAGCTACCGTGGAATAGTGCTTAGTACCTACAATACCATAGAGGTTAATGCTGCCTTCGCCGGTGTTGGGAATTTTATCAACATCTGCACCATAATCGGATTCTGTGTCACTATACGTGCTCTTTTCCATGAACACGAGAACATCGCCACCACTCCATTCAGACGTAATCTTAATGGTCAAACTGGCAGTCAAGGGATTCTGTGCATAGACAGCCATGCCAAACATGCCAAGTATAAAAGCTAATATGATTTTTTTACTTTTCATAATCGAATAATTCTAAGGTGTTTTTATCTAATATCTCTATTTCTTAAATGCTTACTCAAAGGGTTGTCCAGGAGGATTATCCATAGGGGTTGTAAGAGACGCTGCATCTGTACCTAATATTGAGATATTAGTTGTTAATAAAACATTTTCCGTTTTAGGATAATTATAATTCTTTTTCATATTAAATTGATTTTGTGTGAGGGAGGGGAAATTCTCCTCCCTCACGGTTAAACATTATTTTACTACTTTTTGTCCATCCAATACATAAACGCCTGCGGGCAGTTTGAACCAATCTTGAGCCTCACCGAGGTATTGACCGGTAACGGAATAGATACCCTTTGCGGTAGCGTTGGAATTCATATTCTCTACATCGGTAGGAGCACGATGGAGAGCCACAATCTCGAAGCGATTCTCGTCTGTGCTGTTAGCATTTGTAGAGAAGGCATATGCGTTACCCTCGGCAATCGTTATGAGCGAGCCGGTTAGGTTATCTCTAATAGCATATTGGTCACCGCTTACAGCAGAGAAGGTCATGATAAACTCGGTTTCATCATTGCTTACAAGAGATAACATCGTGCCTTCGATTTCGGTATCTGCCAATGTGGAAACATTAGCGAACTCAGCGTGTGCGTAGAAGTTAACGCTACCGTTATTCATATACTTCTCTGCATCAGCACCATTATCCAACTCATTGGAATAACGACCGTCTTTCATCATTACGACAGCATCTTTTTCGCCATTAGCGGCAGTGATGTTAATCTTGAGTGTTGCATCCAAAACTTGTTGTGCTTTCTGAGGAGCCTTGTTAGATGTTACAGCATTAACAACCGGATTCCAAATAGCGTTCACGTAGTCAATTTGTGAAACAGCACTATTGCCATTGAGTAATTGCATAACGAACGTTTGCATAGACGGAATAGAAACAGGAGTTGTCTCATCATCAATAAACAAGAGTTGTTCAAATGACCAACCGCGGAAGACTTGTAATTCAGCGTCCCAGATATAAACGGTACGGTTAATGTCGTCATTATCCACAGCATTAAGCAGTTCCTCAATATTGATAGGAGCCGTGTAACTATTACCGAAGTAGTTGTAACCTTTGCATAAGAACGATAAGTCGTCGTTATGGTTTCCTACCAAATTACCTTTGAAGGTATAGGTAACGCCACCTTTATGCGTATTATCCCATTCGCAGTTATTCAACATCGTATAACCTTGGAAAGGAACGATAGAATCCCAATAATTTTCCAGTTTATCAATACGTTGCCAATCGTAGATACTACTACTCCATTGGTAGATTTGGGTTTGGAAATACGAACCTGCTGCTATTTGTAGTCCGGTGGTAGCACTATAGGCGTCCCAGTCATTGGTAAAGTTTTCCTCTTTCAGCTCCATTACAGGAGAAGCGAAACGATGCCAATAGTTGACTAAGCTTCCATTAGGATATTTACGCAGACCCGAACGAGAAATCAGTTCCACTGTACCGAAGGGGTGAGTATTGAGGCTTACTTCCGGATCGAACAGGAATGTTCCTTGTGCGGTTTCAGAGGCTTGGATAATGATATTCCTTGTATCCTCACTGATAATACCATTTGCACCGTCTAACAATGTTGCACCCGGTTCAACGACAATCTTACCCGGTGTTTTGTCGTCTTCGTTATTAAATACGATACCACCGGCACCAACAATCAGCGTAGCTCCTTCTTGAATGGTTAACGTTTGTTCTGACTTAACAATAATCGAAGCAGCATCAGCCTTTGTGCCTGTCTCTACATATACATCGTGGTCAATGTGAACAGGCGTAGTGTCTTGAGGAACAACTTCATCTTTATGCAAATCCCAAGTTCTATCTTGGTGCCAAGGATTACCAAGTTTACCATCATAGATTCCCGAATCTTCACCGGTAGTGCCTTGGAGAGGTTTAATCTCGAACCAACCATCTTCTGCTGTAATACCTTCCGCCTCATTGATATAAGGAACTAAACCGTAACCGGGCATAATATTCTCGTGGAATGTATGTAACAAACCTTCAGCCGTCATGTAGATATAAGTAATAGACGGATCTGTTTCACTTTGTACATAACGCCACCCTTCTGATTCGGGACGTACTAACTTTTCTTGTTCCACTTTACTTGTATAGATATTACTATGATAGTAATCATCGTGGAAACGGAAGAAGCCATTACTTAAGTGCGGGAAACGATTATCCAGATAGTAGGATTCAATCATCACTGATTGAGTAGAACTTGTTTCAGTGTGGTCAAACTTAGAAACAAATTTACCATTTTGGATATACACATTAGCTAATTTTATCTCAAATTTGGGAGAACCTAAATAACCCAAAGATATACCATACTGCAAAGTAACATTCTGCAAATATATGTGTCCTCCAGCTACATCGCCATCGCTTTGTCCCCAAATGGAACCAATGTCACCACCAGTAGCTTCAAAAACATCATTTCCAGTCGCAGAGAACCTCAAACGAATCGCATAGGAATTACCATTAGAAATAATTTTTCCTCCTGAGATTTTCAATGTGCTTGTAGCGGCATTGTCAATAGCGAAACTTGCCGAAGCACCATTTTTTTCTCCATTATTAAGAATAATACCACTCTTAACAATTACTATACCATTGTTAGAAATGACATCAGAAGACCAATACGGCCAGGGATGACTGGAGTCTAAATCTTCATCTATAGGATAATAGACAATTTTACCAGTTCCTATTCCTGTTTCTTCATCGGCTGTATTATCTTGAATAGTTAATTTACCCGAGTTGTTAATAAGATTCTTTTGCGAGAAATTAGCATCATAGTTACGATCGTTATTAATGGTAAAGCCAGCTAATTCTATCGTAATATCTTTCTTACTTGCAATAGACAAAGGAGCTTCCAGTCCAAAGTTACGCAGTACCGTTATTACTGCAGGGTCATTAGTAGTTGCAGCAACAGCATCTGCTAAAGAAGCATATAGTTTACCATTATAACTTACAACACCTTTGGTAACGATATATTTACCAGGGATAGTCTCTGTATCAACACTGCAATTATCTGCAAGGAAAGCTGTTGGGTCAAAATCGTATGTACCAACCAATACTTTCACACCCCCCTCAAAACCATTAGCAGAAGCAGATGTTTTACCATCTACAAACACGGTAGCACCATTTGTTGCTTTGATTATTCCATTAACTTTGTAATCTCTCAAATCTATTGTGTCGTTAAAAGCAATGGCTATATCACCATCATAATCTTTAATCAGAACTATACGGCTACTATTGGGTTGTGCGGCAGCAATAGCGGCATCCATCGTAGCATAAGCAATGTTATTGACAACTGCAACGGCATTATTGTCCACAACAAACCATCCTTCTTCCGCAGCTAACATACAATAGTATCCAGAAGCAAGAGCGACGTTACCAAACTTGGCATCATTGCTACTAACATTATAAGTTCCACCCTTGATATCAAAGTTGTTATTGTCAGAATAGAATATCTGTCTTATCTGGCTATCCTCTCCATAAATAGGAACAAAGAATTTACCTCCAGTAACACTTACGTTTCCTCCCTTGTTAAAAACAACATAATATTCCGTAGTAGTACCATTATAACTATTGGTAAGTATTCCATCACTTATGTTTAGACTTGCGTTTTCACCTCCTGTATAGAAGCAATAATTTGTTTTATCGGAAGAAACAGATCCACCATTCAAATTGAATGTGGCACCTGCATTATACACATAGCCATTAATCTCACCGGCATTCATATTAATAGTGCCAATATAGAAACTGCAAGATGCATTCACAACTACACCTTCACCGATATTATATACGGGCGTACCTGTTGTGGCATCAGTAGTGTATAAACCAGATGATTCACTATTATTAATAGTCAAGTTTTCTACAGTAATTACACCGCCATACGCATAGAATGTAACACCTCCTTCTGGAGAATTTACAACACCGTTCTTAACAGTAAATACATCCTCTGCACTTGGTTCATATGAATTATCCTCAATATTTTTGCTTATGTTGAGGGAGGTGCTACCAAGCATATTAAGTGTATGTCCGTTTAAATTCAGGATAGTCTTGCGATGACCATAGATTGCAATCTCCACCTTATTGTCAATAGTTTGCAACACGGTGATTTCTGTGGGTTCTACACCATCCTCAGAAACAGCATCCAAAGCTTCTTGTAATGTGAAGAAATATTTGTCATCACCAATGCGAGCCAAGAATAAACCTGCGGTATAGGTGCCATCATGGTTGTCCATTGCCGAGATATTCTCTGCAAGGTATTGAGCCGGATTAAACGGATAAGTTCCACTGTAAATCTCAAATGTACCTTCATTTGCTACGGCTAAAGCGTTGATTGTACCAGTACCTTTTACCATCACTTTCACACCATCAGCCGTTACCGTACCACTAATCGTGTTTTTGCCAGTATTCAAGGTAATGGCTTTAGTAACGATATAATCGCCCATAATATCGTTATCAACCACCACTTCGTCTCCTGCTTGAGCAGCGGTTAGGGCTTCAGTCAACGAACCATAGACAGTTCCGCCAATGTGAGCAACGGAAGCAACAACTTTATATTTATATGTTGCATCGTCCTGTGAAGCCAAAGCATAGCCCTTATCTACCTCAAAATCATTGGTAGAGAACTCACCACCCGTAACGGAACTTGTTCCACCATAGAAATATAAGGACGGAGTTCCTTTGAAACGACCACCAGTAATTGTGGTGTTAGTTTGATTGGTATATAGACCATACGAACTACTACCCGTAATACTACCACCGGAAACAGCTACCGAAGTAGCAGATGTGAAGACAACTCCCCAAGTCTTACCGATGCATTCTCCAGCACTCATATCGAGGCTACCATTTTCGGCACTATAGATGGCATAGTAATTTTTACCTTCAATTTTACCACCACTCATGATGAAATCAGCACCACCTGCATCATAGATACCATAGTTATTACCAATGACAGAACCTCCTTCTACGGTAATTTTGGCACCTTGACTATAGTTGTAAATACCTTGATATTTATTACCCTGAATTTTTCCTTGTTTAAGAGTGACTTTACCATAGTTTCCGATACCATGAGTATTTGCATGTACAACAACATCAGCACCATCTATAGTAACTTGTCCTGAAAATTCATTTTTAATACCATTAGTCCAAGCATAGAAATCCGCCTTACCTTTCAGCGTCAGATTTCCCTTTACTTCAGCTGCGTAATCGTATCCATCAAAGAATCCATTTGTTACTGTAACATTAGCACCCGTTTCAATCCATAGTGGATAAGCGGGGCCATAACTATTATTTTTCCCATAACCAGTAGATGGATTATATTGAGAATAAACATTCACATCCATCACCTGAATTTCTCCAGAAATAGCATATATACCATAGCCAGATGTATATTGAGCTTGAATAGTACCATTTTTGATGGTGATATTTCCACTTACGCTCAAGGTCGTGCCAGAGTTACTTTTCAGCCATTTTTCATTCAAATTCAAAGTTACGGATTTCATCAAAGCGAAGTTGCCCGTGAGGTCTGCGTTCAAAGTAATCTCATCCCCATCCTCTAAAGCAGCCGTCATCGTTGCCCAATCTGCATAATTGGTAGAAACTCCATCATGAAGAACAGTAATCGGTTCACCTGCCATCGCAGCCTTGCGCGGAGCAGCAGTGAATGATGTTGGAACTGTCGGAGGAACTTCCTTCTTCAGAACCCCCTCTGCAACATCTTGAGGTTCTGTCGGCGGAGTTGGTCGCTCCGGAGCGGCGGACATAGTTGTGCTAATCAGCAGTCCCACTGCCATTAGCATAAATAAATAAAATTTTCTCATAACTAAATAAAAATTAGTTGGTTAATAAAATTAGTTGTTTGTTTTGATTTATTTGGATTTATTTGGATTTATTTTGATTTTTAAGTTAATAATTATATTTCGATTCTTAGCCACAAGGGCACGATTATTTCACAATTCACGATGCACGGTTGTTCTTTCTGTCTCCCGCAGATTCCGCTGAACTTTTTAATCTTTTTATTATTCCTCCTATTTATTTCTGTCCCTGTAAGTAAACTTCCATGTCCAATAAATAAATCAATAGTAGGCGCAGCTCCACTTCGTTTCCCTGCGGTGTGCTTTAGTGCACACTTAATAATAAAAATTATTTACGGTCTCATTCCACAGATGCGGTACATAGTGAAGATTATGCGGCGCTTTATTCCGCAGATGTGGCAGTGTGGAAAGGTGCCCGTTCTGTGCACACACAAAAAAGCGGTAAAAATCGCTTCATTGGATTTTTACCGCCTAAAAGTTATCAAGCAAGGATATTAGTCTTTCTTTATTAACTTATATTTCTTTTTGAATAGTTCTTCGTGAGTACCTGTATCATAAAGAACTAAAGTCAACTTGTAATCGTTTTGTTTCCATACAAGTAGCCAATCATCTTCCATGTGACATTCGTAATATCCGGCATACTCCCTTTCTAATTCATGCGGATCGTATGACTCGGGTACTTTTCCTTCTGTCATTAGCAAGTGTACTGTGTCCCAAAGCAAAGATAAATCTTTACCCTTTTGTTTGCAACGCTTCACAGAACGCAAAAATCGAGGAGCATAATCTAAAGTATACATTATCCTACAGCTCTCTTTAATTCTTCAAGCGAAGAACAATGTATCACATTACCTGACTCGACCTCTTCAATTGCCTCATCTAATTCATTGCGTTTCACTAATTCATAATCTAACGCTTTCATAATCGCCTTAAAACGTTTCATTTCAACGTGTGGTATATTAACCAACACTTGATCATACGTAGGCACAGCTGCTGTTGCTAACATAATGTTTCCTTTCCTTTTGCAGTTTAACGCTGCAAAGGTAAGGTTTTTTTTTGATATACACAAGTTTTATGACAAAAAAACGCAAAAATCTTTTCCTTTTTCGGTAAAAATCCAATATTTCAAAGATCGTTTGCCATTTAACGTCCGGCAGGACGAGGATAAATAAGCGGGGTACTCTGCCAATATTGGCACATCAGGCTCTGGTAAGGCCCATTCTCGTAACATCAACAGAGACCCTCGCGTTCAGCAAAGACACACAAAAAAGCGGGACTGCACTGCTGCTGTTCCGCTGATAGAGGCTCTGGTATTGCCTGTGTCCATAACAACAACACCGAAGCCCACGCCGAATATGCTTACGCGTGTACACATATAACACATAAGGTACACGCGAGTATAAACATACTCCATGGACATCTAATGCTGCAATGTTTTGGGACAAATAAACGAATTTACCAGATTCCTATCAGTCAAAACATAGCGATTAAACGCCTTTTCAATATGTCTGCAAGCCCCACCCACAAATGCTAACGAGGTGCTAATTGAGCACCGCAGACACCCCTGCGTGAGCTTGCTTTTGATTTACATTGCTATACAGCAATTCAAAATCGCTGCAAAATTACAACTAATTTTTGATATATGCAAATATAATTGCGTTTTTTATACATTTTTTTAGGGTTTTGACAGCAAAAGAGGCGAATAAGAAACAAGAAACGAGAAGAGGGAAGGAGTAAACAGAAAACAAAAAAGGGTCACCGATGGGTGACCCTTTAGAGTATAGGAGAATCGTTTAGAAACTGGTGCGTTGCGTAGCAGCGTAAGAGATCTTCAAAGCATATGCACGACGCAGTTCTTGCTTAATGTCGGCAATGACACCCATGCGGGTCTCCTTGTCGGCTTTAATGCTAACGGTCATCAGACCTTGGTCTTGCTCGTTCATAGCCGAACGCTCGTTGATGATGTAATCACCTATCTCTTTCTTATCTGCGAAAGCATCATCTAATTGGATACGTGTCTCAGCACCATATTGCTTGCGGAACTCAGCAGTAGGCGTACCAACATAGATGTAACGAACCAATGTTTTCTTCTCGAGTTTAGTTAACTCTGTAGCTTGCGGATTTGTGAATTGCACCTTATAGGTTACTTCCTTCATGGTAGTAACTGACATGAAGAAGAACAGGAGCATGAAAATGATATCGGGCAGAGAAGAAGTATTCAAAGCCGGCATCTCACGTTTTTCATTTCTACGTATCTTAGCCATAATTAGTTTCCTCCATAGTTTTTAGGCTCGGCCTCGGAGATCTTCTGCGGATACACTTTCTGAACCTGCTTTTGTTGATCTTCATCTAATTCGGCATAAGCCTTGTGGAAATACTTACGAGCGCATTCGTTACGCAATTCGTTATAAGCAGCCACCAACTCGTTTTGTACGTCCAAATAAGCTTGGTACTGTGTATCTACGTCATTTTGGACAGAGATAACGTGATCCTTTGTATATTTAAGGACGCCAATAGGAGCGCCAAAGTCTTCTTCCACCAACTTGGGCAGATGAGCATCATCTTCCGCATTGAGAATAAACTTTTTGGCTTCCTCTCTAAGTTGGTTAATGGGCAACTCTTTACCTTGCACCATCAATTGGTTTTGCGAATTAATCTTTACGATTAATAGGTTGCGCTTATTGATATCCTGGTCTTCAATCTTTTGATCAGGTGGAATGGGCGGCGGCAGACGCCGCGCCAGACCTTGGTTAACATCCATAGATGTGGTGACCAAGAAGAAGATCAGCAGCAAGAAAGAGATATCCGCCATTGAACTAGCATTAATCTGAGGGATTTTCTTTGCCATAGTTTAATTTAATTTTTTCTTATAGAATGAATCATGCCCCAGAAGAGCGTCACAAGAGCCACTCCAACATAGATATAGGTTTCGTAAATGCAAGCATCACTCAAACGTTCCTCAAAGAGTTCTCCGGGATTTGACAAAAGCCAATAGCAGAGAGCGAAAAATAAAGGAACACTAATGATAGCTGCAATGATAGCAATAGCCATATATGGATGGGTTTTAAACATCTCTTTTAGGACTATAACGACAGAGATAACTGCAGCTATTACTGCCAAAGCAATCAAGATATATATCCAGCAGAGGAAAGTAGAAGTAAACTCAGGGATAGCCAAGAAATCACCAGCAACCTCCAAAGTTCCCACACTCTTCCCTAAGAAGTGAGAAATGAAGAAAGCTAAAGCAGCTGCTATTCCTATAGCACACAAGATTAGGAGAGTAACCTTGGGAATAATTTTATAGATTTTATTCATAGGATATACGTTTTAAATTAGTTAATACTAAGGTTGACGGATCCTATTATTTCTTCTTTTGTACAGCGTCGTACTCAACAACGATATCAAGCAAACTGATGGAGCTGTCCTCCATTTCGTTAACCAGACCTTCAATGACAGCAAGAATGTAGTTATAGAAGAATTGAAGAATGATAGCGATAACCAAACCGAGAAGGGTTGTCAACAGAGCAACTTTAATACCACCGGCAACAACGGTAGCCGAGATATCACCCACTTGTTGGATCTTATCGAAGGCTTGAATCATACCGATAATGGTACCTAAGAAACCTAACGACGGAGCAACAGCAATAAACAGAGAAATCCAACTGAGGTTCTTCTCAAGAAGACCGAGTTGTACACCACCATAAGAGGCAACCGTTTTTTCAACAACATCAATGCCCTCGCTATAACGGCTCAAACCTTGATAGAAAATACTTGCAACAGGACCACGGGTATTACGGCAAACGTCAAGAGCAGCATCAATACCACCATTCTTAAGAGCAGCTTCGATATTAGCTAGCAAAGCCTTCGTATTCGTCTTACTCAAACTTAAGTAAATGATACGCTCAATACAAAAAGCTAAACCAAATACCAAGCAGATTAAGGTCAGCGCCATGAAACCAGCACCACCTTCGATGAACTTCGTTTTTAACGTTTTGTGGAAAGCAACTAAGTCGCCTTCTTCCTTAGCAGGAGCAGCAACTTCTTCTTCAACTACAGCTTTAACAGAATCAGCTACAACAGCCTCATCGTTGTCAGCAACTTTTTCAGTGGTCTCTTGAGAAGCTAAATCTGCCTCTTGAGCCATTACGGCAACACTACCAAAGGAAAGCATTGCCATTACCGTGAGGGTAACAAAAATTTTCTTCATAAACTTATTAGATTAGTTATTTAAAGTTATTTATATAAAAATATATTGAGCAGCGAAGCTAAGCGATTATATCAATCCTCCCCTTTTTCTCCGACAGGGATTTCTTCGTAATCCCTACTCCTTGCAAGGAGCATCCTTGCAAGGGAGTTCCGTTTTTTATTCAACCCTGTGTCTTAAGTAAACTTAGACCCTGCTTTGACTAAAAATCCGGTTTCTCCGCTTGCGGAGAGACAGGGATTCGAACCCAGGAAACGCTTTTGGCGTTTACACGCTTTCCAGGCGTGCCTCTTCAACCACTCGAGCATCTCTCCTTCCCCAAAAAGTGGACTTTTCGGGGACCCCATTTAAGGGATATATACCGATATTTCGCGGCATAATTTTATTTGCGACTGCAAAAGTACAACTTTTTTTTTATATATGCAAATTTTTGTTTGATTTTTTCGTATTTTGCACTAATTTAGATTAAATAATGCCCTTGCATTAGCCGTTGCTTGTCTATCAACCTCCTCTTGGCCTACCTTATAGACCTCACAGAGCACGTCCACAACATAACTCATCCAACGGCTCTCATTACGCTCCCCTCGATGAGGAACGGGAGCCATATAAGGTCCGTCTGTCTCCAAAACCAGCCTCTCCAAAGGCACACCTACCAAAGCATCCTTCAGTTTGCAGTTCTTAAACGTAATAACCCCACCGATTCCTAAATAGAGCCCCATCTTAACGGCTTGCATTGCCGTCTCGTGACTACCACTAAAGCAGTGCAATACACCTTTATGTATATTCTCCTCCGCTAAGATACGCAATCCGTCCTCCGTAGCCTCCCTCAGATGAACAATAACAGGCAAGTCTAACTCTTTTGCCCAACGCAACTGACGACGAAAAGCCAATTGTTGCTCGGACTTGAACTCCGTGGAGAAATGGTAATCGAGGCCTATCTCGCCGATGGCCGTAATAGTTGAAAGTTGAAAGTTGATAGCCGAAAGAAGTTGTTTAGTTGATAAGTTGAAAGTTGAAAATAATAGAGATTCTATTTCGTCTAACTGTTGCTGCCAATCGGGGCCTACTTCTTCGGGGTGTAGGCCTATCGCCGGCGATAGGTAGTTTAGAGTGGAGAGTTTAGAGTTTAGAGTAGCCGTCTGGTTTAATAGTTGAGAGTTGAGAGTTTTACAGAGTTCTAAGACGGCTTTAGAAGAAGCGGCATCGGTAGCAGGAACGATGATGGCTTCTACTCCACCCTCCTGCTGAGCGCGGATATAGTCCGATAAAGGCTGATATTGCGGATCGTCAATATGACAGTGAGTATCTATCATGTGGATGGTGAATGGTGGATGGTTAAGAGCGGAAAAGGATGGAGCTGTCGCCGTAGGAGAGGAAACGAAAATCATGCGAAAGGGCATAATCATAAATAGTATGCCAATCACCTTTCACAAAAGCACTTACTAACAACAGTAAAGTTGATTTGGGCTGGTGGAAATTAGTAATGAGTTGATCCACAACATGGAACTCATACCCCGGGCGAATCATGATTTGCGTCTCGGCATGTAGGGTGTCCTGATGTGTCATATCGAGATAACGCAAGATCGTTTCCAGAGCTTCTTTTGTTGAATAATCATTGGTTCCCGGCTGATAGGGTGCGAACTGCCCCACATGAAGGACATGTTCTGTATTGTCTTGGTTCTTAATCAGAGGATCGAGAATAGATTTTAAAAAATAGAGGCTCTCCAACGTGCGCATCGAGGTAGTTCCCACTGCCACTATATGCCCCAGATTAGCCAGCACATCCTCGATGGCTTTCCGTGGAACGGCTATAATCTCGGTATGCATGGTGTGCTCGTTGGCATCCGCCGTTTTGACAGGTTGGAACGTGCCCGCCCCGACATGGAGGGTGAGTTCTGTAGTTTGAATGCCGCGATGACGCAAGTCATTCAAAACATCGTCAGTGAAATGCAGTCCTGCAGTAGGAGCAGCGACCGAACCTTTGATACGCGAATAGACGGTTTGATAGGTTGTCTTATCGCGTTCCTCGGTAGCCCGATTGAGATAAGGAGGTATAGGGAGTTCGCCTAATTGATCTAATATCTCAGCAAAAGAGATCGCCCCTTCCCATTCGAAACGCACTTCGTGCGTGTTGCCGGTAGTGGATAGGCGTTCCGCTGTTAGCACCAGACTCGTGGATTGCGCGCCACTTGCGTGGCTATGGTGGATGATGAGAGTGAGTTTGCCTGATTTCCACTTTTTGAGGTTGCCAATCATACACTTCCAAGTACAACCCGAGGTAGAGCCGAGGTTCAAAGCATAATCACGCGGAGCGAGAGGTTCAAGGCAGAAGATTTCGATACGCGCCCCTGACTCTTTATGAAAGACAAGACGTGCTTGTATCACGCGCGTATTATTATATATAAGGAGTGAGTGGTCGGGAATGAAGTTGCCGATGTTATAAAATCGATCCTCATTCACTTGTCCGTTCCGATAAACGAGGAGTTTAGAGTGGTCACGCTGAGCGAGAGGGTATTTGGCTATACGTTCATCGGGTAAGGGGTAGTTATATTCGTCAATTAAGATTGCTTCCATGTTTTTCTATCTCCGGCAAATAACTCATACTGATTGAAAAGACAGTCCAGTTCTCCGTTCATAACTCGAATACGCTTGGAAGGTTTGAGTCCGATACACTTGAGAGCATCCTCGTTAGAAGAGATAATCCACGCCTTGGCTCCTGCAAAATGGTGCTTGAGGGCAGAGCCAATGTCTCCGTACAGGCGCATCACATCCTTGTCTTGGGCGAGGCGTTCGCCATAAGGAGGGTTGATTATCACCAGAGGTGATAGTTTAGAGTTTAGAGTGGAGAGTTGAGAGAAGCCGTCTAGTTTAGATAGTTGAGAGTTGAAAGGATCTTTGAGTTCTTGGATGCGGATTTGGTGGACGTCGATATAACGTTGCATACCCGATTCGCGGATGTTCTTGATGGCTTGTTGTACGGCATAAAAAGAGGCATCCGATCCATAGATATGGTGAGTGAAGGGTCGTTCTTGACTATCGTCGTTGTATATCTGTTCAAAGAGAGCCTTATCAAAATCCATCCACTTCTCAAAAGCGAATCCTTTGCGGAAGACACCGGGAGCTATATTGAGAGCAATGAGGGCAGCCTCAATGAGGAAAGTTCCCGAGCCGCACATGGGGTCGTATAGGTCTGTTTGTCCGTTCCAACCTGCTAACTTAAGCAATCCGGCAGCCAGTACCTCGTTGATAGGCGCTTCGGTAGTGGCGACGCGATAACCGCGTTTATGGAGGCTATCGCCGCTGCTGTCCAAAGAGAGGGTAACGGTCTCGTTGGCTATATGCACATTGAGTTGGAGGTCGGGGTCGGTCAGTTTGACAGACGGGCGTTTGCCTATTTTCTCGGTCCAATAGTCGGCAATAGCGTCTTTGACGCGGTAAGTGACGTACTTAGAGTGGCGGAAAGTCTCGGAATAAACGGTAGCATCAATAGCGAAACCGGTAGATACGTTCATATATTGCGACCAGTCAATCTGTTTGGCCTGTTGATAGACAGCGTCTGCATCTTTAGCTTTAAAGGTAGCTATAGGAACGAGAATGCGAATAGCGGTACGCAGACAAAAATTAGCGCGATAGAGAAGTTCTTTATCGCCGGTAAACGAGACAGCGCGTCGTTCAATGGCGACGTCGCTGGCTCTTAGTTCTGTTAGTTCCTGCGCCAAGACGGGTTCTAAACCCTTAAAAGTCTTGGCTAACATCTTGAAAGATGTCTTCATATTTACGATATTAGTACACCATCACTTTTTGTGCCGTGTGAACTCCATCGTTCTGCGTAGCAGAAATGATGTAATGCCCCACAACAGCAGGCAGATCAATGGTTGTTTCGCCATTTTGGAATTGTCCTTGAGTTATAGGCTGTCCCATCATCGAGAAGATGGTATAGTGTCCTGTATCCTCAGACTTAATCATAACGCGCGGAGCACCATTGCCCAACGAAGAGGATGTAGGCGTGATGAGCAATCTGGGCGTCGGATTCGTATCCGGATTAGGCATTTGAATCACAAGCGGACACGTCGGAACGCTATAGTTCTCTCCTGTGCGAGTTAAGTATGCTACAACCTCATCACCTGCAGTGAAGGTATAATCGGCATACCTCATATAAGGAATCTTATCAGGCATAGGAGCACCATTGACGAACCATTCATACTGACTGAACTCATATCCGCCGTTATAGTCTTTTGCTAAGACAGCCACCACATTCTCCCATCTTTGCTCCAGAATCCAACTCGGATAGCGAATCAAGAATTGGAGGTTCTCCGCTTTCGATTGCCCACAAATACCATTATCCAAGATGATGGACATTGTGTATTTATCCGGACGGAGATAACGCATATGTTCGGCGTTTGCCGGAATATTGAACTGCGGTATCGAGATTGAGATGGTAGAATCCAGCGAATTGAACGGAGCATTCATCGTATCGCGGAATCCCTCATGACGAGCGCGAGCATCGAAAGAGATGTTATACTTTTTAGGTTTAGTGCCGCTCCAATTTAGTTTAACAACCAATTCGTTTGCATCTGCACAAACCTCTTGTACGGGAATATACGCTGTGTCTATACGCGTCGGATAAACAACGGTGAGGTCAAGAGAATAGATGATTGATGTACGGCTTGGGATATCGCAAATAGTATCCGTATAGATACCTGTAGCGAAGTATTTCTTATTACGCCACATAATGGTATCGCCAATACAAATCTGTTCCTTTTGAACCGGTCGTTGCGTCTCGATAACCTCCAGATCAAGAATGAAGGTAGAGTCACAATTGTGGATGGTAGGCAGAACATAGTCGTACTTACCAGTCACGCTATATGTCTTTCCATCGCGCGCCCAAGTATAAGGCAAATAATCCACCGTTACAGCTTTGTTTACGAAACTATATGACGGATTGACAGTCAAGTCAAGATGAATAATAGAGTCGCAACCCTCTACCGTCTTGAACTCAATGTCTTGTTTTCCTGCCCGTTTAACAACAACAGAATCCCTATTCCCCTTAGCATCTTTGCGTCCGTAGAAGACTAGCGAGTCTCCTTGACAGATAGTTGCTTGCACATTTCTATCATAGAAGGGAGCTTCGTAGAAATTCACACGAACAATACTATCGTTCTTACCTGTGTGAGACTTGTATGCGAATTCGTAATCACCCGGATGACAAATCGTATCACCAAGAATAATTACCGTATCGCCCTTACATAGTGGTGAGCGAGCCCAAGTGCAGTTTTGAGTGATACCCACATTGATAATGACAATAGAGTCACAACCATAACTGGTCTTAAAGGTGTCTCGATAGTTATTAATTGGAGCCCTCAGTTCTTTACCATTATAGTAATAGAGACTATCGCTATCCCAACACAAATACTGGTTGATGCGAGTATATTGGGTCTCATGTATCTTTACGTTTATCGTCCAAGAGGTATCTTTATCTTTAACATAATAAGTTCCTGATTTTTTATACAATTCTCCATGGAATTCATAACCTTCTTGGCAAGCCTCTACATTGATTGTTTTTTCCATCAAACGAGGATAATTAACGATAATCTTGTAAACAGAGTCACAACCATGTATTGTCCTCAAAGTATCGTAATAAATCGTATCCTTAGAGATATCTACACCATGAATTCTGGTAGTAGTACCTTCCTCAAAGGTGTACATTTCCTCAATAAGGTAAGATTGATGAACCTTGAGATTCAAGACAACGACGCTATCGTAACCCTCCTTAGTACGCAGACTATCAGAGTAGAAACCGGAATCAAATAATGGTCGTCCATTGAAAATATATGGTAGTTCGTTGCTACATACTTCCACGTTGAGACTATCCTTCTTTGCCTTATGTACTACTAAAGTAAGAACGGTAATACTATCGCAACCATAGATATTCTTATTATAGTCATAATAAGTACCCGGTTTGTACAAAATGCGAGTTTCGTGGATTGTATCCAAGCGGAAGGTATCACGGCCATCAACTATTATCGGAATAGTGTCGATTATCGTTTCACCAAACGAATACTTCTCGTCCTCCGAGATATTCACAGTTATGTGATTCTCCGTGATTGGGTATACATTTAGCACAATCGTGATGATGGTATCACACCCACGAGAAGATAATATAGTATCGTAGAAAACACCGGATTGAGTATATATATCACCACGATAACGTAATGTATCGCCCTGACAGATATTTGTCTTAATGGTGATATTTTGAGGTTCATCTACGAACAAGTGCAACGTATCTACAAACTTAGCCGAGTCAGTTACATGAGTGCGAACATACGTGCCCGAAGCATAGAAAGCTTCGTTGTTATATCTGTTCCATCTATATGGTAGATCCGATTCACAGGCATAAACGGTAGTATCACGATAGAAAACGGGTTTAACGATTAGGTTGAGTTGGATAACGCTATCGCAATGAACAGAATCCACCGTAGAATAGCGTTTCTCATACTGACCGGAGTGCCATAATGTATCACCCTCAAAGATGACGCTATCTCCAGCATAAATCGTTCTATTGATTTGCGTTAGATAAGACTCCTTAACAAAGAGGTGTAACGTCACTATCGAATCGCAACCGGTAACAGGAGATGACAATGTATCAACATGGTTACCTCCCACACGGAGAGAATCTCCATTCCAAAGGAAGAAGTCTCCCTCACAAATAGAAACGGACATCTCACCACGAAGAACCGGGTTAACGATAACACGGTACTTATAGATGAGAGAATCCTGTCCCTTACTATCACGAATAGTGTCGGGATAGATTCCTGCCGCATTGATGAGTTTGCCACTCGGCAAGGTATAAGGCAGTTCTGTTTGGCAAATCTCGAATGTATAATCCGCTACCTTAGATACCGTCAGGTGCAGCTCATAGGTACTATCGCAGCCGGTAACCGTCTTATTGTAATCGTAGTAAGTACCCGCCATCTCAAGGCTTTGACCATGCCAAGTAAATGGCAACGAATCCTCAGAGATAGTGCGTGTCTCCACAAAGAAGTACTTCGGCAGGATAATCAAGTGCGTAATGACAACACTATCACAACTGAGTGTATCGTAATACAAGTTTGTTCCAGAATCTTCACCAATGAGTAGTTTGTTAGCAATAATGACTTGACCATTAATCGTAACACTATCGTCTTGGCATATCTCAATTTCCCTATACCCATAACGGATAGGCAGGACGGTGAGTTCGAGAACGAAGATACTATCGTAACCGGCAACGGTCTTCAGAGCATCCGTATAAGTACCGGCTGTGTAGTAATAGTTACCACGCCAGAAGAAACGGTCATTACCACAAATCGTTTCTTTCAACGTGTCTCTATACGTGGGATATACAATAAGACTCAACCGATAAATACTATCGCAACCATCGATGGTCTTGTGCTTATCTTGATAGAGGCCGGAGGTCGTAAATACCATATCGTTACCATCTTCGTCCTTATGGCCCGTCCAAATATATGGGTGTTGATCATCCGTCTGAGCCGTTTGCTCGAATAGGTACGTATTCTTATGCGTGTAAACAAACTCAATAATACTATCGCAACCGAAATGGTTAACAAGTGTATCGTAATACGTTCCTTCCTGTGTAATCCAGCGTTCATCGAAGAAGACACTATCACCCTCACAGGTAGAAGCATTAACACGAACCTGACTGATAGGAACCACTGTCAAATCGAGAACGAAGATACTATCGTAACCGGCAACCGTCTTTAAAGCATCCGTATAAACACCGGATATCTTATAGTAATTACCGCGCCATAAGATACTATCATCATCGCAGATATGTTCTCTGATGGTATCTCTATAGGTTGGATAAACGGTAAGGGTCAATTGGTAGATACTATCGCAACCATCAATGGTCTTTTGTTTATCTTGATAGAAGCCGGATGCGGTAAATACCATATCGTTACCGTCTTCGTCCTTATGGCCAGACCAGATATATGGGTGTTGGTCATCCGTCTGAGCCGTTTGCTCAAATAAGTACGAGTTCTTATGCGTGTAAACAAACTCAACGATACTATCGCAACCGAGGACATTAACCAAGGTGTCGTAATAAGTGCCCTCTTGTGTAATCCAGCGTCCATCGAAGAAGACACTATCGCCTTCACACGTGTAAGCGTTGACGCGTGTTTCGCTAATGGGTAATACCGTCAAATCGAGAACAAGGATACTATCGTAACCGGCAACCGTCTTATATGCTTCGGTGTATATACCGGTGGTGTAGTAATAATTTCCCTGCCATAAGAGACTATCGTTGTTACAGATATGCTGTTTAAGAGTGTCTCTGTAGGTCGGATAAACGGTAAGAGTCAATTGGTAGATACTATCGCAACCATCGTACGTCTTCTGTCTATCTTGATAGAGACCGGAGGTCGTAAATACCATATCGTTGCCATCTTCGTCTTTGTGACCCGACCAGATATACGGGTGTTGGTCATCCGTCTGAGCCGTTTGCTCGAACAGGTACGAGTTCCTATGGATGTAAACGAGTTCAATGATACTATCACAGCCTAACGAGTTCTTAATCGTATCGTAATAAACACCCGATTGAGTAAGCCACTGTCCATCGAAGAACAGGCTATCGCCCTTACAAGTAGCTGCCTCAAAACGCACATGAGAGGTATCTTTAACTTGAATTCTCAACTCGTAGATAGAGTCAAAATGATGAATCGTTTGATGTTTATCAAAGTACGTACCCGATTCATAAATCATTTGGTCATGCCATAAGTAAGGTGTCTGACATTCGCAAATAGTAGTATCGGTAATAAAGTGATAAATCGGATAAACATTCAACGTCAACTCATAAATACTATCGCAACCGGTAACAGCCTTGAGGCTATCGTAATAAACGCCCGGAATCTCAAGGTCACGACCATGCCATTTAACGATGGTACCTTGAGCAATAGACTTGGTCTCACGATAGTAGTACGATTGAGTCATATTAACAACATATTGATAGATACTATCGCAACCCTTAGCCGTGGTGAGAGAGTCGGTATAAACACCCGCCTTGGTAATCCATTGACCAGCCAACTGAACGGAGTCTCCTTGACAGAGAGTATATTCTTGTTGGAAGAAGTAAGACGGATCCATCGTAACAACAAGGGTATAGATGCTATCCTTATAATCGCGATGATAGAACTCGTACAAGTCTGCTGTAGCAGAAGAACGCAAACTATCCACATAAATGCCTTCATTCCAAATGGCTTGAGATTGTATATGTCCGTCAGCCCACTCATGTTGGTAAGCCACATCATGAGGTTGGCAGATATGGATACTATCTCTAAACAAATATGTCTTATCCACGATGAGTTTTAAGATTAAGAAACTATCGCAACCGCACTCAACCGTCTTCGCCGAATCAACGTAAATACCTGTTGACGTACGCCACTGACCAGCCCACAAAATAGAGTCGTGGTCAGAGATATGCTTCACTATCGTATCCGGATGATAGGTTGGGTAGATGGAACCGATTGTCCAACGAACGATACTATCGCAGTGAACACTATCCGGATTGAGGGAGCGATCTAACGGGTCTGTCTTAATGGTATCAATATAAACGGCATTAGGCTCAGCAAATACCCAACGTTTAGTACCGGGTAACCAGAGCGAGTCGTTCTCACACATATTGACAGTAGTATCCTTCTCGTTTCGAACAATGATTCTGAAATAGTGGATGCCATCGCAACCCCAAATGATGGTATCTTTCATCGGTTGAACGGAGATACCATTATATTGTTCGCTGATGGCGGGATCATGAGCACGTCCTAAGACGTACGTTTCACCGGCACAAATAACCACCGAATCACTCTCGCTCAAATCGGGACGTAAGCGTAAGAAGAGTTCTGCTACACTATTACATTGATTCTCCGTCTGCATTGGACGAGAATAGGTGCCTTCGTTATAATAAACGGCTCCGTGGAAGAAGTAACCACCTACCAAGTCTGTTTCGCAAATGGTATCAAAGACTTGCAATGTAACGCGAGGCAATACATTGAGTTCCAAGCGAACAACCGAGTCGCAACCATGAATCGTTTGCAACGTATCCGTATAGGTGCCCGTTTCGTAACATTTGATACGCTCGTTGAACAAGTATGGACCATCTTCCTCACAAATAGTGACAGAGAAAGTAGTGTCATACGTTGGGAAGACTGCCAATTGGATAGAATAAATACTATCCTCACCTAAAACGGTGAACAGACTATCATAATAGATACCCGATTCGGTCAAGGTTTGGTTATGCCAAATGATAGCATCATGTCCGGACGAGCACAAGGTGTCATGCTCAATAGGGAACTCATAACGCAAGGCTTGAAGCAAAACTAAGCGATTAATGGAGTCGCATCCTGCAATGGTCTTCTCATTGATAGCATAAACCGTAGGTTCTGTGAAAGTAGAATCGTTAACCGACCAAGTATAAGTAGGATGTGATTCCGACAAATAAGCGGTATCCACCTTAATATATTGCGGCAACACATTCAACTGAATATGTATGATACTATCGCAGCCATGAATGGTCTTGAGCGTGTCCGTATAGGTTCCGGGTTCGGAATAATGTTTACCAAAGAACTCATAGTAACTACCATCGTTACATATCTCTAACGGAATCGTTTGTTCATACTCCGGAAGAATAGTTAAGATGATACGATAAATAGAGTCGGTATGATGAACTGATTCATAACGTTGCTCATATCTGCGTGTTAGCCCCGCGTCGTGATTGAGTTCAATCTCGGTAGTGTCGTTCAGTTTCCAAATATACGGAGCTTCGCACTTACAAATCGCCACGCTATCCTCGAAGAGATACGTCGGATGGAAGATGGCTACCAATTCATAGATCGAATCGCAACCCGCAGCCGTAGGACGAACATCTTGGTAAGTTCCACTTTGCGTAATCGTTTGACCATGCCACAAGAAAGTTTGTTGGTTATTAAGAACGATAGTATCCGAAGAGAAATAACGCTTTTGTTCGGTAATAATCACAATGATGGTACTATCGCAACCGCCCACGGCTTGATAGCGGAGGGTATCCGTTCCCGAAGTAGTATAAGTGCTATCACCAAAGGTGACGTAACTTCCTTCACAGAAGGATAAGTATTGATATTGTACATAAGACGTATCTACCGTCAAGGTCAAATGATAAATCGAATCCGTATTGTATTGAGAAACATAAGCCTTGCGATACTCGTAGGTTCCGGCTGCCTTTTCATTTATCTCTAAGCCCTGCCACGAGAAGGTCTCATCTACGCATATGTGCGCGCGTTCCCAATATTCATAATTAATAACTTTAATAACTGTCAACGTATAAGTACTATCACAACCATTGATAGTGCTATAATGAGCATCATAAACGCCAGCATCCGTAATCGTCTTTCCTTGCCATACGAAAGAGGTATCACCCTTAATGATTCTCGTTTCTTGGAAATGATAGGTCGGGTATTCATTAATCAACACTTCGACAATACTATCACAACCATAAATAGATTGCAGGTGAATGGTGTCCTTTCCTTCCTTCGAATATACTTTACCAAGGAATGAAACAGAATCCGAAGCGCAGAAGAAGATTTGTTTTTGCGATTTATAAATCTCATGAACCTCTAACGTCAAGTGATATACCGAGTCCATACCATAAATACTGGTATAGGGTTTCGTGAACGTATAAACACCCGCCGTATCTTCACTAATCTTTAATCCGTGCCATTCATAAATCTCGCCCAAGCACATATCGGCTTTTTCGTAGAATGTATAAGCAGAATCAACAATAAGAGTTAACGTATAGGTACTATCGCAACCATAAATGGTCTTATCTTGTACAATATACGTACCCGTTTGTGAATATTCTTGACCTCTCCATGTGTAAACGCTATCCTTCTTGATATGAACCGTATCGTTGTAACGATAACTCGGGTATTCAACTACAACCACTTCAATTACGCTATCACAACCGTTCTCCGCCGGCAAGGTGATGGTATCGCGACCAGCCTTCGAATAGTTCTTATTATTGAACGTCACATTCTCACCTGGGCAGACGTACAATATCCGTTGCGACCAGGGTTTGGTTCTAATGGTCAAACTCAAGTAGTACGTCGAGTCCATGCCATATTGCGAAGAATAATTAACCTTATAGTTATATTGTCCTGCAGCCGCTTCGCTAATCTTCAAACCTTGCCACTCAAACACATCGCCTAAGCAACTAACAGCCGTGTCATGGAAAGTATAAGCCGAGTCAACAATCAAGGTTAACGTGTAGGTACTATCGCAACCATTAACCGTTGTGAACGTTTGCGAATAACTACCCGTTTGGGTTAACACTTTACCATTCCATGTGTAACTACTATCCTTCCTAATATGAACCGTTTGGTTGAAATTATAACTCGGATACTCATCAATGATAACCTCAATGAGACTGTCGCAACCGGTTGCACTAATTAGGCGAATGGTATCACGTCCGGGTTGTGAATATACGTGATTATTGAAGGTAATCGTCTCTCCACGGCAAATGAAGAATTGCTTTTGCTCGAAATACGAAGGATAAACCGTCAATTCCAAATAATACGTAGAGTCTGCACCTTGCAGCGTTGTATAATTAACATTATAGGTATAAACGCCAGCCTCTTTCTCATTGATTTGTAAGCCTTGCCATTCAAAGGTTTGGTTAACGCAAGCATTCGCTTTCTCGTGGAAGGCATAAACCTTATCCTCAATTACCAAAAGCACATAGGTACTATCACAACCATAGATAGACGTTTGCTTATCCTCATATACGCCCCCTTGCGTGATGGTCTGACCATGCCAACTCAGTTCTTTGCCTTGCTGCAAATGAACAGTGTCTTGGTAGAGGTAGGTTGGATACTCCTTGATAATAAGTTCAACGATACTATCGCACCCGTTAATGCTATTATAGTAAATCGTATCCTTTCCTTCTTGATTATACGTCTTTCCGTTGTAGGAAACGCTTGTTCCGTGACAGAAGAACAAAGCTTGTTGTTGCCAATACTTAGGCAGAACCGTCAAATGCAAGTGCATCGTAGAGTCATTGCCATATTGGTTCGTATACGTTACCTCATAGTTATGAACACCAACCTCTTTATAAGTATTACCCTGCCAAACAATAGAGTCTCCATAGCAGATAGTAGCCGTTTCATAAATATCATCCTTATGTTGAACATAAACCTTCAAATAGTACGTACTATCGCAACCACCGGAGGATATATGCTCATCTTTATACTCGCCCGAACCGGTTATCGTTTGTCCATGTCCTACCCACTCATACGTCTCGGTATCCCAAATGGTAATCGTATCGTAGAAAGCATAAATAGGAGCCTCGTTGATAATCAACTCGATTATACTATCGCAACCCGTCGAACTGGTCATTATTACAGTATCACGACCGGGTTTGGTATAGGTCTTACCATTGAATGTTATGCTCTTATCATGACAGAAAGTCAGATTCTGAACCGTCCAGTACTTCGGTAAGATAGTAAGATGCAGATGCATGATTGAATCCGTTCCGGCTACATTCTTAAATGCCTTCTCACGTGTATATTCACCCGACTCAGTAAACGTCTCACCTTGCCATGTATAAGTCTCGCCATAGCAAATGGTAGTATCTTTATAGATATGATCTACATAATACACTTGCACATAAACCTCATAGATACTATCGCAACCACTCGTAGTTGTATATCCATCCGTATAAGTGCCGCCTTCCGTTATCGTTTGTCCACGCCACTCAAGACTTGTTCCTGCCTCTAATTGAAGCGTATCATAATGGTGGAACGGATACACTTCCGTCACAATCACTTCCACTATGCTATCGCAACCTAAGCTACTCGTCAACGTTAACGTATCCCGACCGGATTGAGAATAAGTCTTATCATTATATTCAATGGTTTCTCCTTGACATAAAGTCAGATATTTGAGTGTCCACGTTTGAGTACATACAACCTCAACATAGAGGTAGTAAATACTATCACATCCGGCTATGGTTGTGTAGGCATCCTCATACGAACCACCCTTGGACAAGGTCTGACCGTGCCAATCAATCGTCTTACCTGCCTCTAACTGAAGCGTATCATAATGGTAGAACGGATAAGCCTCCGTCACAATCACTTCAACTACACTATCGCAAGTATGACTGCTTGTGAAGAGAATCGTGTCATGCCCGGCAGTCGTATAGGTCTTACCATTATACGTAACACTATTGCCTTGACAAATAGTGAGATTCTTAATCGTCCAATACTTCGGTAAAATAATGAGATGCAAATGCTGAATCGAATCCGTGCCCACTACGTTCTTAAATACTTTCTCGCGTGTATATTCACCCGACTCAGAGAACGTCTCCCCTTGCCATGTATAACTCTCTCCATAGCAAATGGTGGTATCCTTGTAGATATGGTCAACATAGTACAGCTGAACATACACCTCATAGATACTATCGCACCCACTCGTCGTTTTATGCTCATCCGTATAAGAACCACCTGCCGATAATGTCTGCCCGTGCCACTCGGTCGTCTTGCCGGCCTCTAACTGAATAGTGTCATAATGATAGAACGGATAGCCTTCCTTTACAATAACCTCAACGATACTATCGCAACCCAAACTGCTGGTAAACGTTATCGTATCACGACCGGCGTGGGTGTACGTTTTTCCGTTATATTCCAAAGTACTTCCTTGACACAAGGTGAGATACTCGATAACCCACGGCTTAGGATTAACCGTCAAATGCAAATGCATAATAGAGTCATTGCCCGCCATGTTCTTATACGATGCTGTATAGTCTCCCGGAAGAGTATAATCTTTTCCTTCCCACGTATATACATCTCCCTCGCAAATAGAAACCGTTTGGTAAAAATGATCCACATGTACCATTTGAACATAGAGCATGAAGACACTATCGCAACCGTACTCATCCGTATAAGTGCCGCCATCCGTAATCGTTTTACCACGCCAATCCAACGACGTACCCTCTTCTAATTGAATCGTGTCCTTGAAATAGAGCGGTGTTTGGGCATTGATAATAACCTCCACCACGCTATCACAACCCAGAACACTCGTATAATACAGCGTATCACGACCACTTTGCGTATATGTTTTACCATTAAACGAGACGTTCATTCCATCGCAAATGGAGAGCTGTTTGATTGTCCAATACTCCGGTTGTATCGTAACCGTCAAATGATAAATAGAATCTGTTCCCCATATGCTCGAATAAGCAGCCGTATATTCGTACGTTCCGATTTCCTTTTGACTGACTTTTTGATTATGCCACTCAAAGACCTCACCAAAACAAATCGTTGTGTCTTGATAGAACTGATACGACGGTTTCTCGTAAGCTACTAAGTAATATATACTATCGCATCCATCTACAGTCCTATAAGCGTCCTCGTATGTTTTGGCCTCGGATATATCCAAACCATGCCACTCAATCGTTTGTCCTTTTGCAATATAAACCGTATCATAATATACAAAGGTCGGATATTCGTTAATCGTCAGAATAACTAAACTATCACAACCTTCCTGTGATTGATAGACAATCGTATCCCTTCCTTGCTTCGTATAAGTACGATCTTTGTAGGTTATGCTTCCTCCATGGCAGAAATACAATGACTGCTCAGTCTTAACCGTGCAATCCACTATCAACGTTAACGAATATATACTATCGCAACCATAAATAGATTTTTCTTGAACAAGATACGTTCCCGTTTGGTTATATACTTGACCATGCCAAAGGTAAGAACTATCTTCCGGAATATGAATCGTATCTCTAAAATGATAACTCGGATATTGATTGATAATCACCTCAATCGTGCTATCGCAACCCGTTTCGGCAGGAACAACAATAGTGTCCTTGCCTGCTTTCGAATAGGTCTTGCCATATACACTTACTTTCTCACCCGGGCAGAGATTGATTACCTGTTGTACCCAAGGTTTAGGACGAATAGTTAAGGCTAAATGATAAGTAGAGTCCGTACCTGCTTTCGAGGTATAATTAACCTTATATTGGTACTCGCCGGCGGTAGCTTCACTAATCTTCAACCCTTGCCACTCATAGACATCACCCAAGCAGCAAGTAGCCGTTTCGTAGAACGTGTAAGCAGAATCTACGATAAGGTTTAATACATAAATACTATCGCACTCATAGACCGTTGAATAAGTCTTTGTGTACGTTCCCGTTTGCGAGTAATATTCACCATGCCAAAGGTAAGAGCTGTCCTTTTGGATGTGAATCTCCTCTTCAAATCGAAAGGTAGGATAAACGTTAACCACTAAGCGAACTAAACTATCTTCTCCCGTCACAACGGAACGAAGAGAATAGACATAACTACCCGACTCGGAAATGGCAACGCTGTCATTAACGCGGAGCGTATCTCCTTGACAAATAAACGCATTCTGAACCGGCAGGTCTTGTGCCTTAACCATCGAACTTGCCGCCAAGGCAATCAATGCACTCAAAAATATCTTTACTATCTTTTTCATAATCTATTATTGTTGATAACACATACAACCTTTATGAAAAGTTCCACCACCACCATGACGGCTGCCGCCAATCATGTAGGTCAGTTTCACACCCACAAAATAGGGCACTACGCGTTTGGCTGTCATCATTCCGCCTAAATACGACCCCGGATGTGCCATAGCGGCATTATTTTCATCCACCTTGAGGTACATGGCGGTAGAAGACGGACGAATAATGGAGTTAATTCCATATTCAAAATATCCGCCAATCTTCAATATGTGACATACGGAAGATTGAGGAGCAGAGGACAATAAGTCATAACCCAATTCAGCACAAACCGAAACTAACGGATTAGTAGGAATAACACCCGTTTCTTCAAACTCATATTGAGTATATCCGTGCTCTGGCATATCACGGAAGATATAATCATAGCGAGGATAGTACGCCGAAAAATCGTATTGACCTTGAGAGACCACATTCGGTTGTAGAGCAAAACTGAGCTTAGGACCCACACCAAAATAGAAGCCCTTAACATAATAACCTATCATTAACGGTACATCTACCATCGTCCATTTGTTCTTATCCTGTTGGGAAAGAATATCGTAATGGAAAGTCACCTCTTGGTTCTGTGTATCAAAACCTTCTCTCGTCTCGTTATACTGATTCAAGGTTAATGTACTGCGGTGAAACTGAGCGCCGACACCTAAACTCACCCATAAACCCTTGTAACGAAACTCGTAACCGGCACCAACCGAACCGCCTACCGTACCGGAAGGAACTACATTGGTTAAAGAGGTTTGAAGGCTGTTATATCCTGCCGCACCATAAATAAAACCAAAGTGATAATTTTCCCCGCGATTGCCATAATTACGATAACCATAATTAGATCTGCCATACACGGAAGTTGTTGGCAACCAAAGCAGCGTCGCCAAACAAGCCAAACTTAGGACTTTAAAGAATCTCGATTTCATTGTATTTTATAACTTATGTATTTCTATATTTTATTTGTGTGCGCTGCACGATATGCACGTACACACACAAATCGGCTGCAAAAATACAACTATTTTTTCAATCTGACAAATTTTTTTGCATTTTTTTTGCTTAATAACATGTTTTTTGCCCCTTTTCTCGATTATTTATGTAGTTTTGTCTCTAGGAAGAGGGGGATTCGAGGGCACCGGCCTCGCTACGCTCGCCCACCTCGAAGACCCTATGCCTCCGGCGGTTACGTGCTCAAGCGAAATCTCGTACAAGAGCACCAACACAGAATAAAACGAGACAATGTGTCTCCCTTTTGTCCATCACGTCAGCCAATTATGAGCAAGCTCCTATTGTCCGACATGCTGTACAAAAAAACGGAAGCCCGATTGAACTTCCGTTTTCGTTTCTGCGTTTATGCTCTTTTCCGAGTTTTTCGCTTGCGGAAAGAGAGGGATTCGAACCCCCGGAACCTCTCAGTTCAACGGTTTTCAAGACCGCCGCGTTAGACCACTCCGCCATCTTTCCATCCCGCCAAAGCGAGACCTATTTACAAAATCGGCTGCAAAGGTACTGCTTTTTTTCGACATGTGCAACATTTCGCCGAAAAAACATCACATTTTTTACAAATTTGTCGTTATTTAGAGATATTCTCAGACAAATAATGCTCGCGAAGCGGTATTATACGGGGTGTACCGGAGAGAACTAATTCTTGTTCTAAACGTATGTCTTGACTAGAGGCTCCCACCCGAATCAAGAACCGACCGGGTTCTATATTCCATCCTTCTTCGGACCAATATCCCAATTGTTCCGTAAAGAGGCGAAGGTTAATCGTTTTTGTTTCATTAGGGCACAAGTGAACACGGGCAAAGCCCTGCAGTTGAATTGGTTTATGTTTCATAGACCTATCTATCGGTGAAAGATAGACTTGAACTATCTCGTCTGCTGCATAAGTTCCTGTATTGGTCACATCAAGGGCTATATCAAAGTGGTCTTGATTAGTCTTTATCTCTTGCGGCATCAGCAGATGACTATATTCGAATGTGGTATAACTCAAACCATAACCAAAGGGCCACGCCACTCGTTCATCATTTGGCAATAGGCCATAATTATAGCAAATCGGTTCGTGCAGTTCGACCGCAGGATAGGTCACGCTCAATTTGGCAGAAGGCGACACTTTTCCGTAAAGCAAATCCGCCACAGCCAGACCTCCCATCTCGCCAGGATACCATGCTTGCAAAATGGCAGCACAATCATCGGCAACGGAAGAAATAACTTGAGCACGACCGCCAAAAAGAACAAGGACAACGGGTTTACCTGTGGCTATCAACTCGCGAACGAACTGCTCTTGCGAGCCGGGCAGGCGAAGCGAAGTACGATCCCTATTCTCGCCGCAAAGCATCACATTTTCGCCCATAGCAGCTACAATAACATCGCTTTGAGCCGCCAACTGAACGGCTGATTTTTTATCGATGAAATCATTGTTTTTTACCATTCTACCTTGAATGATTCGCATCTGTTGGGCGCGTTCATCACCACCCTCCTCAATAAGGGTCTCCAACGACTCCGTCCAGTCGCAACCACGACTGTAAGAAAGAGACGAGCCTTCGGGTAATCCGTTTTTCATACCTTCTAACAAAGTGTGTATAACAGGATGCAAAGCGTCCTCTTCTTTGAGTTGCCAGAAATAACGCATCGAATGATAAGTATAGTCTCCTAACATTGCCCACATAGAGTTAGCGTTAGGACCCACTAAAGCTATTTTGGTATTGGATTTGAGAGGTAATACGCCCTTGTTTTGCAAGAGAACAACCGACTGTGTTGCCAAGTCGTAAGCTGTTTGTTGTTCCTCGGGACGATCCCACTCGATTGGGTTTAGAGTGGAGAGTTTAGAGTTTAGAGAATTTGCGCCTTCAGCGGTAGTTGAAAATTTAGAATCTAATAGTCCAAGGCGGTACTTGAGGCGAAGAACAGCTTTGACGGCACGCTCTATGTCCGCTTCGGTTATGAGTCCTTGTTGGAGGGCCTCAGGCAAGTACTTATACGCGTCTCCATCGGGAAAATCTACATCATTGCCTGCTTTGAGAGCCGCCGCTGCACAATGGATAATATCAGGTTCGGCTTCATTTTGCTGTATAGCTCCATAATCGCTGACCACTACCCCATCAAAATGTAAATAGTCGCGCGCTATGTCGGTCAGCCAATAACGATTGGCAATCATTTTTGTTCCATCCACCGAATGGTAAGCTGGCATAAGGACCTGGCTATATGCCAAACGCATGATAGCTTCATGAGGTAAGAGAATCTCTTCCATTCGCTCTTTGAGGGGTGCTTGACCGCCTCCTCCGTAACCTAAATAATGCTTTGTGCAAGCAGCCACACCCTCGTTGAGATTACCGTGTTGTAAGCCTTTTACAAATGCCACGCCCATAGCGGCAGATAAATAGCCATCTTCGCCATACGACTCTTCCAAACGATTGAAAGACGGGTCTCTAATCACATCCACCATAGGAGAGAGGGCGAGGCAACCACCAATCATACGAAGATCAGTAGCCGTTTGGTAGGTTTTTTGCTCTGCCAAAGACGGATTGAAAGAGCAAGCCAGCCCAATCTGTTGCGGATAAACAGTAGCACCATAAGCGGCAACGCCACTGAGCACTTCTTCGTGAAAGAGAGCGGGAATATAGAGGCGATTATGTTCTTGTAGCCATTGCTGCATCACATCCACCTTATGACGCATCTCGTCCGGTGTGGCGCGATCGGTGACGGCAAACTGAGAGAAATGGCCGGCGCCATGAATCAAATCGCGTTCGCACTTTACTGTGTCTAAACTACCATCTTCTAAGAAATAGTCAATTAAGTGCTGCCCATGCAGTTGTGCTATTCGCTCCTCAAGGGTCATGCTGTCGTAAAGGTTGTCAATCGTTCGATTCATAGGATTACAAGATAAAAACGTTAAAGAGATCAATGAAGTAAGATGGGTAAGAGATAGTGTCTTTTTCATAGGTGTGATTGTAAACTGCAAATTAGACTGCAAAGGTATAAAAAAGATTTTACATAAACAAATATTATTGAGGTTTTTCAGTAATTTATTTTGTTATTTCAGTTTTTTTTTGTACTTTTGCACCCGCAATGAAAAATGAGATGCATATTTTTACTAAATGGAGAGAGTATTTCCCTTATTATAAACGTAATCTGAAGGTCGCTTTTCCCGTTATGATTACCCAAATCGGGGCGTCCCTTGTCGGGCTTATTGACTCCATCATGGTAGGGCATTATGCCACCGCAGACTTTGCGGCAGTGAGTTTTAGTAATGCCATTTTCTTCACCGTCATGGTCTTTGCTATGGGACTACTGATGGGCGTGACACCACTGGTGGGCTTTGCCAAAGGCGAAGCCGACCGCTGCGCAGAAAGACCGAGCGAAGCTCTGTCAGACCGCTGCGCTGAAGGACCGGCTACGCCTAAAGGACGGATAACAGCACTATTTAGGAATGGGGTGATATTGACCATGGGGGTGTGCGTGGTGATGGCACTACTATTAAGTAGCGTGTATTCTTTCCTTGACCGCTTTGGTCAAGAAGATGTTGTGGTAGAAGCGGCTCGAAGATACTACTTGTATATTGTTATTTCTATTATTCCGTTCCTCTTTTTCTGTTTCTTTAAGCAGTTCTTAGAAGGATTAGGAAACACGTTGGTTGCTATGATTCTGACCCTCATCGCCAATGGTCTTAACATACTCTTGAACTGGATCTTTATCTTTGGTCACTGGGGAGCCGAACCAATGGGAGCCACCGGCGCAGGATTAGCAACCCTCATTGCGCGAACCATCTTACCTATTATGGTCTTTGCGGTTATTCTTGCTCGCAAACAGTGGAGGCAGTATGTAGGCGACAGGCGACAGGAGACAGGCGACAGGCAGCAAGCGGCTGGCAACAGGCGACAGGGAATGGAGGTGATACGGAGACTGCTGGAAGTGGGAACGCCGATTGGAATACAAACATTTTTAGAGACGATTACGTTTACTCTCAGTTTCATTTTTATCGGTTGGTTAAGTAAGGAAGCTCTTGCGGCTCATCAGATAGCCAATCAAATTGCCAATTTGACGTTTATGCTCGCTATCGGTATTGGTTCTGCCACCACTATTCGGGTTAGTCACCAGTTGGGCAAAGGCGACCTATATGCCGTAAGAATGGCCAGCAATGCCAGTATTCATTTGGTGCTGCTAATGAATACGGTTGGAGCTATCTTGATGATTAGTTTGAGGAACTATATTCCTTATATATTTACTAAAGACACAGAGGTTATTGCTATTGCTTCCCAACTCATCCTTTTTGCCGGTCTATTTCAGTACGCAGACGGCTTACAAACGGTAGGAGCTGCCATGCTGAGAGGTATAACAGATGTTAAAAAACCTATGTTTTATGCCTTTGTGGCATACATTTTGATAGCACTTCCAATAGGACTTATTTGTATGTTCCCCTTAGGGCTTGGAGCAAACGGTATGTGGATCGGGTTTATCTTCGGTTTGTCGGTAGCTGCCATACTCTTCCACACACGTTTCCGCAAATGGTTACGTCAGCGCGATAACACTCGGAAAGCATAACAAAGACTGCTACAGAAACCGAGCAGAAACCGAGCAGTTACCGAGTAGATACCGAGTAGATAGTAAGTGCTGAAACGAGGGAGAAGGCAGGGAGGATGGAGGATAAAGGATGGAGGAATGTTTATAAGTTAAAATTATAGTTATATGAAAAATTATGTTAGTGCAGCCATTTTGGCATTAGGAATTACTCTGGCAGGAGTATTCGTTTATTTAGGTGTTCACCAAGTAGCAATGAAAGACAGATCGGTGGTAGCCAAAGGGTTATCTACCCGTGATGTAAAAGCAGACCACGTTGTTTGGCCATTGACCTTTATGATTGAAGGAAATGACTTAAATGAGGTTCATTCACGCATGGCAAAAGCCAACAAAACAATGACCGAGTTCTTGCTTTCCAAAGGTTTTGAAGCAACGGACTTAGCGGTAGGTCGTATCTCGATTGAGGATCGTTGGATGTATAATTACGGCAATTCCCGACCCGCCAACCGCTATGCGGTTAACTCAACGATTATCGTTTCAACAAACAAAGTAGATGAAGTAGTATCCAATCAAGGTTGCCAAGTGGAGTTGTTAGCCAAAGGATTGATTGTGAACGTGAACGATTGGGAAGTTAATTATGAGTTTAACGGTTTGAACGAACTCAAGCCCGTGATGGTAGAGGAAGCCACCGTTAATGCTCGTACCGTTGCTCAAAAGTTTGCCGACGATGCTGACTGCAAATTAGGGTCTATCAAGAAGGCTTCACAGGGTCAGTTTAGCATTGAGTCTGATTCGTATCAGCCGTGGGTTAAACACGTTCGCGTAGTGACAACCATAGACTATTATTTGGACTAAATAAGCATTTTTTTGCCCAAAAACTTGCATATATGCAAGATTTTTTGTACCTTTGCAGCCTGAAATGCAAAAGTATATTATTATGGCTATTCAAATTAAAGAGATTAAGACCCTTCGAGAAAGGAAACGTTTTGTCAAGTTCGGAAACGATCTATACAAACACTGCGAGTTCTTCTGCCCTCGTATCATGGCGGACGAATTAATGACCCTCACGCCCACTACGAACCCCGCTTCCGAGGTGTGCGAACAGGTGCTCTATATGGCTTATCAAGAGGGTAAACCGGTGGGACGTATATGTGGTATCATCAACCATGCTGCCAATAAGCATTGGGGAAAGGACGAGGTTCGCTTCGGGTGGTTCGATTTCGTGGACGACGAGCAAGTCTCTTTTGCTCTACTCGACGCCGTAGTGTCTTGGGGAAAAAGCAAAGGCTGTAATATGCTTAATGGTCCTGTAGGGTTTACCGATTGGGACTACGAGGGTTTGCTCATTGAGGGTTTTGACTACCTTGCTCCCGTGGCTTCGCTCTACAACTATCCCTACTACCAAAAACATTTTGAAGATTATGGTATGCAGAAGGAGAACGACTGGATTGAGTTTCAGATCACGCCTCCTTATGATATACCCGAGCGCATGAATCGGTTAGGAGAGATAGTGGCAGAACGCTCCAAAGTGCATATAGACCCCGTCAAGAGCAGCAAAGAACTGGTGCGCAAATACGGGTTGGAGTTTATGGATGTTCTCGATAGCGCCTACCAAAAACTATACAACTATCAGCCTATGACCAAACGACAAAAGGAGTTCTATCGAGATCACTATTTTCCACTTGTCAATTTCGATTTTACCTCTATTGTAGTCAATGAGAAGAACGAAATCGTCGGCGTAGGGGTCGGTATGCCGGATATATCCAAAGCCCTCAAGAAATGCGGTGGCAGACTCTTCCCGTTTGGTTGGTGGCACGTGCTGAGAGCACTGAAAGCGAAAAAGATAGAGGCGTTCGATTTGCTCCTCATTGCCGTCAGACCTGACTATCAAGGCAAGGGCATTAATTCGCTTATCTTCCTTAAGCAGTTGCCTAACTTCACCAAATACGGTATTCAGCGCGTAGAGACCACTTCGATGATGGAGACCAATAACCTTGTCCAAGAGAACTTTAAGTACTTCAACTACAAGCAACATAAACGCCGTAGAGCATATATTAAGGACATTTAATGACCACCACAGACGAGTATAAAGCAGCCCTCGATACCCTCAATCAGTATATCTGGGAGCATAAACTCCGCCACACGGCGGAGCGAGAGATAATACTCTCTGTTATATGTGGATTAGAACAGCCTTTCACCCCTGCCCAAGTGGTTGAGAAAGCCAACGCAGAGAATATCAGCCAAGCCACCGTATATAACTGCATCAACTTGTTTGACAAGATAGGCATCATCAGTCTCCTGCAAAAGCGGGCCACTAAGAGCAAAGCACAATGGGAGGTGGTGAGTGGTAAACATAATCGGTTGCAACTGATATGCAAGAAATGCGGACGTGTAGCCGACTTTAAAGATATAGCCATTACCAATGCTGTCAAGTTACGTAAGTATTCGAACTTCGTACCTGAGCACTTTACTATCTTTGTATATGGAGAGTGCAAGCACTGTAGAAAAATATAACTTGGCCCTGTAGCTCAATTGAATAGAGTGTCAGATTCCGGTTCTGAAGGTTCTGGGTTTGAGCCCCAGCAGGGTCACACGGGCGACGAAAAGTCGCCCGCTCGTAGATGAGTAAACTTGACAAGATATTGACGCACAAAGTGGGAGGATACGTGATTATGGCGGTCGTCCTCTATCTTGTTTTTGACTGCACTTTCCGCTTCGGCGCTTACCCCCAACATTGGATAGAAGTCGGTATCACCGCTCTTTGTGACTACCTCAACACCGCCCTACCCCAAGGCTGGCTGACTTCCCTCTTCGTGGACGGCATCGTACAAGGTGTGGGCACCGTACTCTCTTTCCTTCCTAATATCTGTATCCTCTTTATTCTCCTCTCTATCTTAGAGGATTCGGGCTATATGGCACGTCTGGGTTTCCTTATGGACAAGATTATGCATAAGTTAGGACTACACGGTTCTTCTTTCGTGCCTATGTTAGTCGGTTTTGGCTGCAACGTGCCTGCTATCATTGACGCCCGCAGCATTGAGAATCCCAAAGACCGCACACTCACCATGCTCATGATTCCGTTTATGAGTTGTTCGGCACGTCTGCCCGTCTATCTACTCTTCGTATCGGCTTTCTTTGCGCAATATAAAGCACTGGTGATGATTAGTCTCTACCTCATTGGTATTGTGCTCAGTATATGCTTTGCGCTCATTATGAAACGGACGCGTTGGTTCAGACAAGACATCGAAGACCCTGTGCATCCGTTACCCCCTATGACAGCGCCCTCTTTCAGGCATACGGGACGCCACATATGGAACCACGTGAAGGACTACTTGCAAAAGATAGTGACGGTCATCATCTGGGCATCGGTTATCATTTGGGCATTGAGTTATTTCCCAACGCACGAGTTAGAAACGAGTTACTTGGCCATGATAGGACAAGCTATCGCGCCCGTCTTTGCACCACTCGGTTTCGATTGGCAGATGGTTGTTTGCTTGCTTTCGGGTCTGCCCGCCAAGGAGGCTATCGTTTCAACAATGGGTATTCTTGCCCACGGAGGCGGCACACTAAGCGTCTTCACCCCCTTGACCGCTTTCGGTTTCATGGTCTTTGTACTACTCTATTTCCCTTGCGTGGCTACTATCACTACCTTGCGTAAAGAGATAGGCCGCCGTTGGGCATGGTTCACTGTTATTCATTCATTATTATTAGCATGGTTACTTTCATTCGCAATATATCAAATAGGCTCGCTCTTTTAGTTTGTCTCTTACCCGCTGTTGTTTTTGGTCAAGACACCACTTCTATCGGAGTGGATGACCTGCACCTACAGCAAGTCAACGTGACCGCCAAACGCTCGTCACGAATACGTTCACGCGTATCTGCGGTAGATACGGAGACTATCACGGGAGAAGAGATTTGCAAAGCGGCTTGTTGTAACCTAAGCGAGAGTTTTGAGCGCTCCGCCTCGGTCGATGTGTCTTATGCGGACGCTGCCACGGGAATGCAGACCATTCGTTTGCTTGGTTTGACAGGCACCTATGTACAAATGCTCACCGAGAATACCCCCGGCATGCGCGGGCTCGGACAACTCTACGGCCTCGAATATATCCCTGCGGCTTGGTTACAATCGGTACAAGTAAGCAAGGGCACATCCTCTGTTCTCAATGGTTTTGAAGCCACCGCAGGACAGATCAACGTCGAACTCTTCAAACCCGTACACGCCAGTCCTATCACCATCACTGCCAACCTCACCGATGATCCCGAGGCGCAATTAGATATACTTGGCGGTTGGGAAGTGACCGAAGATGTATCTACTGCCGTCCTTGCCCATTACCAACAGACGTACATGGAAGCCGACGATAACAAGGACGGTTTTATGGACGTGCCTAAGATTAGGCAGTTTAACCTTATCAACCGCTGGAACTGGCAGAAGGGCGACTATACGGGACAAGTGTACGTTCACGGTATAGGCGACCGCCGTTGGGCAGGAACGACCACCGAGCGCAACACCCTTCATCAAGAGCCCACCTATGCTATTAACCTACGAACCTGCCGTTTAGACGGATTCATTAAGAACGGATATGTCTTGGACTCCGAACGAGGCATGTCAATAGGTATCATTGCAGCAGGCAGTTATCACGATTTAGATAATCATTACGGAGACTATCGCTCGTGGAGAGCGGCACAAGGCAACGCTTACCTCAACGCTATCTTCCAAACGAATTTCGAGAACCCGCGTCTTGACCCCGAGGATAATCACGAACATAAACTCAGTGCAGGACTGAGTCTTAACTACGACAACTATCGTGAAAGAGCGACGAGCCTACTGTCTCTACCCCCATATGCCGGTGTCGCCGGAGCGACTTCCTCTATTCCTTTGCTCCTCGACCGTGACGAAGTGACACCGGGTGTCTTTGCCGAATATACATACATGTATCAGGACAAGTTGACATTGTTGGTCGGCTTGAGAGGCGATTGGAGTAATCGTTACGGCTTCTTTGTAACGCCGCGAATGAACGTGCGTTACTCGCCTTTCGATTGGTGGACGATACGTGGTTCGGTGGGATTAGGATACCGCTCTCCTAATGTGTTGGCAGATAATGCGGGACTCTTTGCTTCTTCTCGTTCGTGGGTGATGAATGCCAGTCGTTGGAACCAAGAAAAAGCAATGAACACGGGAGCGACGATGCTCTTTACTATTCCTATTGCCGACCGCACGTTACAGATTAGTGGGGAGTACTACTACACCCGTTTTTTAGACTGCGTGGTAGATGATATAGATGCCGACTTGCACGCCGTCACCTTATATAACTTGAGCGACATACCGGGAGGACAATCGTTCTCGCATAGTGCACAGATTGAGGCTTCCATGGAGATTCTAACAGGTTGGACGATGACCGCCGCTTTCCGTTATACGGACGTTAAGCAAACGTCTTTCAACTCTATCATTAAGCAGTACGAACTGATGGAGAAGCCACTCCTTAATCGGTTTAAGGCGATTGTATCCACCTCGTATATCACCCCCAAGAAAGGGTGGCAGTTTGATGTCACGGCTCAGTTTAACGGAGCGGGACGCATGCCGATGGGCTTCGCTATCCCTGCGGAGAGTAAGCAGTACTATGAGAAAGACGGACTTGTTTATCACAAATGGTATCCGCAACTCATGGCGCAGATTACTAAGAAGTTCCATAACGCCAGCCTTTGGATTGGTGCGGAGAATATGACTAATTTCCGTCAAGACTCACCCATCGTGAGTGCAAGCAACCCCTATAGCCAAGCCTTTGATGCATCCATGGTGTGGGCACCCATTGCCAAGTGGAGAGTATATATCGGTTTCACATGGGGCATACCTCATGAACATAAACATGAGCACGAGCAGAAAGATGCGGATTAAGGATAAAGGATGAAGGATAAAGGATAAAAAAGGTAGGCTCATCACCTACCTTTTTTCGTACCGCGGGCCGGGGTCGAACCGGCACGGACATCACTGTCCACAGGATTTTAAGTCCGGCGTGTCTACCTATTCCACCACCGCGGCTCTTCGTCGGAATTCGTTAATTTTTCCGAAAAGCGGTGCAAAGGTACTGCTTTTTTCTGAAATATGCAAGAAAAAAACGTTTTTTCTTTCACTTTTTCGTCAAAAAACACAAAAAACTTGCATATATCCGAATTTTTATGTAATTTTGTGGGCTAATTTGGTTGCGTACACGTATATACACATGCCTATGTCAAATAAACATAAGATTATTAACGACCCCGTTTTCGGATTTTTGGATATTCCGTCGGATACTATTTACGATATTTTGCAGCATCCTTATGTGCAGCGGCTTAATCGTATCCGGCAGTTAGGTCTATCTTATACTGTGTATCCGGGTGCTTTACACAGCCGTTTTTTACACTCGTTAGGGGCGATGCACCTTATGCAAGACGCTATTCATAATCTTCGGCAGAAAGGTATTGTCATTTCTGACGAGGAAGCCGAAGCGGCTATGATTGCTATTCTGTTGCACGATTTAGGACATGGTCCTTTCTCTCATGTCTTGGAACACACGTTAGTGGAGGGCATCACCCATGAGGAAATCTCGCTGCTCATGATGGAGGCTATCCCCGCACCGGAATTGGCTATTCGTATCTTTAAGAACGAGTATGAGCGTCATTTCCTTCATCAACTTATCTCCAGTCAGTTGGATGTAGATAGGCTCGACTATCTCTGTCGGGACTCTTTCTTCTGCGGTGTGAGTGAAGGTACGGTTGCCAGCGCCCGTCTTATCAAGATGATGAACGTAGTGGATGACAAGTTAGTACTGGAAGCGAAGGGTATTTATTCTGTAGAGAAGTTCTTGGTGGCTCGCCGCCTTATGTATTGGCAAGTTTATCTACACAAGACCTCCGTGGCTGCCGAGCAGTTGCTCATTAAGATTCTGCAACGCGCCAAACACTTAGCCGCTACGGGTCATGAACTATTCTGTTCGCCCGCACTGCACTATTTCCTGTATCATCGTGTCACCGCAGCGCAATTCACTATTCACTCTGAAGCTTTAGAGCAGTATGCTCTTTTAGATGATAGCGATGTACTTTCGGCTATCAAGACATGGCAGCATGCGGACGATAAGATATTGGCTATGCTCAGCCAAGCCTTTACCAACAGACAACTCTTCCGCGGCACACTATTAGACCACGCCATGGACGCGAACGACAAAACATTACTTCGTAAGTTATATGCAGAACAATTAGGTATCCACGAAACGGATGCGGACTATTTCTTTGTGGAGCACGTGAGTACCAACAGCACCTATTCCGAGAAGGGGGATGCTATTGATATTCTTTACAAAGATGGTTCGGTTAGGGATATCGCCCAAGCCAGTGAGATACTGGATTTAGAGACACTAACCCGCAAACCCGAGAAACGATACCTCTTTCAATATAGACTGTGATATGGAATTTGAAGCAAAACAAATAGCCCTTCTTTTGGGCGGTAAACTGATAGGTGACGGCAACCGAACGGTGAATAACGTAGCCCCTATCGAATCAGCGGGAGAACATGACCTATGTTTTCTCACCGAGGCTAAGTACCTACCCTATCTCGAAACGACGAAAGGGGTAGTACTGGTGACGGAAAATCTTTTAGCCGGAGACTGTCCTTCAGGCGAAGCCGGTCTTTCAGCGAAGCGGTCTTTCAGTCCAAAGGACGGTCAAGTTTTGATTTTCGTGGAGAACGCTCGCGGAGCAATGGGACAACTGCTCCAATTGGTGATGAAAGCCATGAACCCCGTCAAGAAAGGCATTGAGCAACCCTGTTTCATTGCCGAAGGAGTTGCCGTGCCCGAGGATGCTTATGTTGGGGCATTCGCTTATATCGGCAAGAACGTACACTTAGGCAAAGGGGTACAGATTTATCCGCAAGTGTATATCGGCGACAATGTGACCATCGGGGATAACACAATCCTTTATTCGGGAGTTAAGATTTACTATAACTGCGTGATCGGCAAGGACTGCATTATCCACTCAGGAGCCGTTATCGGAGCCGATGGGTTTGGTTTTGAACCGGACGCTAATGGTATCAATCAGAAGATTCCGCAGATAGGCAATGTCATCATTGAAGACGACGTGGAGATTGGCGCTAATGCCGCTATTGATCGCGCGATGATGGGTTCAACTATCGTTCACACCAATGCCAAACTGGATAACCTCACCCTCGTGGCGCATAACGTACAAGTAGGTGCGTCCACGTTCATGTGTGGGCAATCGGGTATAGCAGGTTCCACGAAGATTGGTAGCCACTGTATCCTCGCCGGACAAGTAGGTGTATCCGGACACATAGAGATTGCCGACAACTGCGTCTTTGGTGCTCAATCCGGTATTCATAGTTCTATTCGCCAAGCCGGCACATACCAAGGTTATCCGGCGATTGATGTCATGCAGTGGAGACGCTCTACCGTTGGCTTCAAACAATTGCCCGATATACTCAAACGACTGCAAGCCTTAGAGAAAAAAGTTTAGAGTGTAGAGTAGCCGTCTAGTTGGATAGTTGAGAGTTGAAAGATGAAGCAATGTACAATACATAGTGAGTTTACGTTAGAGGGGGTCACACTCCATACCGGAGTGAAGACTGCTGTGACGCTCTGCCCTGCGGCAGAGAACACGGGCATCCGTATTCGGCGCATAGACCTTGCCGGTCAGCCCGAACGCGAGGCATTGGCTCGCTATGTGTTCACCACCCACCGTGGCACGAAGTTACAGGACGGTGACTGGTCTGTAGGAACACTCGAACATATGATGGCTGCCCTCTATGCATTGGGTATCACCAACTGTTTGATTAAGTTAGATGGTCCTGAAGTGCCCATATTAGACGGCAGTGCGAAGCCCTATGTAGAGGCTATCGAGTCCGTGGGAATAGACGAGCAAGAGGCAGAAGTTAAGACATGGGTAGTGACGGAGCCTATCCATTTTGAACAAGGACAGAGTTCGCTCACTATCGAACCCGCCGATCATTACGAGGTGGAGGTAACGGTGAAATACAAAAGTCCGTCCGTAAGAACACAGACCGCCTCATTAACAAACCTCAAGCAGTTTGTTGCTGAGTTTAGTCAAGCACGAACGTTCTGTTTCCTTCATGAGATACTCCCCCTTCTCTGTGTAGGACTGATTAAGGGAGGCAGCCTCAAGAACGCCCTCGTGTTGTCCGCTTTTGGTCCGCTTAGTCCGTTGCGTTACCCCAACGAACCGGCACGGCATAAACTGCTGGACTTAATTGGCGACCTCGCCCTGTCGGGGGTGTATATACAAGGAAAAATAACCGCCGTCTGTCCCGGACATCGTTTCAACACCAATTGCTGCCGAAAGATAGTTGAAAGTTGAAAGTTGAAAGTTGAAAGAAGTCGTCTAGTTTATAAGTTTAAAGTGTAAAGTTTAAAGATATGGAATATTTCGTTCATCCTAATGCCAAGGTGCATCCGTCGGTTAAGATAGGTCCCTTTGCGGTTATAGAAGATAATGTCGTTATTGGCGAAGACTGCGTCATTGACGCTCATGCTGTCATTTGTTCGGGCGTGAGGATGGGTAAGCGTAACCACGTCTTCCCGGGTGCGGTCATTGGGGCAATACCGCAGGACCTCAAGTTCGCAGGAGAGGATACTACCGTTGAGATTGGGGATGACAACAGCCTTCGCGAATGCGTCACTATTCACCGCGGAACGGCAAGTAAGGGCAAGACCGTGATTGGCAATCACAACCTCATCATGGCGTACTGCCACGTAGCGCACGACTGCGTGCTGCACGATAACATCATCATGTCCAATGCCACACAAGTAGCAGGAGAGGTGGAGATAGACAGTTGCGCTGTCATTGGTGGCGGCAGTCTCATTCACCAGTTCTCGCATATCGGTTCCTACGTCATGATTCAAGGCGGAACAAAGGTCAACAAAGACGTGCCCCCTTGCGTCATTGCGGCGCACGACCCCATCTCTTTCTGCGGAATCAATTCCGTCGGACTGAGGCGCAGAGGGTTTGACAACGAACAGATAGCACGTATTCAAGAGTGCTACAAACATATCTTCATGTCTAACATGAACACCTCACAAGCTATCGCTCATATAGAAGAAAACATGCCGCAGAGTGCAGAAAGAGACTTGATTGTCGATTTTATCAAGTCCTCCCCTCGCGGCATTATTAAAGGGATATGAGGCAGAACGGCGGAAAGGCAGAGAGGCGGAAAGGCGACAAATAAGCAATAAACATTAAGCAATTATATAATTATGGAAGAAGAAAAGAGTCTCAATTTCATTGAACAAATCGTAGAGAAAGATTTACAAGAAGGTAAGAACGACGGACGTATTCAAACGCGTTTCCCGCCGGAACCGAACGGTTACTTGCACATCGGTCACGTTAAGGCTATCTGCATGGACTTCGGTATTGCCCAGAAGTACAATGGCGTTTGTAACCTCCGTTTTGACGACACCAACCCCGCCAAGGAAGATGTTGAATACGTTGATTCCATCATGCGCGATATAGCGTGGCTCGGTTTCCGTTGGGGTAATGTTTACTATGCTTCAGACTATTTCCAACAGCTCTACGACTTCGCTATCCGCTTCATCAAAGAGGGTAAGGCTTATGTTGATGAGCAGACCTCGGAGCAGATTGCCGCTCAAAAGGGTACGCCTACCGAACCCGGTGTAAATTCGCCCTATCGCGACCGCCCCGTAGAGGAGAACCTGTGCCTCTTCCAAGCCATGCAGAACGGTGAGATAGAGGACGGTAAGATGGTTCTTCGCGCTAAGATTGACATGGCTAACCCGAACATGCACTTCCGTGACCCCATCATGTACCGTATCATCACCGCTTATCCGCACCATCGTACGGGGCGCAAGTGGAACGTCTATCCCATGTACGATTTTGCACACGGACAATCCGACTATTTCGAGGGTGTCACCCACTCTATCTGCACGCTGGAGTTTGTTGTTCACCGTCCACTATACGACTATTTCATTGACCGCATGATTGATTTTGGGTACCAACGTAACCCCAACGACATAGACGACCGCAGCCGTCAGTTCGAGTTCAATCGCCTCAACATAACCTATACCGTTATGTCCAAGCGTAAGATGTTGCAACTGGTGAAAGAGGGTCTCGTAGCCGGTTGGGACGACCCACGTATGCCGACTGTTTGTGGTCTGCGCCGCCGTGGTTATACGGCTACCGCACTGCGTAATTTCATCAACGCTATCGGTTATACGAAAGTAGAGGGTATGATTGATGTCGGTCTGCTGGAGCACACTATCCGCGAGGAACTCAAAGAGACCGCTCCACGTATGCTCGCTATCTTCAATCCCGTTAAGTTGGTCATCACCAACTACCGGCGGAGTGCCTCCGCGGGCGATAAGCCGTTCGGAGAAATACTCACCGCCGAGAATATCGACGGCAAGCCCGAACTCGGGACACGCGAGATACCGTTTGGCAAGGAACTGTATATCGAGCGTGGCGACTTCCAAGAAGAGGGCGACAAAAACTTCTTCCGCCTCTCTCCGAATGGGCGCGAGGTGCGTCTAAAGGGTGCTTATATCATCCAAGCCACCGGTTGCGAGAAGGATGCCGAAGGTAACATAACAACCGTTTATGCCACCTACGACCCCGAGTCTAAGTCCGGTACGGAAGGTGGTAACCGCAAGACGAAAGCTACCATCAATTGGGTGGAGTGCAACTCCTGCATTGATGTCGAGACACGCCTCTACGACCGTCTCTTTGCTTGCGAGAACCCCGCTGCCGAAGAAGGCGACTTCCGCGATTTACTCAATCCCGATAGCCTCAAGGTCGTTACGTGCAAAGCCGAGAATGCGCTCCGCAAGGAGATGCAAGCGCTACCCGTCGAAGGCGGCGTGCCCGAGCAGCACCACTACCAGTTGCTCAAGAACGGTTTCTTCGTAGTCGATCAAGACACTACGGCGGATAAGTTAGTGCTTAACCGCACCGCAAGTCTGAAGGATAATTGGCAGAAATAAGACGATGTATTTCCGTTTTGAACCATTCTTTCGTCCTATGTTATGGGGTAGTGAGACATGGATATTGTCCGCTTACCCCAACATGGAAGCCCATGTGAGCGAGGGAGCATATAGTGGCAAGTCCCTATCCGAATTAGTCTCCCTCCTCGGAGCCGAATTAGTAGGTCACAGCACCTACCAACGTTTCGGTTCCCATTTCCCCTTGCTGATTAAGTTCATTGATGCCCAAATGCCACTCAGTATCCAGGTTCATCCCTCGGACGAACTGGCACAACGGCAAGGAAAGGGGGCTGTGGGTAAGACGGAGATGTGGTACGGAATGAAAAGCGAGAAGGACGCTTTCCTGCTATCCGGTTTGAAGACACCCTTAACGCCCGCCACATACAAAGAGCATGTGGCTAACCACTCTATCGTGGACGATTTGGCACGTTATACGCCTAAAGAGGGGGACTGTTTCTTCCTACCTGCCGGACGTATTCACACTATCGGAACGGGCTGCCGCTTATTGGAGATTCAACAAACGAGCGACCTAACCTACCGCATCTACGACTACGACCGACGCGATGCCCAAGGTCATTTGCGGGAATTGCACACCGACCTCGCTGCCGAGAGTATTGATTATACCATCCTTCCCGACTATCAAACGCACTACGAGCGCAAGACCAACGCCCCCATGGATTTAGTGCGTTGCCCTTACTTCGAGACCAAAGCCTATCGAATTGAGACACCAGACACCAAACACCAGACACCAAACACCCCTCTCACGATTGATTGGAGTCACGAAGACCGGTTCTTGGTTCTTATTGTGACCGATGGGGCGGGAACGCTGACTATTGACGGAGAGCAGGTGTCTGTCCAAGAGAAAGACACGCTCCTCCTCCCTGCCACCACGCAAACGATTGTTCTCCGTGGAGATATGACGCTTGTCTCCACCACAAAGGGGGAGTAAGACATCAATATCTACCCTTTAGCCATTCGCCAAAGAAATAGTCATAGACACGATAGCAACCATTTTCCTGCGTAATCAAATCTTCTTCTAATAACCCTTTTACGGCAGCTTGTACTGAACTTGGCGAAGGTAGTTTATAGGTTTTGATAAAATTACCGGAAGTGATTGCTTGTGCCACTCCTGCTTTAGCAATGGCAAGAAGAACTTGCTTTTGTTTGGTAGGAATATGTTCCATCAGTTCGCGATATGCCATGTCTTGTCGTCCGATAAGGTGCTGACTGGTTTCGTCTAAACGATGGATTGTATAAGTTTCATTAGGAGCGGTCGTAGCAAATATCTCGTTCATCATCATTTGTATAAACCATGATGTACCATCGTATTTATGATAAACTGCTTCAATGACATCTGGGGAAATAGCCTTACCTCGTTCTGCGAACTTATCTTGTACAAAAGAAGTATAAGCCTCCAATGGAATGGCATCTAATCCCATAGAAGCAGCACTTTGATAGAACGGTTTTGTGGAAGAAAAGAACATCTGCGTCATCAAATGGCGTTTGCTTCCGGAGTAAATAAATTGTGCATTTTTGCAGTGCTGAATTTTGGTTCTCAGTTTAGCTTCTACACTTTTATCGTCGGTATAAGTGGATATTTGTTGAAATTCATCAAACGCAATGACGCAACGTTTATCCGCTAATTCAATATATTCAAAAATCTCGTCTAAAGTAATATCCGGAGTTTGAATGTCACCAAATTGCAAATTCAGATTGGGTGTACCTGATATAGGGTCAAATTGCACACCTACTTGTAAGGAACGTACAACTTGAAAGAACTTCTCTTTCCAAATCGTTGGTTTAGGTTTAAGTTGCTCATAGATACTTTTCCCCAATAGATAGACAAATTCTGCAAACGAATTGGTTCCATAAATATCAATATAAAAAGTATAGTACTGCTCTCGTATAGGCGATTGCAAGAAGACATGCTCTATCAGTCCTGATTTGCCCATACGACGAGGAGATACAAGGGCTACGTCGCGTCCATTGATGATATGCTGCATCAACATATTTGTCTCTTCTATGCGGTCACAGAAATATTCAGGAGCAACATATCTTCCTACAACAAAGGGATTTTCAAGGTATGGAATCATAGTTATTGTATTTATAATTATTGTATTTATAATAATCTCGTGCAAAGGTACTGTTTATTTTTGATATGTGCAAATTTTTGCGCATATTTTTATATTTTTTCTTGCTTATACAGCAAAAAAGTTGTAATTTTGCAGCCTATAACTGCAAAACATGAAAACATATTTGCTTGCGGAGACTCCGCCGCCCAGCAAACGTACTTGCCCATCGCTCACGAGATGTAAAAGAAGGACAACGAGACTTCTAAGTGCACTTTTCAATGCTTTTTGCACTTTTATTTGCATAATTACGCTTGCTACAGCTCGCGGCACAAAACGAGAGAGAAGGAACGAAAATATCTTCTGTACCATCAGCGGAGTAAGTGAGTAAGCAAGAATAAAGAATCTTGTTTACTTCTCTTTTCTTTTCTCGAGTTCGGCGAGTTGGGCACGGAGAGCCTTGATTTGCTGTTGGAGCATGTACTGAGAGGTTGATTCAGAAGCTGTCTTCTTCTCTGCTTCTTCTGAAATGTCTGCCAAATAAGCCTCATACCACTGCTCAAAGGGGTGGTCAAGTTTCCATTGCTGTTGGAAAGAGGCAAACTGCCATTTAGAAGCAGAGGCATAAGGTTTGCCTACCAACATCTTTGTGGCATCCTTCCACGCCTGCTCCATCTGTTGTTTGCCTTCCGGCGTATTGAGCAAAAGCATTTGTTGATGAGCATACTTAAAAGCAGCCGAGTTCCACTTTTGACGCGGAGATTGGTTCTGCTGGTAATTTTCCTCACGTTCACGATAATACTGCTGACCATTTACAGCATAAAAATAGCCTTTGTCTTTACGGCTCGTCTTGCCGTGATAATCGGCATAAGGGCCTCCTGGTGTTCCTTTCATAGATAAATAGTGTTTTTATAGTTAAACAATACGTTAATAGGATGGGTACATGTGTTTGATAGGTGCTGCAAAGGCGCTATGACCTACTCGTGACCGTCTTATGACAGTCGGTTCACTGTCTCGCGACTGTCGGGTGACTGTCGGGTGACTGTCGGGTGACCGTCGGGAGAGATAGCATAGAAATACACTGCAAAAAGTGTGCCATCGTCGCAATTCGCTTAGTACGATGGCAAAGTGGCAGAGGTTATGACAGATTGGCAGAGAGGAGCGCTGCAGCGCAGCAAAGCGCGACAGGAAGCGGAGAGGGAGCGCCCCGCGGCAAGGGACGGCAAGACGTCCCGACGAGCGGGGAGAGAAACAAGAAACGAGAAACGAAAAACGAGAAACGAGAAGAACTAATCTTCTACCGGTTTGGCGTAGGCGGTGACGATCTTGCCTACTAAGGGGTGACGGACGATGTCCTTCTGATTAAACTCCACAATGGAGATACCACGTATATCGCTCAAACGCTCTATCGCATCTTTGAGGCCGGAACGCTGCGAGGCGGGCAGGTCGATCTGTGTAAGGTCGCCCGTGACAATCATCTTACCATGGATACCTAAACGCGTGAGAAACATCTTGAGTTGCGGGATGGTGGTGTTCTGCGCCTCGTCTAAGATAACGATAGCGTCCGCTAAGGTGCGTCCGCGCATGAAAGCGAGAGGAGCAATCTGAATAGTCCCTTTTTCCATCAACTCTGCTAACTTAACCCCCGGAATCATATCTTGGAGAGCGTCATAGAGCGGTTGCAGATAGGGGTCTATCTTCTCCTTCATGTCGCCGGGCAAGAAACCGAGTTTCTCACCTGCCTCCACGGCAGGGCGGCTTAGGATGATACGCCGTACCTCTTTGTTCTTGAGGGCACGAACGGCAAGGGCAATGGCAGTATAGGTCTTACCGCTACCGGCAGGACCGATAGCAAAGAGCAGGTCGTTGTTCTCGTACTCCTCCACAAGGCGTTGCTGGTTAGCCGAACGAGCCACGATAGCGCGCCCGTTGACACCGTGCAGAATGAGGTTGTCCTCAATGCTTTCAGAGGGTTGTTCGCCATGGATAAGCATGAGGATTCGGTTCTCGTCCAGAACGTTATGCTGCAAGCAGAAAGCCTCGCACAGACGGAGGTTATGCTCAAAGCGAAGGATGTCTTTCTCGCTTCCGCTCACTTTGATTTGGTAGCCACGCGCCACGACACGCACCTGCGGGTGCTGGTCCTTGAGGGTGGACATATTGCGGTTGTTAACACCATAGAAAGTAGGGGTGTCAAGGTTGGAGTTTAGTTCGATAAGAGTGTCCATGTTGTATAGTTTAGAGTGGAGAGTTTAGAGTTTAGAGTAGCCGTCTAGTTTAATAGTTTAGAGTAGATAGGAATCTCATTGAGAAACACTACATCCGGTTCTATTTGGGCGAGGATAGAGGTGGGGCCGTTATGCAGAATGAGGTAGGGCACGTGCAGTTGGCGGTTATAAACGGCGGCTTGGTCCAGCGTCTTTTGGGTCAAAGCGACTGTCTCTGCCTTGAACTCGATGATCATAAGCGGTTGCAGTGCCTCGCCATAGACGACGGCGTCAGCACGTTTGCCCCCAAGGAAAACCTCTACGGCAATCTTCTCCTTGGGGTAACCGTAGTCGGTCATGAGGCGTGTGAGGAAGGTCTGCCTCACCCACTCTTCCGGTGTCAAGCGCACGAACTTACGTCGCCACTCGCAAAACACGTATTCCTTATTATCTATCTGTCGCGTCTTCATTACCCAAAATATTATAAACGTGGTCGTTATGCACGATGACAAAGCGTCCGTTCCGGATTAACTTTGCATTGTGCATTGTGCATCGTGAATTTTGTAAATCGGTCATTGGCGTTTGTGAGACGAGCCAGAGTTGCAGTTCGTCGTGAACAATCATCACCACAGCGTCAAACGGTTCTTCCTCATCCACATAAATGCCCGTATTAAACTGATCGACAATGGTGTATGGTGTCTGGTGTTTGGTGTCCGGTGTGACGGTTATATACCGACACACATCGCTGCTATCCACTTTCTCTACTATTTCGGGGAGGCATGTTTGTTTCTGTGTGGCAACGGTCCAAGCGGCAGTAGGCGTTATCTCGGGTACACCGTAGTAGTTCTTGAAGCGACCTTGCACATTAGTGAGGACGTGTCCGTTCTCTAAACCTTGACCATAAGGCTTGCCCGTAGTGGGATTCTCGGTGTCGTAGATGAGCATCGAACCCGTCTCGTCCCTAACAAAGATATATTTGTCGTATTTCTTGGTAACAACCACATCATTGAGGTAGATCATATCAAAATCGTTGGCTTGCACGGCCTCAGCGACGGTCTTCACGCCAATCACGTTCACCATCACGGGCACTTGTTTGACTACGCCTGTTGAACTGAGCACCAAAGTATCCACATAATGCCCCTCCTCAGAAGCGGAGAACGAGATGGTCAGTTGGTCGCCATCACGGTCTAAGGTGGTGGCAGAAAGGGAGAAGATAGAGCCCTCTTTCAACTGAGCCGATATGTCCTCCGTCAGTTTGTTGGCGTTGACCTCAATGGTCTTGCTTGACGAAACAGGGGGTAGAGGAGTAGAGGAGTAGAGGGGCACGTTGCCGAAATTGACCATGGGTGCAGCGATGGCGGGTTCGTCCGTACCGATGGCTTCGGTATAGCGATAGAGGGCGACTTTCGTTTGTGAGTTCCTGTCGGCATAGCAGCCAAAGAGTTGGTCGGTAGCGTTATACTGCATGAACTTACGTTCGCTCGTTCCTTGGTTTTCCACGATAGCCGCACCATCATCGGCAATTGTGATGGTCCACATACCGAAATTACCATACGAGGGCGATTCGATCTTATCCCAGAGGGTCAGTTTATTCTTGGTGCGTCCGCCATCAGCCACGAGGAAGAGGTCTCCGTAACCAACATCCTCTATGTACCACACACCGTTGGTTCCACCGGGTTCGGGAAGGTAGTGGAAGAGGTAAGCCATTTCTTCATTGGCTTCCACTTCGGTGCGGTTATGGGCGTACTTAGCTGCCACGGCGTGGATATTATTCTTACTCACTTCGGGGTCGTAATAACCCATTATCTTATTCGTCACGCCGTCCGCCACGCCAAAGATGACGAGGTCGCTATCTTTCAGTTGCTTGGCGTCGGTCACGAGTTGGTAGGTGGCTTGCGTGAACGGGTTCGTTCCGCCTTCCTCAGCGCGAATAGAGATAGCGTTGAGGTTAATGGCGTTCTCGGTACAGCTTATCCAGAAGCGTATTTTGCCCGAATAAGGGGTGGACAAGCGAACGATGGAGTCGCGCAGATAGACGCCCGAACCGGAAGTAGCGGGTTTGGTAACGACGATACTGTCGTAAGGGTTATCGCCCACTTGGACGTAAATGATACCGCGTCCTTTGCTGGCGTTTTGGCAGAAATTGAAGTCGATACGGCGAACGGAAGTAAACGACTTGACGGAGGTCGCACCGGCACCGGAGGTGCCTGTCTTCACGCTCACGCCTTGACTATAGAGACGCCCTTGGGCATCGGTGCGACCGGTCATATACTCGGACGCCTCTTTGTCGCAAGTCCAGCCGTCGGTCTTGCCGTCACAAGGCGTTGCGCCCACTTGGCTTGCCCATTTGATGTTCTTAAACTCGTACGTTGTCACGCCCGCGTATGCGCTCACGTAGGCGCACAGGCATGTAAATAATATAAGGATATTTCGTTTCATGCTGCAAAGATACGACATTTTTCTCATATATGCAAACAAAATATTTTTTTTTCTCAAATCTCTTGCATATATCAAAAAAAAGTTGTATTTCGAGGGCACCGACCTCGCTGCGCGAGCCCACCTCGAATGTACGGTCGCGCGTTTATCAAAATGAGCAAGTATTTGGGTACAACGGCTGTCGCCTCCTAATAGTCCTTTTGTTCCATATTTTCGTGAGCGAGCTCCCAAAATATATCCCAAAAGTACTATTATTTGATTAAAAAATCAATTTTGTACCCAAAATATTTGCTCATCCCAAATTTTTGTTGTATATTTGCAGTCGATTTCGAAATAAGACAGTAAACAGCTAATCAGGCACACTACAGTTTATGGAAACTTTTAAGTATTCGGCACACATATCCACCGGCATCTATACGAGTCACTATCCTCTTTTGAGGGTGGTGGCTTAGTTTGTTTATACTCGCAAACACTTCCTTTATGAATAAAGAAATGGAAATATATAGTAATGATGGACAAATCTTAGTCGTGCCCGATTGGACAACTCAGACCAAGCCTTCTATTGAGGACTTGTGCTTCGCTATTAGTTCTGCTCATGATGCGGCTCAAGGGGGTGCTGTCAAGGCTATCAATCGGTTGCAAACAATGCGCAATTGGTTGATAGGCTATTATATTGTGGAATATGAGCAAAAAGGGACAGAGCGGGCGGAATATGGAACACGGCTTTTGAAAGAAATAGTTGCTCGTGTAAATAAAAAGGGTATTAATGAAACATTATTGCAGCTATCACGTTCTTTTTACCAAAACTATCCGCAGATGGTGCAAAATTTCAATCATGAGAAATCTGCGACATTGTCGCATAAATTCATAGCACCAATTTGTGCAACACCGTCGCATAAATTAGACGATCAGACTAATAATCCCGCATCCAAGGACAAGTTATTCACTAGCGGGAAAGATATTTTAAGCCATTTATCATTCTCGCATATACGCGAATTACTAACCATTAATGATTGTTTAGAACGTTATTTCTATGAACAAGAATGTATGCGTTGCAATTGGTCGGTTCGGGAATTAAGACGTCAAATAGATTCTAATTTATATATTCGGATAGGTCTAAGTAAAAATAAAGATAAATTGATTACACTAAGTCAAGGAACAAATACCGCTTCTTTATCAATTAAAGAACCATACACATTTGAATTTTTAGGACTGCAAGCAAAAGAGGTGGTGACTGAGGATGATTTAGAATCTGCGTTGATAGACCACTTGCAAGAATTTATGTTAGAATTGGGTCGGGGCTTTTGTTTTGAAGCGCGGCAACCTCGGATTATTATTGATGATGAATATTATTATCCCGATCTTGTTTTTTACAATCGTATTTTGCATTGCCATGTAATTATAGAGCTAAAGGATGAAGCATTTTCTCATCAAAATATTGGGCAATTAAATGCTTATGTATCATATTATAAGGAGAATGAAAAATGTGAAGGAGATAATGATCCTGTCGGTATTTTATTGTGTACCAAAAAAGGTAAAAAGATGGTTGAATATGCATTAGCGGGGTTAGACAATAATATCTTCGTATCTACATATATGTTACAACTACCCAATAAAGAACAATTAGAACAATTCTTGAAAGAACAAATAAACAAATTTAACTAACTTGCAAAAATACCGTTAGGGGGTTCCCCAACGTTATGATAAATAACAACATTATTAACTTAAAAAACTTTTCTTTTATGAAAAAAACATTTCTTTTTCTCGCTGCGCTTGCTATGAGCGCAACAGTGTGGGCGGTAGATGGAACCTACAAACTTTGTACTTCTACTGATGATTTAGTTGCTGGAGAGCACTATATTATCGCGAATGGAGTTGATGGCGATGTTTATTGTATGGCTACTGAAAGCAACGCCAATAACCGCAAGAAAGTTTCTGCCACAGTTAGTGAATCCGCTATTGAGGTAGCCGAAGAATCAGGTATTTTGACATTAACCTTGGGAGGCGAATCGGGTGCTTGGACGTTTTATACCGACAATTATGCAGGTGAAGATGGTTATCTTGCTTCTGCCGCTTCTGGAAAAAACAACCACTGCCGCGTGATAGCAGATCTTACTACAGCAACTATTACTTTCTCTGAAGGTAGTGCCGCTGTAATAAATTTACAACCGCATACGGAAAGAACGTTGCTTAGGTATAATCCTAGTGGACTGTTTGCTTGTTATGCTAGTGGTCAAAATCCTGTTTATCTTTACAAAAAGGACTCTGCTACTCCTACTCCTGCTACCTTGGATAGTCTCGTTATCAAAGGTAAGGCTACGAAGATGGAATACGAAGTAGGTGAAGCATTTGACCCTGCCGGTTTGGAAGTTTGGGGTATCTACACCAAGACAGTGAAACACGACTCTATCTCTCAAATCAAGAGTGGTATTACTTGGACGCTGGATCCCGAAACTTTTGAAGAGGCTTCGGATAATGCTTCGGTTACGCTCGTTGCTTCTTATAAAGACCTGACCACTGCCGATACCACCATCACGGGTATTAAGGTAAACGCACCCGCTCCTCTTCCCAAGTATGCTACTATCTATACGAGCAATGTAACACTTTCCACCACCGGTGGAACTTCTGCTACTGAGGCTAAAGTTGTTGTTGCTAAAGGCGACACCGTGGATGCTCTCAAAGCCGGTACAGGTTCTGCAGCCGGTGTCTTGGTAGTAAGTATTCCTGCTGCTACTAAGACCCTCCACTTCCATGTTGTTGGATGGAATGGAAAAAGCGTAGAATTGGACATTAATGGTGAAGCATTGGCTATCACTTCCGACGCTGGTATTTCCAACAATTCACCATTTACCTTGAAGGGTACTGCTTCTGACTACTATTATGCTATTGACCCGAAGGGTGCTACTACCATTACATTCACAGCTACCAAGGACAATCGTTTCGTCCTCTATGGTGTGAACGCTGAATTAGAAGAAGGCGTTGTCGCTGCTCCTGCTTTCACTCCGACTGATACTGATTTTGATGGCTCTGTTGAGGTAACTCTCACTTGTGAGACTGAAGGTGCTGAAATCTTCTATGCTCTCAACGAGGAAGTTACCAGCATGAATGCTCAACAATACACCGAGCCTATCAAACTGACTGCAACTACTACTATCTATGCTGTGGCTAAAAAAGATGGTAAAGAGAGTGCTTCAGTAAACAAAACCTATAGTCTGGTTCCTGCTTACACCTTGGAAGAACTTGTGGCTGCCGGTGCTCCTACCGCAGACAAAAAGAAGGTCATTCTCGTGTTGGAGAATGAGGTAATTACCGGCATTGATGGTACTCGCGGAATTTATGTTAAGAGTGGCGACCAAGAAATTGAAATTTTCTGCTATAACCTACCTACAACGGCTGTCAAAGGTGGTACCGTTAGTGGTCGCGCTATGGGCGATTGGTTCTTATATGGTACTCAAGAGCCCAAAAAGTGGGAACTTCAACCTGCTGACTGGTCTTGGGCAACCTTTGCTGCTCCCGGCGATCCTACCGGCCTCAATAACATGAACGCAAGCAAGAAAGCCGTTAAGCAAGTAGTTAACGGACAAATCGTTATCGTTCGCGACGGTAAGGCTTATAACGTACTTGGTTTCTAAACTATAGCGACATGAGGTAGTCGATTGACTCCCGAATGAGACTGACGTCGGCAACTTGGTTAATCACCGGGTTGCCGATGCTTTTTAAGAGTGTAAAGTTTATTTGTTCATGACTAAGGTTCTTCTTATCTTGCCGCATCAACTCAATGAGCCTGTCGGTGTCCTTGCAGTTGCATTGCGGCTTACCGTAATACTCGTTCATCACACTCGCTAACTGCGTAATCACACCCTTATCCAAATCTAATAACACGTGCGAGAGATAAGATTCGGCTATCATGCCGTAGAGCACGGCATAGCCGTGCGAAAGAGTGGAGAGTGGAGAGTTTAGAGTGGAGAGACCTTCTAAGGCGTGACCGATGGTGTGTCCGAAATTGAGGGCTTTACGCAACCCCGTCTCCTTCGGGTCCTGCGACACGATAGAGCGCTTAATCTCCGCAGAGCGGAGGATAAGGGATTCAAAAAGGATTGAGGATTGAGGATTAAGGATTGAGGATTGTATATCAACAGCGAGGAGTTGGTTCCAATAGTGCTCGTCAGCAATAAGGCCGTGTTTGAGCATCTCGGCATAACCGCTGAGCAGTTGTTGGGACGAGAGGGTTGCTAACCAACGGGGGTCAATGATGGTGTTCACGGGTTCTTGGAAAGCACCAATCATGTTCTTGATTTGTCCGTAATCGATGCCTGTCTTGCCCCCTATACCGGCATCGACCATAGAGAGTAAGGTGGTGGGAATATTGACATAGTCCATCCCTCGCTTAAAGGTAGCCGCAGCGAATCCGCCTAAGTCGGTTACCACACCGCCACCCACGTTGACTAACAACGAGGAACGGGTAGCGCCATACTCCATCAAGAAAGACCAAATACGCTCTACGGTGGCAATGTTCTTGTCACTTTCTTGGTCGTCTATCTCCAAGGTAGGATAGGACGAAGAACCGATGTCGTGCAAAGCACGACTCTGAACAATGAGTATTTGGTCGTACCGACCAACAAAAGGCAATAATTTTTCACTAAAATCGAACATATTTGGATACATTTTTCAAAAAGATTTGCAAAGTTACAAAATTTTTTGTAATTTTGCAGCCTAAAAGTGTATTTTTTAACTAAAAACCTATATTTTATGGCTAAAAAGAGTATTTTATTGCTTGCTTTAACGATTTTATCGCTCACTTGCTGGGCAAAAGTGACTTACCTGACCGATGCTGAGTTTAAGGCAAAGATCTTTGACTACACCACCCAAAAAGAGTGGAAGTATGAGGGAACCCCTTGCGTGATTGATTTCTATGCCACGTGGTGCGGTCCGTGCAAACGATTAGCTCCTATCATGGAAGAACTGAGTGAGACGTATGATGGCAAAATCAATTTCTACAAAGTGGATGTAGATCAAGAAAAGGGTCTTGCTGCCGCTTTCGGTATCCGTTCCATTCCGCAAGTGCTGTATATCCCCGCGTCCGGTCAACCGGCGATGCAAGTAGGCCTCTATCCCAAAGAGGAGATTATCAAAAACCTTGAGGCAATCAAATGACAGTTGAATTTGGAATATTAATCGTCAGCCTTCTTTTCTTTGTCAGTATCTTCAGCGACAAATTAGGCTCTAAGTACGGCGTGCCCGCCTTGCTGCTTTTCCTTATCGTCGGTATGCTGTTTGGCGAAGAAGGCTTCAGTAAATGGCTCCACTTGGGTTCCTACATGAACATTAGCGTTGATGCCGCCCAAGTATGGGGAACGGTTGCGCTCTGCGTTATCCTTTTCTCCGGCGGTTTGGACACCAGCATTAACGATATACGCCCTGTGGCGGGTCCCGGTGTCACTCTCGCCACCGTTGGTGTGCTTATCACCGCGTTGGTGACGGGAACGATAATCTATTTCGTCTTCGGTTGGATACACGCTTTTGGAGTGGTTACGTTCGCTACCGCTTTACTGATGGCGTCCACTATGTCGTCCACCGACTCGGCATCCGTCTTTTCCGTAATGAGGACCAATGGTATCTCCCTCAAGCACAACCTCCGTCCGCTACTCGAATTAGAGTCCGGAGCTAATGACCCGATGGCGTATGTGCTCACTATCACCCTTATCGGTATTGTCACCGCAACGGGAGCTACTCATGTATCGGCACTGGGTATCTTTCAGACGATATTAGTTCAACTCATTGTAGGTGCGGTACTCGGATTCGCGTTCGGTAAGATTGCTGTTTATTTGCTGCGCAAAGTGCAGTTGCAGAACGAGTCCCTCTACCCTATCATGATCTTCACTTTCTGCCTTTTCTCCTTTGCCGCCACTTATTTCCTCAAAGGCAACGGATACTTGGCAGTCTATATCAGCGGACTGGTTATCGGTAACACTAAGTTTGCCCGTAAGCGTCAAACAAAGACTTTCTTTGATGGTTTCACGTGGTTACTCCAACTCACCCTCTTCCTCGTGTTAGGACTGATGGTTAAACCCTCCTCGTTCTTACAATTAGAAGTGTGGCTACCCTGCCTGATTATCTCGATCGTGACCATTTTTATCTCCCGTCCCTTGGCTGTTTGGATTAGTCTGCTCCCCTTCGGACAGCAGTTTAAGAACGTGGACAAGCTCCTTGTCAGTTGGGTTGGTTTGAAGGGAGCAGTGCCCATTATCTTTGCTATTCTCTGTAAGGCAAGCGGTGTTCCTAACGCCGACCTTATCTTCAACGTAGTCTTCCTCTGCACCCTTGTCTCACTTCTAGTACAAGGCACCTCGCTCAGTAAGATGGCTTATAGCCTCCACTTGGCAACACCCAACCCGCCGCAGAAACGACTGCAATACTTCGACATTGACCTTCCTGACGAGATTCAATCGACTGCCACTGAGGTAGTTATATCCGAAAAAATGCTCGTCAACGGCAACCAACTGAAGGATCTTAAGTTTGCCACCAAGGCGTTAGTTATTATGGTTCGTCGCGGCGAAGATTTCTTTGTTCCCGCAGGAACGAGCGTCCTTAACGTAGGCGATCAACTGCTTGTCATCATGGATCGCGATGCCCGTGCTGCACAGAAGCACATGGAGGAGGAAGAGGAGTTTGACCTCAACCAATGGGGCAATGAGATAATGGATAACCTACACAAGAAACTGGAACGCCAATCGTCGCGATTCAACGATATCAAGCATAAGGTGCAAGACTTATCTCAAAAGAACAAACAAAAAGAAGAACAAATATGAAAACGACCGTTTTCCTAACCGGTGCTACCGGAACGATGGGATTTGCAGGAATGAAAGAGATCCTCAGTTATCCCGATCAGTACAACCTACGTATCTTGGCTCGTCCAAGCCAAAAGAACAAGACCAAACTGGCTCCCTTCCTCAATGGCAACTACCCGTTAGAGGTTGTTTGGGGAGACCTCACCTCGTATGAGGACGTGCTCAAAGGCGTGACCGGAGCGAATATCGTTCTGCATGTAGGTGGCATGGTTTCGCCGCAAGCGGACTATCGTCCCACGGCTACTCGCAAAACCAACCTCACCGCAGCCGCGAATATACGCGATGCCGTGTTGGCTCAACCTAAAGACCAACAGCCTAAGGTTGTCTATATCGGTTCCGTAGCCCAGATGGGTGACCGCCGCGAACCTCTTCATTGGGGACGTACGGGAGACCCTATCTGCGTTTCCGCTTATGACCACTACGGCATAACCAAAGCCCTTGCTGAGCGTATCATCACTAACTCGCCCATTGAGCATTGGGTTAGCCTGCGCCAATCGGGTATCCTTTATCCGGCTATCCTCAAGAACTACGACCCTATCATGTTCCACGTTCCTATTCGTGGGGTGTTAGAGTGGGCTACCGTTGAAGATAGTGGGCGACTGCTGGAGCGCGTTTGCCGTCCCGAAGTGCCGGAAGAGTTCTGGAACCGGTACTACAATATAGGTTCGGGCGACGAGTACCGCATCTCTAACTATGAGTTCGAGTGCCTGCTCTTAGACGCTATCGGTTGTCCCAAACCCGAGAAGATTTTTAATGCTCAGTGGTTCACCACCCGCAATTTCCACGGCATGTGGTATATCGACGGTGACGATTTAGAGAACTACCTCCACTTCCGCGCTAATGTACCGATAAAAGAGTACTTCAAACAAATGGCTAAGTCGGATACGCTACCCTCGTCTCTTAAGTTTGCCGTTCGCTCTAAACTTGTTTATCTATCCCACTTAGTGCCGCATATCGTTAAGTTAGCGATGCGCTTTATGGCTAATTCGGTTGAGCATGGTACCCAATGGTGGATAAAGAACAACAAGACCCAACGTATCGCCGCCTATTATGGTACGAAAGAGGCTTACAATGCTATTCCTGATTGGGCACATACCGACCTTAGCCATAACTCAACCACGCCGGTTGTGATGGATCATGGTTATGACGAGACCAAAGATATTGACACCCTGACCGACGAAGAACTGAACAAAGCAGCTCAGTTCCGTGGCGGTAAGTACTTAGGTAACGACGAGTGGGAGTGCGCTTGCGGTCACCGCTTCAAGGCTTCTCGCCGTTTCATCCTGTTAGGTGGTCAATGGTGCCCCGAGTGCTTCCCCTATCCGTATAACGAACCGCTCCAACGCGACCTTGGTTTCGACCAATCACCTCGCCCATGGGATTGGGATGCAGAGGCAAAGCGCAATCCGTTCTTTGCACAATTATGGGCTCCGCTGCATGATAAAGACGAACATAACACCTTTGGTCCCGAAGTCTTCAACGGCTGGGAAAAATAAAATAGTAAATGGTAAATAGTAAATCGTAAATGAAAAAGGTATTTTTTATCGCTGCCGTAGCGGCTATGGTGATGGGTTGTCAAACTAAACCGATTACCTCTATCGAATGTGAATCCATCACCATTGATTCGTCGATGGACGCTATTGCCGACACGGCTTATAGTCAGTCCTTACAGCCTATCATTGAGCAGTTGGATGCACAGATAGGTCAAGTGATTGCCTATGCTTCGCAGCCATTAACCAAAGGTCAACCCGAGTGCACCTTACTCAATTGGGCATCCGACGCGTTGCTTGCCAAAGCACGGCAGTACTACCCGGGAACGGTGGATATAGCGATTGTCAATATCGGCAGCATGCGTACCGAATGGGCAGCAGGAGACATAACCTTGCGTCATATCTATGAGCTCATGCCCTTCGATAACCGCATGGTCATTCTGACCCTTAAGGGCGAAGATATTCTCGAACTGAGTCAGATCTTCGTAGTGGATGGCGGACAGGGTATCGCAAACATGACCATCATCGGTGAGGACAAACAATTAGCGGAAGCCCGCATAGGCGGACAACCCATTGACCCCGAGGCTTACTACCACGTAGCCACGTCGGATTACCTCAGTGGAGGAACGGATCATATGGTTCCCCTCACGCGCCACATTGAGATGTGGAACTCAGGACTCATCATTCGCGACCTCTATATCGAATATGCTAAAGAACAACAAACCATCGTAGCCACACTCGATGGTAGAACACAAATTAACTAATATGAAAAAACACCTTCTTCTTTTCTTTGCCCTCACCGCCGCTATTTCAGCTTGGGCTTGCACTAATCTTCTTGTCGGAAAAAACGCTTCCACCGACGGTAGTACTATCATCAGTTATGCCGCCGATTCGTATTCGAACTACGGTTTCTTAGACTTCCAACCTGCGGCAGACCATGAGCCCGGCGACATGCGCAAGGTCTATGACTGGGACTGCGGACGCTATCAACTCAGCCTTCCTCAACCCGCGCACACCTACTCCGTTATTGGTAACATGAACGAGCACCAACTCACTATCGGTGAGACCACTTGGGGTGGACGCGAAGCCCTTTGGGACACCGTGGGCGTCGATTACGGTAGCCTTATCTATATCGCACTGCAACGCTGCAAGACCGCCCGCGAAGCTATCCTATTTATGGTTACCCTCGTAGAACAATACGGCTATGCCTCTGAAGGCGAGACTTTCTCCATTGGTGACCCCAACGAGGTTTGGATCATGGATATGATTGGCAAGGGCGAAGGAAACAAAGGCGCTAACTGGGTGGCCGTGCGTATTCCCGATGACTGCATCTGCGCACACGCTAATCAGGCTCGTATTACCACTTTGCCCGTCGGGCAAAAGTGTAGAGTGGAGAGTTTAGAGTTTAGAGTTGATGCGTCCGCGCACTCCGGTAAATCGCATACTGTTAAGTACATAACGACTGCTGACGGCAACTGGATGTGGTCTAAGGATGTGATTGATTTTGCGCGTCAGAAAGGGTATTTCTCCGGTAAGGATAAGGACTTCAGTTATCAAGCCGCTTATAACCCCTACGACTTCTCGGGTCTTTATGTCTGCGAGGCACGCGTATGGTCTTTCTTCCGCCATTTCTCCGACGATATGGATAAGTACTTTGACTTTGCTACGGGCAAAACCTTTGTAGAGACTAACGGTCAGTACGAGGGCGAGCATATGCCCCTTTGGATTCGTCCCAATCGCAAAGTGAGCGTGCGCGACATACAACACTGCATGCAAGACCAATACGAGGGCACGCCCCTTGACATAACGCAAGGTCCCGATGCCGGTCCGTGGCATACCAAACTGCGCTATGGCGGACTGAGTTTCGAAGTGGATAGCGTCAAGTACTGGTACGAGCGTCCTATCGCTACCCAACAAACGGCTTGGTCGTTCGTAGCCCAAATGCGCGGCTATGCTGACCCCAAAGTAGGAGGAATCTTCTGGTTCGCCGTCGATGACGCTGCCACTTCCGTCTATATGCCTATGTACTGCACCATCAACGCTATTCCCGAATGTCTCAAAGAGGGGAACGGAGACCTATTCACCTACTCCCCCACGTCCGCTTGGTGGGCGTTTAACTTCGTTGCCAACTGGGCTTACACTAAGTACGACCGCATGAAACCCGAGATTGAAGTGGAACAAGCCAAATGGGAGGATAAGTTCTTCACCCAGACGGCAGCTATTGACGAGAAAGTAGCGAATATGACGGAGGAGCAGGCGCGTGAGTTCTTAACTTCTTATTCTTGCGCACAAGCCGAGAACTTGGTTAAGGCGTGGAAGGAATTAGACATTTACCTCAAGGTTAAGTATATTGACGGTCAAGAGCGTAAGATGGAGGACGGACAGTTCAAGCGCAATGCCTACGGTGAACCCGTAGGTCCTAACCGCCTTCCTTTCCCCGATGAGTTCTTACAATCTATCAAGCACCAAATCGACCACGAATAATTAATCATTCAAATAATAAATTGTAAATTGTAAATCGTCTAATCGTAAATATATACTATGGAGATCACAACTATCACCCCGAAAGAGGTATTCTCTATTTTTCACGAGATAACCCGTATTCCCCGTCCATCCAAGCACGAGGAACAGATCTGTCAATGGTTACAAACCTTCGCCAAAGAGCATAACATCGAATACACGGTCGATGACGCCATGAACGTCATCATGCGCGTTCCCGCCACTGCGGGTTACGAGAGCCACGAAGGCGTTATTCTGCAAGCCCATATGGATATGGTTTGCGAGAAGAACAACGACACCGTTCATGATTTCAGCAAAGACCCCATCGAGACCTATGTCGATGGCGATTGGCTCAAAGCAAAGGGCACTACCCTTGGCGGCGATGACGGTATCGGTATCGCCCTGGCTTTGGCAGCTATCACCTCTCCTACCCTACAGCACCCGGCTATTGAGTGCCTCTTTACGGTAGATGAGGAAACGGGTCTGACCGGCGCTTTCAAACTCAAGGACGGTTACCTCACGGGCAAACGCCTCATTAACCTTGATAGCGAGGATGACGGACAAATCTTCATCGGTTGCGCCGGCGGTATCGACACTTTAGCAAAGATGCACTACAGCCCTGTAGCCTGTAGCCAGTCACCTGTAGCCTCAACAACATTCGCTGCCCGAATATTTGTCACGGGACTGACCGGAGGTCACTCGGGAGACGATATCAACAAGGGTCGCGCCAATGCCAATAAGATCATTGTGCGTTTCCTCTATCGTATCTTCTTAGACCCCAAGCATAAGATAGACGGTGCACAACTGAGCTCCATCAACGGCGGTAACCTTCGTAACGCTATTGCCCGCGAGTGCGAAGCAGTGGTTCTCGTTCCGATGGCAGCCAAGGAGCAACTCCGTATCGAACTCAATCATTTCATAGCCGACATCGAAGCCGAGTACGGCGAAGTGGAGAAAGATATGGTCATTGACCTTGAATCCCTTTCGCCTGTTGCCTGTAGCCAGTCGCCTCTATCTTCAGCAGACGCAGCGAAGCTCATCCGCGCCCTCTACGCTTGCCCTCATGGTGTGATCGGTATGTGTAAGGATATGCCCGGTTTGGTAGAGACCTCCACTAACCTTGCGTCCATCAAGATGAAAGAGGGGTATATCGAGATCAACACCTCGCAACGCTCGTCGGTAGAGAGTAAGAAACACGACATCAAGAACCAAGTGGAGTGCGCTTTAGCCGCCGCATGTGATGAAGTGACGCACGGAGACGGTTACCCGGGTTGGGCACCGAACGTTCATTCGGCTATCTTAGAGACCACCAAGCAGGCTTATATCGACCTTTTCAAGGAAGAACCTAAGGTGTTGGCTATTCATGCCGGACTGGAGTGTGGTTTATTCTTGGAGAAGTATCCGTATTTGGATATGGTGAGTATCGGTCCGCAAATGGTAGGTGTTCACTCGCCGCAAGAGCGTCTGAGTATATCCAGTACCGGTCGCTGCTGGCAATGGCTGCAACATACGTTGGAGATGCTGTAAGTGTCTTTGTTACCGACACATAGATAAGCCTCTTTATTTCCAATCCTCCAAACATTGGCGGAGGCGGAGGTGGTCGTAACCAAAGCCGGATTCGAGATATTCGGTGTTTTGGATATGGACGACCTCTCCTTTCTCGTTCAGTATCACCCAAACGGGGAAGCCAAAGCGAGCCGCATTATGGAGACGTTCGTTCAGTTCCTGCGAGGGGGCGTCGTCTTTTCCAGCATAGAGGACATGGATATAGACGTAGTTCTCCTCTATGAATTGTGCCAAAGCGCTATCCGCAGCTATCTCCTCATTGAGTTTGCGACACCACTTACACCAATCTCCGCCCATTTGGCAGAGTACTTGTCGATGAGTATTGGCAGCAGCCACTACTGCTGAATCAATTCGTGCAATCTCAGGATTAGCATGCTGCTTGCTGCACCCAACCCAAGTCATACTTGCTGCCACAAGCAGCATAAGGGTGAAAAGTTTCTTCATATTGGTAATTATATTTGCTTGTCTTCTTTTGCTGAAGTAATTTTCGTGCAAAGGTACGACTATTTGTTGATATATGCAAATTTATTTGCAGAAATTATGCTATTTCTCTTGTGTTGAGGTGCTGTTTTTGCTCTCTTTTTGAGCCGACAGTCGGCCGACAGTCACCCGAGGGCCTTGCAAGGGTCTTGACGGACGCGGTAATAACGCGGTAATAACGCGGTAATAACGCGGAGAAGATAGTACAACCACCCTATGGGGACAGTATAGTGTACTATCGTTCTACTACCGATACAATTATTACATTGATATTGCTGACAAGTACCATGCATAGGTCTTAAAAGTTGGGACAATGTTGTGACTATGTTGGGACAATGTTGGGACATTGGAAGCCCCCTAACCCCCAAAAGGGGGAGGGTGAAAGGTTAGAGGACGGCGCAAGCGCCTACTGGTTAGAGGAACGGAACGAGAAACGAGAAACAAGGTGCGGCATAAAATGCCGGGCTAAAAGAACGAAACATATAGTCGGGAATTTTCGGGAACTTTCGGGAAATTCACGACTTTTCCCGAATTCCCTATACTATTGCCACGCAATTATAGTTCTATAAATAAGCAGGTTACAATTTTTCTCCGAATTTTCACGGACAGAAATAGTTGTTCGCGAAAGGGGTAAACCGCCAATTCCGCCAAACCGCCACGTGGCGGTTTCGGATATCAACGAAATGGTCATGACCAACTTTATTTGTGGATAACGCGCTGAGATCAAAAAATCTCAGCACTAAGACATCGTAATTAGAAGACGTGACGGGTGCGCTACGGGTAGGGGCTTTGGCGAACCCAAGAATAAGCCAACAATAACCCAAGAACAAGCCAAGAAGAACCCACTACTGATAGTGTGGGTACCCTCCCTGACCAACGCGGTAATCAGGCCCAAATCAGGTGGTAATCACGCGGAGATGGAAGTGAATATAAAGAGATTATTTTGCGAAAATGACGTCTGTCAATAATTGACGATCACCACCTTGACGCAGTTCGGGAGTGTTAATTCGAATATCACAATCTATGACATAAACGGAACCACTCTTAGAACGGATTACATTTTCATCATGCAAATCACTTAGATATATAGAGGGAGTGGCGTATGTCCAATTTCGAGGATTCATCAGTTTAAATCCTAATGATTCGGCAAAATCTTGTATTTCAGATTCTGTCATCGGACTACCGGCGATAAAAGGTTGCTCTACGATTATTTGAAATTCGCCTTGGCCATTTCTTCCAAATCCAATTACATGCAATCGAGTTTCAGGAAAATAGGCGTTATGCAAACTAATTCGATCAAGGGCAAGAATCGGCTGGATGTAGTAGTCTAAGCCAATAACTTTGAGAAGCGATGTCCTATTGTAAAATACATGAGCCTCACCACCTTCGGCTACTTGTTCGCCGCATAATTCAGTTAATTCTTCTTCGGGGTTGACTATCCAGCAGCCAACCTTTTTAGCCCAATGCTCTATACAAGTTGCTTGCGTCTCTGCGCATTGCTGCTCGATTTTGAAATCGCTGATTGGTGGAATAAGGCCACTTGCTCTAAAACTTGCTGCCGCGAGTAAGGATGCAATAACATGCGTTGCGCCTCCCGTTGCGCAGCCATACTGTTCAGCCGGTGAAAATCGTTTATAAACAATCCTTCCGCTAATAAATTGTTCTGCATATCGGTCTAATAATGCGAGGTCTTCCGGCATAAAATCATTAGCAATAATGCCTTGAATAGATGTCCAAAAGTCTTCGTTAGTCATATTGTTTCTAAAATTTGCTGCAAAGATACAACTTTTTTTTGATATATGCAAATATTTAGATTATTTTGCATCTCTCAACACCCCAAGCGGCTCCCGATTGCTCGGAAGCCGCCTGAGTATCTTGCTTAAAATAACTGTCTACCTTATTTAGGGAAAGTCAGGTCTAGTGCGATACGAGTGGTGTAACTATGCACAAATTGCGAGATAAAAATAAATTAACTGCTCGAAGGGCAGCAAATTACCAATCTTCATCATCGTCAGTTGTGTTGGATTTATCCTCAACAACTTCGACTAAAAAATCAGAATATTTTAACTTGAAAGCATCGATTTCCTTCTTTATAGATGCAGCAAGTTCTTTTGTTTCTGAGCCATATGATTGGAGACTTCCTTCAGGTTCAATTGCTAAATCTAAAAGAGCATTAACATCAGTAACGAGAATGATAAAGTCGTCATATGCATATTTACGGCTTTTGGGACCATTTACTAATGCTTTAGCATAATCATTTAAGTTTTTCTTTAGAGTTTCCAATTCTTTGAATGTTCCATCTTCATCAAGCTCATTATGTAAACGATACAAAGCGGTGTTGAAATCAGATACATAATTCCCTTTGTGGTCATAATTGTCATAAATGGCTCTATGCCATGTACGCGTGGTTTTATCCACAACAACAGCGCTTTTCAAAAAAGCAGTTTGAGCCTCATCAAAACCTTTACTTAAGTTTTGATCAAATTGTTTAGTTGCGCAACTAGACAACATAAGAATAGTTGCAAGCAGAGGTATTAAAAAACGTTTCATAAAATAAAAAAATTAAAAATATGTTATTGAAGCATGTAAAATTTCATAGTCACTATCATCACTCGAAATAACACTTTTGATGACATTATTAAATGAGTCATATTGCACCTTCTCGTATTGATAATACCAGTCTTTGAAAGAAACCTTCATCAGATTTCCGTATTTATCGTACTCAAGATGCTGCCTAAATTTTACTTCACCATCAGAATTCACATCCTTCTCATCAGTGACACGACCCTTGTTATCGTACTTGAAATAATCTGTTTCATATAGTCCATCTTCGTTATAAATACAATAACTTTTCAGTTTGCCATTCTTATAAACATAATCAGATTTCCTTTTACATAAAATACCATCCTCACAATACTCCAACACTTCAGTCAACTGTTTGTCCTGATACTTATATGTATAGCTTTGAATTATTTTCCCAAACGAATCGTAGGTTGTTTCCTTTAATAAAAGACGCTGAGCATTATACACCGAAACGACTTTTTGATATAAAGTATCAAACGAATAAATTGTTCTAATCACGGTATCCCCATTATACGTATAAACTCGACGATAATTTACATCATCATACACTGTAGATGAAGAAATTAGGAATCCATCTTTATTAAATTCATAAGTATTAGTAGCTTCTAATTCCCCTTGTTCAACTTTACCAAATTTAACGGAAGCCTCATAAGTTTCGTACTTAATACTCTGAACTTTACCTTTAAGATTCAAAATTTTCCAATCATTATTAACCTCTTGATGAGAACAAGAAATCAAAGAAAATACAATAATACTAAATAAAACTAATTTTTTCATACGTAATAATTTTAAGTTAATTGTTTTTATATTCTAACGTATCATAACAAAAAAGCGTGAACATCATTCACGCTTATTCCTACTTACAAGGTTCTAGCAAAACCCTCATCCAAGAACAAACTATAACGTCCACGCCGGTATATGTTGATACCAACGCAGATGCGATATAGTATAAACATTCCCAGAGGACATTTAAAGCCATCTTGTTTCGGGGATTCAAATTTGCTAGATTCTGTAAGTCCAAAACAAGCGTCAATAAACGCTCTTATATGTCTGCAATACCACCCGATTATGAGAGACATATCCCTCCGGCGTGGAATTACGAGTGCAAAATTACAACATTTTTTTGATATATGCAAATAAAAAATGCGCTTTTCTGCAAAAAAAAGCATACAAAGCGCATTTAGAAGTGTATGTCTGCCATTTTACGTTTGGCGAAACGATATTATGCCTTCACCACTTCCCAAAACGATTCCGGCAGATATACATTATCCAGATTAATCGCCTCGGCAAACCAAGGTGCGACCTGTTCGGGCATGTAACCCGCAATGCCACAACCAACCGCCGTGACTAAGAACTTCAACTCGGGATGCGCCTTGGCGCAATCGATGAACGTCTTAACCGCTTGCTTAAACGATTCAGTACCCTCCATCGTAGGCAAAGCATAACACTGGCCGGTGAGACCTTCACCCACTCCCCACTTGGCATCGAAGTGAGTCATTGCATAATAAGCAGCACCCCCACCATGGAAGCCTTGTTTGTTACTACCAAAAACGAAAATCTCGTTTTCTTTCAGTTGATCAATTTTCTCCGGTGATATTCGCATAATAAATAGATTCTTCTCATTAATATAGTAATCCTAATATCCATAAAGGCAATTTGCGACCAAAAGCATACTCAATATTATCTGCCAAAACATATGAATCCTGAAGAGTAGTTGAGCGATGGCGGAGTGTCTCCGCAGGCATATAGCGCGTGCGCCACGCGCGGGCGCGTCACGCACACGTCACACGTAATATATAAGGTGAGTAGTATCGATTGTGGAGGGCGTAATAGCTATATAGCCATGATGTAATGCCCACTCGTCCGTGTCCTCGGCATCGGGTTCGCTATTGCAGAACTGTCCCCCTAACTTATAATAAACGCCACCTTCCTCGTCCTCTATCGTAGCCACCTCTTCATCCCAATAACCTTGACACTGACGGGTAATGCGAACTCCCTTAATCTCCCCCACGGGGGCGTTGACGTTCCAGCATAGGCCGTAGTTGTCTTTAGAGTTTAGAGTGGAGAGTTTAGAGTTTAGAGTAGCCGCCTGGTTGGATAGTTTAAAGTTTAAAGTGCCTTTTAGGACTTCGTTTACAATCTGAACGATATAGGGTTCGAAGTGACTGAAATCGGCATCGGGGTCATAACTATCGAGCGAGAAACCGATGGAGCGAATACCGTTCTCAGCACCAACAAAGACGGCTCCCATCGTACCCGAATAGATAACATTGATAGCCGCATTCGAACCGTGGTTAATACCGGACACCAAAAGGTCGGGTTTTTGCCCTTTGTAAATGATATGAATAGCCAACTTAACGCAATCGGAGGGTGTGCCATTGGTAGTATAAACGACATGGTTATCGGTGCGCTCAATCTCATGCAAGAGGAGGTGATCAAACGTGATGGCGTTCGATTTACCGGACTGCACCGTACCGGGAGCTACGACGGTAACGTGACCAAAAGTCTCCATGATACGCACTAAGGTCATAATGCCTTTTGCGCCCCAACCGTCATCATTGGTGATAAGTATTTCCATAACTGTTTATGCCTGCGGAGGCTCTCCGCTTAACGTTTGATTTTCATTTTGAGGTCATAGCCGTAAGGAACGACTGCATTTTGGTCGTCCGTAAAGCCTAACTTACTGGGGCAGATAATCATGCACTCCGCATCGGGATACTTCATCAAACCACAAGCCACCTGCCATGCCTCGCTGGCAGTAGTATAATCGGTAGCATAACTGAACTCAATAGGATAAGCCGCCTGAATAGTGGTCCAATAAGAAGACGTGTCATAAGGTTCGGTGAGCGTATATTTGCGGTAACGCAACACAATGGTCTCACTCACCTTCACTGCCTCTTGGGTAGTGTCTCCTTGCTTATTCAGACGATAATAGAAGTAATCGTAACCGGCTACCTTATACAACGCCTTAGGGTTATTCCACACACTGTCCTTTGGAACGGAATCGCACTCAAAGACTTGATAGCCATTGGCGGCAATATAGGTGGTAATAGCTTTTTTCTCTTCTTGTAATTGTTTGGCATAGGTATTTCCCTTACAAGAGGTCATCGCAATGACCAAGACCGCTACACTGAAAGACCGTACTGCGTGCTGTAAGACCGCTGCGCTGTAAGACCGGCTACGCCTAAAAGATTGTTTGTTGTTATTCATAATATATATACTTCAATTGTTACATTTTGATACCCGTCAATAAACTCATTTCCTTGCGAACCATAGGCGACATACCAAGGAGCGAGGACTATATAGTTTAGAGTGGAGAGTGTAGAGTGTAGAGTACTTTCAACGGATGAGGGGAGTTGGCATTTGCCTAATTCATATTCACCTTGCACATCGGAGAGAAGATTGCCATCTAAGTCTCGCGTAACAAGGCGAAGGTGGAATATCAGACCGCTACGCTGAGCGACCGCTGCGCTGTAGGACCGGCTATCGCCTGAAGGACTTGGGCTATACCATGAGCCATCCTCTTGTGCAAACCACTGTCCGGGGTGATTACGAATATAGTTATTCAGTTCCGCGTCCGCTGCATCCGCCAAACGCTGGTGCAGTTCTACCATCGCCAAAGTCGCTGAATCGGGTTCGGGTTGTTGCCCGCTTCGCTGCGAAGGACGCTGAGGCGCCTGCGGGGAGCAGGCGGACAGCGCTATCGCTAATGCGATGATAAGGACCGCTACGCTACAAGACCGGCTACGCCTGAAGGACCGCTGCGCTGAAAGACCGCTGATGCTGAAAGAGACCATACTATTTTGCTAAGCGGAGTAAGTATTGACCATAAGCTGTTTTTTCCATTGTTTTTCCTAACTCGCGGAGTTGGTCGGTGCTAATCCAACCATTACGCCAGCATATCTCTTCGATACATGACACATAGAACCCTTGTCTGTTTTGAATGGTAGCAATGAAATTGCCTGCCTCCAATAGGCTATCGCAGTTACCGGTATCGAGCCATGCAAAACCGCGACCAAAGAGTTGAACGCGAAGCGTACCTTCTTTGAGATACTCTTTATTGAGGTCGGTTATCTCGTACTCACCACGAGCGGAGGGTTTCAAAGCCGCAGCCTTGTCACAAACCGAACTGTCATAGAAATACAGACCCGGAACAGCGTAGTTGGACTTAGGTTCAGCCGGTTTCTCCTCCAGCGAAAGAACCTTATTATCCTTATCAAATTCCACTACACCATAGGCACGAGGATCACTTACTTCGTAACCAAAGATACAAGCACCACGCCCCTTCTCTATATCTGCTACCGCTTGTTGTAACATCTGCCTAAAGCCTTGTCCATAAAACATATTATCACCTAAAATGAGGCAACCGGGTTCGCCGTTAAGGAACTCTTTACCTAAAACAAAGGCTTGTGCCAAACCATTGGGCACGAGTTGCACTTTATAGCTGAGACTGATTCCCATTTTTTTGCCGTCGCCGAGTAGTTCCTCAAACATAGGTAAGTCACGAGGCGTGGAGATAATCAGAATCTCACGAATACCCGCCAATAGCAAGGCAGATAAAGGATAGTAGATCATCGGTTTATCATATACCGGCATGATTTGTTTACTGATGGCTTTACTGAGAGGAAACAGGCGTGTGGCACTGCCTCCTGCTAAAATGATTCCTTTCATATGTGTCTAGTGTTTGATTAGTTTACTTTTTTTCTCTCGCTCGTCGGGCTGTTGCGCAAGCCCTTGCCGCGCGGCGCTCCCTTGCGCTTATAGTCGTTAGTGATTTTTAGTTATTATTTTTGTATTGATTTTCAGTTTGATTTCTGAGCGAAGCGAAATCTAATAAAGGTGGTGCTTATCCGATTTGGAGTCGATTTTTAGTTAGATTTTTGGAGTAAGTTTATACGCGATGACAAAAACCAGTTTCCAAATTCAGTTCCCAATCCTCTGAATAAACTCCATCATTATTGAAATTGATAAGCATACCGTAACGACAATTCATTAATTTCATATACGACCACAATTGCCTGCGCTGAACATCCGAAATGTAGTCAATCGCCTTGAGTTCAATTATAATGTCACCCAAATCACGATCACTCACAACAAGATCCATGCGACGTTTTACCGGAGAGGGAACTCCCTTATAATATATAGGAAATTCTTCTTGACGATGAACACGCATACTGTGTTGTTCCAACTCCACAATTAATCCCGCCTCATAAACCAACTCGTCCATGCCTGCGTGGAAATAATTGTACGCATTGAATGCGCAGCCAACAATACGCGCAAACATTTGAATCTTTCTGTTCTCAAATTCTATTTTATCCATATATTAAAAATCTTCACTAAAAATCTGTTCGAAATCATTTAAGCAAATCCTCTTTCTTTTCATTTCGGACTTCGTCCTCAGAAATCCCACTTAAAATCTATTCTAAAATCTATTCCCAAAATCTCTATTGTCTACTCTGCGAGGCCGAGGGAGCGCCCCGCGGCAAGGGGCAACGTGCCCCGACGAGCGGAATGTTTCTGTTATCAGTCGCGCTGCTTCTACAGAAGCTTTTTTGTTTCCTAATAATTGTTGGATAGCATCATAGTCTGCCAGCATCGTTTGGCGGTACTCATCATCGGTTAATAGCCTTCTAACCTCAGCCTCTATATTGTCCACCGTGAAGAGGTCGGCGATGAGTTCGCGTATCACTTCCTTCGGTTTTCCCTGCTCATCACGTTTATCCAAAACGATATTGGGTAACGTGAAATGGCGGATGGTAAAGATAGCCTTCCATATCAGACGCAGCAGATGAGGACAAGCCACATGATAAACCGCCACTTGCGGACAACCGATAAGCGCTGCTTCAAGCGTTGTGGTGCCACTGTTGACAATCGCGACCTCAGATTTGCAAAGCAAATCGTAGTTTAAAGTGGAAAGTTTATAGTTTATAGAAGTTCCTAAGTTTACGCCCTTTGGGCTAGTTGAAAGTATCTGCTCGTAGAACTCCGTAGGGATAGAGGGGGCTTGGGAGATGCGAATCTCGTAATCGGGAAAACGACGAGCCGCCTCTAACATCTTTGGCAAGCAATGCTTAATCTCCGAACGACGCGAACCCGGAAGGATGGCTATTATTTTGGACCGGCTATTGCCTGAAAGACCGCTACGCTGAAAGACCGCACTGCGTGCTGAAAGACCGCCTACGGCTGAAAGAACTTCCTCTGCCGAAGGGTTACCTACATAAACGACCTGTGGATTGTGGATGGTGGATTGTGGATTGTGGATGGTGGATTGTGTGTGGTAAAAGGCGGGTTCAAAGGGGAAGATACAGAGTACTTGGTCACAGACTTTCAGTATGGTCTTCCGCCGCCACTTTTTCCACGCCCACACTTTAGGTGGGATATAATAAACAATGCGAATATTAGGCAGGTTCTTGCGGGCGAACTGAGCCATCTTAAGATTGAAGGACGGATAATCAACGAGTATCAGCACGTCGGGTTGATCGGCTAACAATTTCTCTTTTGCAATAGCAAAACTTGCCCGTATCTTGTCGGCATTGCTCAGCACAGCCACCACCCCCATATAAGCCAAGTCGCTTATGTGGCGATAGAGACAACAGCCCTCCGCAGCCATCTTATCTCCGCCAAATCCGGAGAAAGAGGCTGTGGGATCCTGTTTCTTTATCTGCTGCATCAGATGCGAGGCATGCAAGTCACCTGACGCTTCACCGACCAATAGAAAATATTTCATATTTTCAGTTTAGAGTGGAGAGTTTAGAGTTTAGAGTAGCCGTCTGGTTCATTAGTTTAGAGTTTAGTTAGCCGGGGTCATGACCAGTTCGTACATATTGCCGGATTTGAGCAGGTCGTTCAGCATAGCTTGAACGCTTTGAGCCGTGATGTTATTCACTGCCTGAACATAATCGGTATAAGCATTGACACCATAAATATCCTTCACGAGGATAGTTGTCCTCCACCAATCGTTATCCTCGACATCTTCCTCAAAGTCCTTAAGCATAGAGGCCTTCTCCTTATTGAGGTCGTTAGCTAACGGACCTTCGGCGGCAATCTTCTGCACTTCCTCGTGAATGATAGCCATCAATGCCTCTTGCTTTTCAGGATCGGTATCAAATTGCATCAACAAGTAAGCACAATCTACCGGAAGACGACTGATTCTGCCGGCAACACCTACACCGTAACTACCGCCTTCGCGTTCACGAATAGACTCCAAGTAACGTGTATCCAACACGCGACCAATCATGCGCATGTTCAGTTCATTAGCCAGTGTATAGGGGATATTGTAGGACGAATACTCAATGAAGTTAGATGCCTTACGGACTTGCATATCAACTGCAAAATAATTTTTCTGTAAACCTTGAGGACGACGAACGCCGTTATCCACAAAATCGGTCTTAGGTCCTTTACCCTTGAGCGAACCGATATATTGGCAGATGAGTTGACGAGTAGCCGCATCCTCGGGGTTGATGTTTCCTACAAACACAAAAGTGAAATTAGCCGGATTAGCATAGAGTGTCTTCTGAATACGCATGATAGCATCGAGGTTCACCTTATCCAAGGTCTCTTGATTGAGAACAAAAGCACGCGGACTATGGTCAGCACGCATCACTGTAACGGAGTCGGAGAAAATAGCGTTCGGAGTGGTTGCTTTATTAGCAACAGACGAAGAGAGCAAGGACATGAGGGAAGCAAATGCTTTTTCGTCACGACGGGGAGCGGTGAAACCAAGATACGTCAGTTGAAGCATTGTCTCCAAGTCCTTCACCGTAGTAGAACCTTCTACTTTTGCATATTCATCTACGTCAGCATATACGGAAACGTTCTTACCGGTCAAGGCTTTATTGAGCGCATTATAATCAAAATCACCTATACCCATAAACTGTATAGCCGTTCCCATCAAATTAGCACTCGGCAGATCCTCTACGGGAAGTAGGTCTAAACCGCCTTTGGCGTAACCCATCATCTGAATCTCATCCTCTTTGAACTTAGTCGGTTTGATGATAACACGCACGCCATTGGAGAGAGTGAAGGTAGTAGTACCTAATACCTCGTCGGTCGTAGTCTTCTTGATTTTACCGGCTTTCGGCATTTGCTTGATGAGGTTATTATCCACTACTTCCTCCTTGGGAGCCTCAATCTCAGCTGTTTTTATGGTCGAGAGGATATCCAAGACGAGGTCTTCTGTCGGGATATTAACGCCTTCCTTCTGAGGACCGGAGATAGCTATCGTCGGGTTATCATGAACATAACTCATAGCCACTTGGTTAACCATCTCTAAGGGTAACATCGGCAATATAGCCTGCATCATTTGATATTCCCATTCGATACCGGGCATAGGCGTGCCGTCCTCGAAGTGATTGATACACTCTTGGGCATAACTCCTGTTCTTACGCGTGGTACGCCCGTTGTATTGTTCCTCTATATCAGCGAGCAGTTGGGTCTTCGCGCGCTCTAACTCGGCAGACGTGAATCCGTAGCGACGGATCTTCTCGGCAAAGAGCAATTGCTCATTCAAAGCAGCGGTCTCAAAACCTTCCTTTGGAATATAAATGATTTCAAAAGCATCTTTCAGTTTAACCAATTCGTGATAGTAAGCATAAGCCCCCATAAAGGTGCAATTAGGATCCATAATTTGTTCTTGGAGACGCTCGTTCATCATGCGACGAATAAGGTCGTGAACAATATCAATCACATAGGCTTGGTTAGTACCCTTAAGCATAGCAGGTAACTGTTCGTGCTTATATTGAATCGTAAGGCGAGAAGCGGAAGCCTCCGGATCGGTCACAATAGCTACTAACGGTTCCTCGTTGTCGTTCACAGAATAAAGGGGACGCTCGCCGCGGTTCTCACGTGCCGGAACATCTGCCCACAGTTGCTGTATCTTAGCCTCAATAGCATCTACGTCAATATCACCCACCACGATGATGGCTTGATTATCGGGACCGTACCATTTCTTATAGTAAGCGCGGAGAGCGTCATAAGTGAAGTTATTGATCACTGCCGTATCGCCAATGACGTTACGGATACCATAACGGCTATTGGGATAGATGAGTTCGTTCGTTTTGGTATAGATGCGGAAATTGGCATCAAAACGGGTGCGCCACTCTTCACGAATAACGCCACGCTCAGCGTCTATCTCTTCCGGAAGCAGAAGCAGACCGCATGCCCAGTCATGCATCACAAGCAGAGCGGAGTCGATAATACCCTCACGAGTGGTGGGCACGTCAGAGAGACGATAAACGGTCTTATCAATAGCCGTATAGGCATTGATATTTCCGCCGAAATTAACACCAATAGACTCAAAATACGTAATGATTCCCTTACCGGGGAAATGTTGCGTTCCGTTGAACGCCATATGCTCTAAGAAGTGAGCCAAACCATTCTGGTTATCCTCCTCCAAGATAGCACCTACTGCTTGCGCAATATGAAACTCGCAACGCTGTTTGGGTTGCTCGTTGTGCATGATGTAGTACGTCAAACCGTTCTCTAATTGTCCGTAACGAACATTAGGATCAAGTGGTAACATTTGGGGCTGTTGAGCCGACAGGGTCAGGGCTGCTATGAACCCTACAAATAAAACTGAAATTCTTCTCATAACACTATAAATTTTAATTGGTTAATTGGTTATTTGTTCACTCATTAGACGCTTCCGTCTCTTTTTTCTTACGTGGGGCACGTTTCTTCTTAGATTCAGCCGCTGCGAGGGCTGCCGCATTCTCGTCAAGGATACTATCTCCGCGGGACTTCCACTGTCTGGGACCTAAGATACGCTCTACATCCTCGGAAGTGATAACCTCGCGCTCAATGAGCAGTTCGGCTAATTGGTGGTGACCCGTTTCATTAATGGTCAGTATCTCGCGGGCACGTTTCATCTGCTCTGCGATGATAGCAGCCGACTCTTTATCAATAATCTCTGCCGTCGATTCAGAATAAGGCTTTGTGAAACCATACTCATAGCGACCGGTCGAGTCATAGAAACTAACGTCCTTCAGTTTATCCGACATACCGTAATAAGCCACCATCGAATAAGCTTGCTTCGTAGCGCGTTCCAAGTCATTGAGCGCCCCCGTAGAGGTCTGGTTAAGGAATAACTGCTCCGCAGCACGACCGCCTAAAAGCGAACATAACTCATCGAGCAAGTGTTCCTTATTGGTCAATTGCCTTTCTTCGGGCAGATACCACGCCGCACCTAAAGCCGCACCACGAGGAACGATAGTCACTTTGACCAACGGATTAGCATGCTCTAACATCCAAGAGATGGTAGCGTGTCCTGCTTCGTGATAAGCGATGGAACGTTTCTCCTCGGGGGTCATGATCTTCGTCTTACGCTCTAAACCGCCAATAATACGGTCAACGGCATCCATGAAGTCTTGTTTACCCACTTTCTTATGGTTATTACGAGCCGCGATGAGGGCTGCCTCGTTGCACACATTGGCTATATCAGCCCCCGAGAAACCGGGCGTTTGTTTGGCGAGGAAATCGACATCCACCGTATTATCCAACTTAATGGGAGCAAGGTGCACAAGGAAAATTTCCTTACGCTCTTGCAGGTCGGGCAGTTCGACATGAATCTGCCTATCAAAACGTCCTGCACGCAGCAAAGCGGCATCAAGCACATCAGCACGGTTAGTGGCAGCAAGGATAATAACACCCGAGTTAGTACCGAAACCGTCCATCTCGGTGAGCAGTTGGTTAAGGGTTGATTCGCGTTCGTCGTTACCACCGGTCATCACGTTCTTACCACGGGCACGACCGATAGCATCTATCTCGTCAATAAAGATGATGGCAGGAGCTTTCTCCTTGGCTTGGCGGAAGAGGTCACGGACACGCGAAGCACCTACACCCACGAACATCTCCACGAAGTCCGAACCGGACATCGAGAAGAAAGGCACGTCTGCTTCTCCGGCAACGGCTTTGGCAAGCAGTGTTTTACCCGTCCCGGGAGGACCTACCAACAAAGCTCCCTTCGGAATCTTACCACCTAAGTTCGTGTATTTACCAGGGTTCTTCAGGAAGGACACTATCTCCTCCACCTCTTGTTTAGCGCCACTCAGTCCGGCAACATCCTTGAACGTCACCTTGTCTTTCTTCTCCTTATCAAAGAGTTGCGCTTTGGCTTTGCCAATACCAAAGATACCTCCGGCAGCAGACCCCATTCCGCGTCCCATCCACACAAAGAAAAGGATGAGGAGCGCAAACGGCAGTATGTTCACCAAGATAAGATACCAATAGTCGTGACTCTTCTCAAAACTGATATCAATGGCGCTCTTTCCTTCCTCCTTACGAGTAGCGTTAATCGTGTCCACGTACTTAGAGAACTCCTCTACGGAAGGAACCATCACCGTCACTTCCCCTTTACGAGCCGAACCTTGGTCATTAGAACCAAAGACCAGGGCGTACTTCTCGGGGATAATCGTGGCACGCGCTTTATTGTCGTCTTGAACTACCAGTTTGCTAACGGCATCGTTCTCAATATATGCCGTGAACTGGGTATAACTGATACCCTTCTGCTGTGTGCTTTCCTTATCCGAAGGAAGGAAGAGGTAAATACACAGACCAAACATAAGGATATAAAACAACCACCCTACGATGCGAGGTTTACGGTTGTTAGAGCCATTCGGTTGGAATGGTGATTTTGTATTGTTATTCTTCTCCATATTCTTTTATTTTACCATCTGCCCAAAGGTGCTCTATGTCATAGAACGCTCTCGGTTCGCGTTGCATTATGTGTACAAACACTGTGCCATAATCCATGGCTATCCACTCTGCCACCTCTTGACCGACCATAGCCAAAGGATGAACATGAGTAGTAGTGCGTACATAGTCGTCCACTTCGTCCGCGATAGCACTCACGTGGGTATTGGATGTGCCTTCGGCAATAACCATCACTTCCACAGGAGCTTCGGGGATCTTCTTTAAGTCAATGGCAACGATGCGTTGCCCCTTACGATTGCGGATACCTTCTACGATGGTATCCACCAGTTTTTTAGTTGATATATCTTTATTCATAATTATCTTTTTTCTAACTTAGCATAGGTCAGTAGCAATGTCTTCTTACCTACGGCATCAAAGTTTATCTCTATCTTATCCACCTCGTTCTCGCGATAAACGGAGAGCACTTTTCCTTCTCCGAATACCTTGTGATATACACGCTCGCCAATAGCGAACTTGCACGCAATAGGTGCTGATGCTTTGATAGGCGATAAGCGAGCAGCCTTTTCTCGCTCCGCTGCAATAGCAGTCCCTCGAAAACCGCCGTTCCCCAACGGCGCCCCCCCGCCCCACTCGCCACGAGTGGGGAAGCCACTGTTTTTACGGGACTCTATTGCTGCTCCCGTAAGCCCTGATGGGCTTGGCTGCTCTATTGTCGTGTATTGCCTATCAAGGTCTTTCAAGAAGCGCGAGGGATTAGCAGAATTGAGTTGTCCGTTCTTGAAGCGTTGGCGTGCAAAAGAGATGTAACAACGCTGCATGGCGCGAGTGATAGCGACATAGAAAAGGCGTCTCTCTTCTTCTATATCGGAAGCACGAGTAGCATACTGAGACGGGAAGAGGTCTTCCTCCATGCCTACAATGAAGACCACAGGGAACTCCAATCCTTTTGCCGCATGAACGGTCATGAGCGTCACGCGCTCCGTCTTGTCATCGGTGTGCTCGTCTTGGTCGGTGAGTAATGCCACTTCGGCAAGGAAATCGGTAATCGGCGTAAAGTCTATTCCTTGCATCTTACGTTGATCCACGAACTCTCGAACGGCGGACACTAATTCGTTGAGATTCTCCAAGCGGTCTTGTCCCTCGGGAGTAAAGTCCGCTTGGGCAACAGCCATGATTCCCGAACGACGCATCATCAGTTCCGTATATTCGAAGGCATCCATCGTCTCCATCGCCTCGCTCAGTTCGTCCATGAGGGAGGCAAAACCCTTCAGAGCCGTGAGGAAAGCAGGACCTATCGTCAAACCGAACGCTTGCGGGTCATGTGCCACTTCGAGCATAGATACTTGTTGCACATTGGCGCACTCGGATAGTTTGCGAAGGGTGGTATCACCTATATGGCGCGCAGGGAAATTGATAACGCGACTTAGAGCTTCGTTATCTTTCGGATTAGCCGCCAAGCGGAAATAACAGATAGCATCTTTTATTTCCTTACGTTGATAGAAACTCAATCCTCCGTAGATACGATAAGGTATAGCTAACTTACGCAGTTCGTTCTCAAAGGCACGAGACTGGGCGTTCGTGCGGTACAGAATAGCGATATTATTATATCCCACTCCGTTCTTGCGGTGCTCAAGAATAACCTTACCCGTTACGTTAGCCGCCTCGTCTCGGTCGGAAGCATAAGGAACGATTTGCACCTTGTCCCCCATCTCGTTCTCCGAATAGGTCTCTTTGTATATCTGTCGCTCGTTATGGTGAATAAGCGAATTAGCCGCTAAAACGATGTTCTGCGTGGAACGGTAGTTACGTTCCAGTTTATCCACACGAGCATTCGGATAGACCTGCTTAAAGGACAATATATTGGCTATATCCGCCCCACGGAAGGAGTAAATTGATTGGGCATCATCGCCCACAACGCATATCTTATTTTCGGGTGCAGCAAGGCGTTGCACAATGAACGACTGTGCATAATTAGTATCTTGGTACTCATCTACCAGTACATATTCGAATACGCTTTGGTAGTACGACCGCGCTTGTTCGTCACGCTCAAGAAGCAGACACATATTCACTAATAGGTCGTCAAAATCCATCGCATTAGCGTTGATTAAACGCTGTTGATAGATGGCGTATATATTCGCCATGTCGTACATCCGAGCGGTTCGGTCTTGGTCGATATAAGACTTAGTGAGGGCATAAGCATCGGGCAGGCACAGTCGGTTCTTAGCCGCTGATATACGATTGAGAACAACGGACGGCTTATACACTTTCTCGTCCAACTGCTTCTCCTTCACTATCTGCCGAATAAGGGACTGACTATCGGAAGTGTCGTAGATAGAGAAGTCCTTAGTAAATCCTATATTTGCCGCCTCTTGCCGCAGGATACGAGCGCAGATGGAGTGGAACGTGCCCATCCATAGGTAACGTGCTTGGTCAAACCCCACCAGTTTGGATATACGCTCCTTCATCTCGCGTGCCGCTTTGTTGGTAAACGTGAGGGCAAGGATACGATTAGCCTCCACCCCCTGTTGAAGGAGATAGGCAATCTTATAGGTCAGCACGCGAGTCTTACCCGACCCTGCGCCGGCTATCACCAGTTGCGGTCCGTCGTTATACGCCACCGCAACTCGTTGCACTTCATTTAATTCGTCTAATAGCATCATAGATTACGAATTCTCCACTCATTGGGATAGTGGTTATTCAGTCTATTCCCCACGTTCTTCACGAAGCCGAGCACCACATCTTCGTAGATAAGAGCCACCTGCCCCATAGGCGTACCTGCCGGTACGGGCAAAGCCTCGGCACGAAGGAAACTGAGGGCTTGTTCCTCGGTTAGGTTCACCTCAGGGAAAGTGCCACGTTTATAGTCCTTACACATAGCCAGACTATGTTGCGGAGCGATATTCTTACCCCGCTCTTCGCCCAAACCGAAACCGATAACGATACAGGTCAGTTTCTCCGAAAGGATATCTATCAGCTGTTTATACTTCAGCGAATAGGCGGTAATGAACCTATCCGACTGACGAATAGCCCAACGCTCAGGGTGCTGAAGCCAAGTCATAGCGGTACGCACATAGTCGGGATTATCTCCGGTGGAGTGGTTCTTAGCGTCTTTTATCTTAAAGGGAGTGAAATCGTCCGGGTTCTTACGCAGGGCACAGAGGTAGAAACCTTCTCCTTTCACTAAATGTGGATAGAAATGGTAACCGGGTGTTCCTTCCACTATACCCCATGAGGGGTCATAGTCTAAGGGCAGCACTTCGGCTCCAAGGCAGTCAATCAGCCAATTGACATTATCTTCATTCTCGTCTTGATTGAAAGTGCAGGTGGAGTAAATCAGCACTCCGCCGGGCTTGAGGGCGTCCCACACATCCATGAGGATAGCGCGTTGGCGCTCGGCGCACATCTGCACATTCTTAACACTCCACTCTTCGGCGGCTTGTTCATCCTTACGCATCATGCCTTCGCCCGAACAGGGGGCATCAACCAGCACACAATCGAATAAGTTCTTACATCTATCTCCAAAATCAGCAGGCTGGTTATGGGTCACCACGGTATTCCCATTGCCCCATTTTTGGATATTCTCGCTCAAAATGAAAAGGCGTTGGCGATTCACTTCATTGCTCACAAGCAGTCCTTCTTCGCCTAAGTGCTGGGAGATAAGAGTGGACTTACCACCGGGGGCGGCACAGAGGTCAAGAACAACACTCTCTGGGTCCACGTACTGATCCAACGCTTGTTGCACAAACATAGAGGAAGCCTCTTGTACGTAATAGCAACCGGCATGAAAGAGGGGGTCTAAAGTGAATTGCGGACGCTCGTTGAGATAGTAGCCGTCCACATGCCAAGGAACCTCGTCAAAGTCGCAAGGGAAAGTGAGGGTATCCAACTTATCATTGAGCCGGATACTCGTTACGCGTTCGGTCTCAAGAGCACGGAAGAGTTGTTCACTCTCCGGACCCAATTGCGCACGCATACGTTCTATAAACTCTACGGGTAGCATATAAATTTAAAATTAGCGCGCAAAGATACGAAAAAGTTCTGACATATGCAAAAAAAAAGCGCCTTTTGTATTAAAAAGCGCTATTTTCAAGAATTATTTAACAATTTTATTCGCCTCTGAGTTGCTGTTTTATGAATTTGCTCATCATATTGATGGCTGCATTATTATGCCCACCTTGCGGAATAATCACATCCGCAAAACGCTTGCAAGGCTCAATGAACTGCTCATGCATCGGCTTGAGCACTCGTTGATAACGCTCAATCACTTTCTCTGTCGTTCGACCACGCTCAACAATATCGCGTTGAATAACCCGTATCAGACGGTCATCCGGATCGGCATCCACAAAAATCTTAAGGTCCATCTGGTCGCGAAGCGGCTTATCCCATAGCGTTAAGATGCCCTCCACTATAATCACTTCCTTAGGATCGATATGTATCGTTTGTGCCTGACGGGTCGAGGTGATATAGTCATAAATAGGCTGCTCCACACTCTTTCCCTCCTTCAGTTCTTGCAAATGGCGACGCAATAACTTCCATTCGAAAGCATCGGGGTGGTCGAAATTGATTTTTTGACGCTCCTCTTCAGGAACATCCGACGAATCATTATAGTACGAATCAAGGGGAATAACTACAACTTCACCTTTAGGAAGCCGTTCTGTGAGTTTCTTTACGACGGTGGTTTTTCCCGAACCGGTACCGCCCGCAATGCCGATAATAAACATAAGAGAGGATTTATTTTATTTCGGGTTGCAAAGATACAACAATTTTTTGATATTACCAAATCTTTTTTTATAAATTTGGCAAAATTAGTGAATTTCAATAGTAATAAAGCAAAAAACCTACCACACCCGCCAAACAGATGAGCAAAATAGGATGAGACAGGACCTCTGTCGCCTTGTTCTTTTTCACCAGAGGCATCAGCATACAGACAAGCGTGATACCAAAGATAGTCCACGACTTCCAATCAATGAACATCGCCGGCGTCATCAGACTATAAGCGGCATGAGCAATCAGCAGCACCACTAACGCGCGTATCACGCGCATGCATATCTTATAGGTGCGGTTCTGTGACCAACGAGCCTTCACGCGAGTATAGATAGCGCAAAGTGCTAACATGATGATGAGCGAGGGGAGTATCACTGCTGCTGTTGCCACTACGCTGCCCCATACCGAACCCGTTACCGTATAACCTACATATGTAGCGCAATTGATACCTATCGGTCCGGGCGTGACTTGCGAGATTGCCACTATATCGGCAAACTCCGTCTCCGTCATCCAACCGTACCGCAGCACCTCATGCTGAATGAGGGATAGGATCGCCATCCCTCCTCCGAACCCCAAAAAGCCGGTCTTCAAGAACGATATGAATAGTTGAAAATACATGTGTCTGGTGTTTGGTGTCTGGTGAATGATTAGTTTTTGAATATGTTTTTAGACATACGGACGACCGTAGCGGCAATGAGGGCAACGACGGCAGGACGAACACCCTTAAAAACTGCCTCCACCATCGGATACTCGTGTATATCCCAAAAAACCATCGCTATCAACAGAATAATAAGGAACGAAGGCAAGACCGCCCCTAAAACTGTTGCTACAACCCCTCGCCAGCCGTAAATTTTCCAGCCAATAAAAATGGCAGAATTAACGGCTATCAGTCCCGGGGCAGCTTGCGCCAAAGCAATCATATCAAGGAACTCCTGCCCATCAATCCAATGGTGCTTATCCACCACCTCTCGTTCTATCAAGGGCAACATAGCATAGCCGCCACCAATAGTGAAGGTACCAATCTTAATATATGTCCAAAACAACTTCCAGAACATCATCCTCTCTTTTTCTTGTGGAAAAAACGACGTTTTTTTCCTTTTTTCCCTACTCCTCTACCCTCATTCTCCTCATATGCCTTCGGTGTCTCACCCAATTCGGCAGGAACAGGCATTCGCTCTATCTGTTTATGCAAAAAGCGCTCTATCTTCTTAAAATAGCGTCTATCTTCCTCGCTCACGAGCGTAATCGCCACGCCCGTATTCTCTGCCCTTGCCGTACGACCGATACGATGCACATAATCCTCGGCATCCCTCGGTACATCGTAATTGATAACGAGCGGTATATCATCCACATCAATGCCTCGCGCCACAATATCCGTTGCTACCAGTACTCCCACTTTGCCGTTGCGGAAATCAAGCATCACCTCGTCCCGCTCTTTCTGTTCTAAGTCCGAGTGCATTGCACGCGCGTCAATATTCTTCGCGCGTAGCGCACGCGTCAGTTCCTTCACGCGTTGTTTCTTACCGGCAAACAAGATGACCTTGGAAAGACCGCCTTCGGCTGAAAGGATATGTTCCAAGAAGGCTTGTTTTTGTCCTTCGTAGAGGTCAGCAGCGAGTTGGTGTATCGTTTCCGGCGGGCGAGAAACGGCAATCTTCACTTCTACGGGGCTATTCATGATGGCTCTTGCCATCTTGCGTATATTCTCCGGCATGGTTGCGGAGAACATGATCGTTTGGCGCTCTTTGGGCAGTTGGCGAACAATAGCCATTATATCGTCATAGAAGCCCATATCGAGCATGCGGTCGGCTTCGTCCAAAATGAAATATTTCACACCCGAGAAGTCGATATGGTAGATATTCATTAGACTAAGCAATCGTCCGGGGGTGCAGATGGCTATATCCGCTCCCGTTTGCAAACCGGTCACTTGTGTACCCCACTCGCCTCCGCCGTTACCGCCGTAGATAGGGACAGAAGAGAAAGGCACATAATAACCGAACCCTTCCATTTGTTGGTCAATCTGTTGCGCCAGTTCGCGCGTGGGAGCCATGATGATGGCGTTCAGTTTATCAGGGTCGTGATGGTCATAAGCAAGATTAGTGAGAAGCGGCAGGATATACGCTGCCGTTTTGCCCGTACCTGTTTGGGCACAAGAGATAACATCCTTCCCGTCTAAGATAACGGGGATAGTCTTTTCTTGGACGGGAGTACATTCGTCAAAATGCATATCCCAAAGGGCATCCAAGACTTCGTCTGATAGTGCTAATTCGTCAAAATACATAATTCAGAGTGCAAAAGTACGATTTTTTTTGCATATATCAAAATTTTGTTGTAATTTTGCAGCGATTTTACAACTTATCGGGGCTATTTTGGTTTTGACAGCAAGCCGGATGGGTATGTAAGCACGTCGGAAATGAACGCTCGCCGTGATGAGGTTCGCACAAATTGAACTGACAACATGAATGTTGCTCTCGCTGCCTAATCGAAGTATAGTAGATTACTTTATTCCGGCACAAGGTGCTGGAACGAGACGTCCCTCCAAGCCACTGCTTGAGGCTGATAGGATACAGGGGCGCGGAAATATCGAGCTGGCTTAAGTAGAGTCCCGATGCTTAAGTGAGATTGAGGGAATAAGCCGTTGGTTGGTGGCTTGGGTCTTGCCAATGGTCGAAAATCAAGGCCAAGATAAGCGTGTAGAAAGCATATTTGTTCCTTGTTTGGACGCGGGTTCAAGTCCCGCTAGCTCCACGCGTCTGCGGTGCTCTATTTGAGAGATTTGGGAGCCCTCCCGCTCAGCCGATAAGGTTATTCTTATCTCGCTTTGCTCAAACGATTAACCTCATCGGCTTATTACGCAAATTACGCTCCAACGCCCGACCCTCGCTTAATTGGTTTATTCGCGTGGCTGCGCACACGCTTTGCCCGTCGGTCTGGCTAGCAAAATGATGAGCAATCCGGTAGGTTCCTCATGTAATTTGCAAGCCAGCCCTCCTCAATTACGCAGATGATTGCAAGGTTGCTCCACGCAACATTTTACACCCTGCGCGTGTACGGCAAAGGCTTCGCACCACTAAGGTGGAAAGATTATTTAGTAAAGCGAAGATACGACTATAGAATAAAGAACATCGAATATGACAGAAAATGAGATAGCATATAAGGTGAAGGGAGCCGTTTTTGCGGTACACAATGTATTAGGACCGGGACTATTAGAGTCTATCTATCATAAAGCATTACTGCACGAACTCAAGAAACAAGGCTTATCCGTGCGTTCAGAAGTGGCTGTGCCCGTGATATATGATGGAGAACTGATATGCGATGACTTAAAAATAGATATATTGGTAGAGGATAGCGTTATCTTGGAACTCAAGTCGGTGGACAAGTTACAAGAAGTGCATAAAAAGCAACTCCAAACCTACTTAAAATTGAGTGGTAAGAAATTAGGTCTGCTCATTAACTTTAATACAGTTTCGATAGACCGTAACGCCTTTATTAGGGAAGTAAATGGGCTCTAAACAACCGACCCAAAGGGTATAAAATCAATCGCAGCGCAGGGGAGCGCCTCGCGGCAAGGGCTGACGCAATAGCCCGACGAGCGAGAAACAATAGAGACATATCTTATTTGCGTAATTTAGGAGGGCAAGCCGAAATACCCCTGTCTTTGCAGAGCAATGACATCGTATAAGGCTTGACCGACGGGCACAGGGCGTGCTTTAGCCGCCCGGAATAAAAGCATAAAGCGAGGCTTATAGCCATGGCAGCAAATATAGCGTAATAGCGCCATAGGCGCGAGCGGGAGATAAAAAAATAAACATTATAAAACATGGCAATAGTTAAAAGTATTTCTGGTTTCCGCGGCACTATCGGAGGCCGCGTAGGTGAGGGACTCAATCCCGTAGATATCGTTCGTTTCACTGCTGCATACGCTATTCAGCGTTTAGGCGACAGGAAACAGGAAACAGGCGACAGGCCTCGCATCGTCGTGGGTCGTGATGCCCGCATATCGGGTGAGATGTGCGACTTGCTCGTTACGGGTACCCTTGTGGCTATGGGTTGCGATGTGATCAACATCGGTCTGGCTTCTACTCCTACGACCGAGATGGCAGTTATCGGCGAACAAGCCGACGGCGGTATCATCCTCACCGCTTCTCATAACCCCAAACAGTGGAACGCCCTCAAACTGCTCAACGACAAGGGCGAGTTCCTGACCGACAAGGAGGGTAAGGAAGTGCTCGCCATTGCGGATGCAGAAGACTTCCTTTTCGCCGAAGTGGATAACCTCGGCCATATCGAATATAAAGACTATCTCCCCTACCATATAGAGAAGATTCTGGCGCTGCCATTAGTCGATAAAGCAGCTATCGAGAAGGCGAACTTCACCGTAGCTATTGACTGCGTCAATTCGGTGGGCGGTATCGCTATTCCCGCTATCCTGCGTGCCGTAGGCGTTAAGAACATTATCGAACTGAACTGCACGCCCAACGGTCTCTTCCCCCATAACCCCGAACCCCTACCTCAACACCTAACGGAGATTAGTGACTTACTCAAGACGGGCAAAGCGGATGTCGGTTTTGTGGTTGATCCCGACGTGGATCGCCTCGCTATTATCTGCGAGAACGGCGATATGTTCGGCGAAGAATATACCCTCGTTTCGGTAGCCGATTATGTACTCTCGCACACTCCCGGTAATACGGTTAGTAATATGTCCTCCACGCGTGCTCTAAGCGATGTGACGCGTGCTCACGGAGGCAATTACACCGCCGCAGCTGTAGGCGAAGTGAACGTAACAACGGAGATGCGCGCAACGAATGCCGTTATCGGTGGCGAAGGCAACGGTGGCGTTATCTATCCTGCGTTGCACGCCGGTCGTGACGCGTTGGTAGGCATCGCATTGTTCCTCAGTTCGATTGCCCAAAAGGGCTGCAAAGTGAGCGAACTGAGAGCTACCTATCCTAATTACTTTATCTCCAAGAACCGTGTGGATCTGACTCCCGACATGAACGTGGACGAGATTCTTGCCAATGTCAAGACCAAGGCGCTTAACGGCGAGATTGGTGAGTGTCAAGTCAACGACAAGGATGGCGTGAAGATGGACTTTTCCGAAGGTTGGGTGCACTTGCGTAAGAGCAACACCGAACCCATCATTCGCATCTATTCAGAGGCGGGTTCGATGGAGCAAGCCAATGCTTTAGCCGAGAAAATCAAGGCTTTTTTGTAAAAAAAGCAGAAAAAAGGACATAATATTTGCATATATCAAAAATAAGTTGTAATTTTGCAGCGATTTTGGGTTGTTTCGTAGCAATTTGAAATCAAAAGACATAGGAATAGCGTTTAGGCGCTTTGTTTTGGCACATCGAATCTGGTAAATTCTTCTCGTCGAAACATGGCAGCATTAGATGCTCATTGGATATGTATTATCCACGTACACCTTATATTATAAGGCGCGTACGCGTATAGACATATCAGCGTGGGCTTCGGTGTTGTTGTTTTACGAGAAAGGCAATACCAGAGCCAGATGTGCGGAACAGCAGCAGTGCAGTCCCGCTTTTTTGTGTGCTTTCATCTCACTTCCTGTTAACGTAGCACTTCGGTGGATGTACGTAGGATGTACGTAGATTTTGAGTTGAGATTGTAGAACAGATTTTAGAATGATTTCTCGCCGATAGGCGAATTAAAAGAAAGAATATCGTCAACCGATTTGGAAAAGATTTTCAGTTTTAGATTTTAATTGATAGTCTGAACTGACAAAAACATATCTCGCCGGACTAAAAAACGGCAAAACGATCTTTGAAATAGTGACTTTTATCGTAAAAAGTATGATTTTGCCTTAGGCATATATCATACATTATACATGAAAAAAGTGAAATTTTGCACTTTTTTCTTGCATATGTCAGAAAAAAGTTGTACTTTTGCAGCGCAAAAGCAAAAACAATCTAAATAATTACGATTATGGCAACAATGACAGCCGAAGGGGTATCCGAAAAATGTATTCCTATATTAAAAAGAAACGACACAATTGATCATAATGCGATTCGTGTTTGTTCGTTGGAAGCGTATGGGGATAAATTGGCCCATGCGATAGGGCAAGTATTTGGTATGAACGATATTCGGGAGGCTAAATAATGGCGCGTTTTCGTAGTTGATTAGATATTTTTTGGTTGTTTCGTAAAAACAGCAGACATATTACTGCGGTGGCAGTAAAGAATAGCGTTGTAAGCCCAACTTGATTCTTTGAAAACTGGACACTTTCAAGAATTATTATAACTTCAAGCACGGTTTACGGACGCTCACGTTATCCGCGTGAGTTTTCCGTGCATTTATTTGAAGTTATAAGGTAGTCCAGAACCTCAAAGAATCAAATGAAGCGA
>JAKSNF010000059.1 GCA_024400115.1 Paludibacteraceae bacterium | reverse complement strand
GAGTGAAATAGTACCTGAAACCGTTCGCTTACAAGCGGTTGGAGCACCATTATGGTGTGACAGCGTGCCTTTTGCATAATGAACCTACGAGTCACCCTCTCTAGCAAGGTTAAGCTCTTCAGGAGTGGAACCGAAGTGAAAGCGAGCCTGAACAGGGCGTTAAGTTATAGGGGGTGGACGCGAAACCAAGTGATCTACACATGAGCAGGTTGAAGGTGCGGTAACACGCACTGGAGGTCCGAACCAGTTAACGTTGAAAAGTTTTTGGATGACTTGTGTGTAGGAGCGAAAGACCAATCAAACTTGGAGATAGCTCGTACTCCCCGAAATGCATTTAGGTGCAGCGTTGTTGCAGTTTGTAAGAGGTAGAGCGACTGATTGGATGCGAGGGCTTCACCGCCTATCAAGTCCTGATAAACTCCGAATGCGTGTAGATGATCCTCGGCAGTGAGGGCGCGGGTGCTAACGTCCGTGTCCGAGAGGAAAAGAATCCATATCATCGGCTAAGGTCCCGAAATGTATGCTAAGTTAAATTAACGAAGTTTTGTCGCAGTGACAGCTAGGATGTTGGCTTGGAAGCAGCCATTCATCTAAAGAGTGCGTAACAGCTCACTAGTCGAGCGGCGGTGCATGGATAATAATCGGGTATAAGCATACTACCGAAGCTATGGAACCCAAGAAACGGGTTGGTAGGGGAGCATTCCAGTTGCGTTGAAGGTTTATCGTAAGGTAGACTGGAGCGTCTGGAAAAGCAAATGTAGGTATAAGTAACGATAAAGGGGGCGAGAAACCCCCTCGCCGGAAGACTAAGGATTCCTGATCAACGCTAATCGGATCAGGGTTAGTCGGGACCTAAGGGTAAGCCGAACGGCGAGCCCGATGGAAGAAAAGGTTAATATTCCTTTACTGGCGTAGCGCGTGACGTGGAGACGGAAGAGTGACAGTCCTGCGTGCTGACGGAATAGCACGTTGAAGGGTGTAGGAGTAGATTCAGCAGGCAAATCCACTGATGATCCGAACCTGATAGTATGCTGAGAGCTTGCTCAAGGCAATATGGACGTAATCAGATTCCCTAGAAAATCCGCTAAACTGCAACGCT
>JAKSNF010000058.1 GCA_024400115.1 Paludibacteraceae bacterium | reverse complement strand
AAATGATTATAGAAATACTACTCGGTGCAGACGAAGCATATCTTATCTGCGTAATAGCGAGCAACGCGAGCGAGCGGGAGACCTAAAAATCCGTGGATAATCTGTCTAAATCTGCGGGAGATAATTACTCGCCTTCGGGTTTGACGAACTCTTGCGCTACGATGTAATCGCGGAGATAGAGGTAACCGTTACGTTTACCCTTCTGCGCCTTGAACGCCTTGGTGTACTCGGTGAACTTGGTGTAGTTCGCTTGATCCGTGTCGGTGGACTTAGCGTTCAAGATAGCTTTTGCAGCCGTTTGGGCGGCGGTGAAGGCATCGCGAACGGCGATTTGTTTGTCACTGTTGCCACCGTCATAGGGGTGTTTCATGCGCACACCGATGGTGGCGTTGTCGGCAGTACGGTTCTTGAAGTGAATCTCGTCCGTGCCGGAGAATTTACGTTTGACGCTGTCGAACGGCGTCGCAGGTTTGATGATAGCCATAATTGTTAGCCCCTATCCATCTTCCCCCCGAAGGGGAAGGGGTAACCTCATAGGGGGTGAGGGTTTAAAGTTTAAAGTGTAAAGTTTAAAGTAAGTTGGTTGAGGAGGTTTCCCGGGAAGTACCCCTCTCATTATATTTTGTGCCCAAATCAAAAAATAGTGCCGATTTTTTTTGAAAAAATGCAAAAAAAATGCAGTCCCGTATGGAACTGCACTTTTCCTTATAATCTTTCGAGCGCTCGCGTGTGTATCTTCGCTATTCGATTGGGAGTTGTCCCTAATTCTTTAGCCAAGGTCTTCCATGTTTTTTGCTTTCCATCAAAACCATATAGACCTCGTATAACGATTTGCTCTTTCGGTTTGAGATTAGCGATACGAGCTTCACAGTCTCGCCTTTGGGCGCGTCTGTTTTCCGTATCAATATACTCCGTTTCCACGGTAGAACCATCCGTCAACGTGTCGGCGAAGGTAATCGGGTCGCCATCTTCGATGTATAGAATATCGTCAAAGGACATGGAGACACATAAATTGATTGCCTCTTTTTCGTGCTTGGGGATATGGATTGTGTTCCCATAATCACTGAGTCCTTTGGTGATATACCCTCTTATCCACCAACTGGCGTAGGAGGCGAACTGGATGCCGCGGTTGGGGTCGAAGCGTTTGGCGGCTTCGAT
>JAKSNF010000057.1 GCA_024400115.1 Paludibacteraceae bacterium | reverse complement strand
AATCTCAATTGCCGTAAGCTGGACGGAATATGATGCATCAGATATCCTTCAACACCTGCAGAATGCTCACAAAGCGCTTACTACTTCATTAAAGCAGTAATTTTTCAACTCGAAAAGGCTTCGCTGTGGTTGAATTTGGCAACACTTTGCCCCAAAAAGGATATGGGTAAAACAATTCATGAATGAGGTTCACATATGAAATCATTTTAGGGCGTTTCAAATTTTGCGATTACTCGTACTCTACTGTAGCTGTAGTTAGGTGCCAAAAGACGCTGCTGGCACCGTTGCACCGTATTCCACTTTCTCAACGAAGATGAGTTCACCATCCTGAATTACAAGCGTGCCATATGACTTTTTATTTTCGCCGTATATTGTCCTCTCGATAGCTATAACATCTGCTGTATTGCCAAGTATCCTGTAATCGTATACAGTACGATCATTTAACATGTAGCCCTGATCGTTATAAACATCGTATACAACGATCAAAGACGATACTGTTCCGCTGCCGGTAACAACTGTAGTGCAGAGTTCCGGATAACCGTCTTTGTTGATATCACATTCCACCGGTGGTGCTACAACAGTTCCCATTAGGGTCACGTTCTCATCAATGTAATCATAGAGCGACCCGTAAATATCGGGGGTCTCCGTCTTAGCGCTTGTCTCATAGTTAGTATCAGATGTTTCTTCATTGCTCAATTCATGAAGCGTGTCCGAACCGTTTTGCGGAGGCGTGATCTCAACAGTTTCACATCCGCCGCCGTGACCTTCGCTATATCCGCCGAGATTAAATGTTCCGCTGTAGATCACGCCTGAATCGTCCTGTACCGTATAATTTCCGGAAGCATTAAAAGTGTACCTTGTATAAACTGAATACTGGTCCTTATATACTTTGACATCATTGATATCACTAACAGTTACTACAGGTTCCATTCCGTATCTTTCGAACACTTCAAACCAGACCGATACCTTTGCAAGCGACTCGAAATTCTCTCTTTGCTCGGGAGTGATATCTGCGGCCTTTTTCCCGGTACACCCGATTATTGAGAACGAGACTGCAAGAACTAAAATCAAATATCCCAACTTCTTAACCATGATCTTCTCCTCAGATACTTATTTCCCTGTTATCCCTTGACTTCGCTTCTTAACGGCTTTGCAAGCAGAAACTCAATC
>JAKSNF010000056.1 GCA_024400115.1 Paludibacteraceae bacterium | reverse complement strand
TGAGGTTGTCAATCTCACCGGTTTGCTTGAAACAAAGGTTATGAGTGTATCGAGTGGAAAACAGTAGAAGTATGCGAGTAAAGTAAACAGTGCGAGTAAAGTAAACAGGTGATAGCAATATGATGGAAATAGGACCGGGGTCCACAGTTCACTAGTGGTGTCTCTCCATAAGATAAAATAACACATGCTGGGTAAACAAATTACAGTTGGGCAATTGATAGAATAAAGATAAACGTGATATGTCAAGAAGATCACTATGAGATTTACTCTGGGCATTACAACAAAATACATAGACCGCCATCCAACTGCATCTATGACTAATAATCCACTTGTGGCGAATCAATCCGAGAACTCCACAAGTATTAAGTTGCGAACAACAGATAATTGCATTAAGCAAAGTGTGTAATGTAAACAAAGCATATGCCCTTGAGCATATGAATGTTGTTTTCTCCCTAGTAGCAACAGCACATCTACAACCTTAGAGGTTTCTGTCACTCCCCCAGGTTAAATAGAGGCATGAACCCACTATCGAGCATAAATACCCCCTCTTGGAGTCACTAGCAACTACTCGGCCAAGATAGCTACTAACAACGGAGAGCATGCAAGATCATAAACAACATAGAGATAACAAAAGATAATATTCAGTACAGCAACTTAATCATAAACACCAATATTCATCGGATCCCAACAAACCAAACATGTAGAATTACATAACGGTGATCTCAATCATGTAGGGCAGCTCATGAGATCTAAACATGAAGCACATGGTGGAGAAGACAACCATCTAGCTACTGCTATGGACCCATAGTCCAAGGTAGACTACTCACTCATCGCTCCGGAGGCAAGCATGGCGATGAAGAAGACCTCCGGTGGCGATTCCCCTCTCCGGCAGGGTGCCGGGAAGAGCTTCTGGACCCTCCCGATCTTCGGGTCGACGGCGGCGGCGGATCGCGATGTGTTCTGGAAATCTGATCGGGTACTTAGGTTTTTTCTGTCGGGGGGTCTTTATAGGCGAAGGGGCGATGTCAGAGGTGGACCCAGGGGCTCTCACGCCAGGCTCGCGTGGCCAGGGGTCTGGCCGCGCCAGCACTGTGTGTGGGGCCCTGGTGCCCCCCTCCTACTCTCCTTCGGATCTCTGGAAGCTTCCGGGTAAAATAAGACTTCAGGAACTTGTTTCGTCCAATTCCGAGAATATTTCCTGTGTAT
>JAKSNF010000055.1 GCA_024400115.1 Paludibacteraceae bacterium | reverse complement strand
ATGATAATCTTGTGGAAGTGCAATTAGGCAAGGATGATTTGCTTGAACGCATCCTGAGTCCCGACAACTTGCGTAAAGCCTATAAGCAAGTAGTCGGAAACAAAGGAGCGGGAGGCGTTGATAAGATGGGAACGAGCGAACTGTTGCCATACCTAAACCTCCACCTAAGCGAACTCATCGAAAAGATTAAGTCGGGCAAATACAAACCGACCGCCGTAAGAAGGGTAGAGATACCTAAGGACAACGGCAAGAAGCGCCAACTCGGCATACCGACCGTAGTTGACCGCTTTATCCAACAGGCGATAAGCCAGGTGCTGATGGAGGAATATGAACCACTGTTCAACTCCAACAGTTTCGGCTTCCGCCCCAACCGTAGCGCACAAGATGCAATAATGCGAGTGCAACAGTATGCAGAAGAAGGCTACCGCTATTGCGTGGACTTGGATTTGGAACGTTTCTTTGATACGGTCAACCATAGCAAACTCATTCAAGTATTATCTGAAACGATAAAGGACGGACGAGTAGTCTCGCTCATCCATAAATACTTGAATGCAGGAGTAATGGTAAGGCACAAGTACGAGGAAACCACCGAAGGAGTCCCACAAGGCGGACCGTTGAGTCCCATATTGAGTAACGTCATACTGAACGAGCTTGACAAGGAACTTGAACGTAGAGGACATCCGTTCGTCCGCTATGCCGATGACTGCATAGTACTCGTTAAGAGCCTCCGTGCTACCGAACGCGTGAGAGACAGTATTGCCAACTATGTTGAAAATAAACTATTCTTGAAAGTCAACAAGGAAAAGACGGTGATGGGCATACTGGCAGGCAAGAAGTTTCTCGGCTACAGTTTCTACTGACTGAAAGAAGGCCGATGCGGAATTACTGTGCACAAGAAGAGTAAGGAAAAGTTTCTCCGTGAAATAAAATCCATTACCAAGCGCAGCAACGGCAAAGGCTTCCTTTGGCTGAAGAAACGTTTGACGGAATACGTCCGTGGCTGGATAGGATATTACTACTTGGCAGATATGAAAACCTTTCTTCAAAGAACGGAGAAATGGTACCATAGACGCATACGGTGTTATATCTGGAAATGTTGGAAACGCGTCCGAACCCGATTCAAGAACCTCATGAAGTGTGGCATATGCAGATGGCAGGCATGGCAATGGGCAAATACCCGCAAAGGATATTGGCACACTGCAACAAGCCCTATTCTGCACAGAGCCATAACGAATGAAGGACTTGTAAGGCAAGGATACCCCTCAATAATCGGCACTTATACCAAATTGCATCGCAATTAGAGAACCGCCGTATGCCGAACGGCACGTACGGTGGTGTGAGAGGTCGGAAAACGAAAGTAGGAGGAAAACTACTTCGTTTTCCTCCTACTCGATT
>JAKSNF010000054.1 GCA_024400115.1 Paludibacteraceae bacterium | reverse complement strand
GTGTGCCGCAAGGAACAACCAGTCATCTGCCACTTCCTCCTGAAAGTGCAAACTATCCTCTGCAGGAACACCGTCTTTCCATTCCGGGAACTCCGAACGAATAGCAGCATAGTATTTCTCGCGCAGATTCTTGTAATCGGGCAAATCTTTGGGAGCCACTGACTTCTCCAAATAGCGTTCCACATTCTTGGCGAGACGCAGATACAGTTCTTCCGGGAAACAAGTCTTGAAATAGGTAAACTCACCCGAGTTGTAACCTTGCAGTACATTAATACCTTTAGCCGCATTGGTTTCCCAAGAGAAGACCGGGTCAACAGGTATAATGGTGCCGTCGGCATTAGGGTTAGCCGTTGTATTTTTAGCGACTAATTTAAGCCACACTTCATTGAGTTCCTCAAAGGACAAGTTCTCAAGGTCTGCCATTTTGCTAATGCCCATAGAATCGCGCAAGTTCCGTTCCATACCTCCTAAACTATCGGGATTTTGAATAACATTCATACCTCCTGACTGCATGATAATGTTCTTCACAATCGAGTTCCCATCTTTATCTTTAGCCAACGGCGAAACGGCTATAATACCTGTAGAAACACAACCTGCCGACTCACCAAAGACGGTGATATTGGTTGAATCACCACCAAAAGCACCTATATTATGGCGCACCCACCAGATGGCATCTATTTGGTCTAAATGGGCTAAGTTAGCATTGACACCCTCGTACTTTGCTTGATTGCCATCATCCATTTTCTTGGCATTGAGGTAACCACAGAGATTGATACGGTAGTTAATCGTTACCATGATAATGTCAGGGTTTTTCTTCACGAAATTACGACCATTATAAAGGGGATCAGCTGAGCCTCCTAATGTATATCCACCTCCGTGAATATAAACCATAACTGGCTTTTTGTCATTAGGTTTAATTTCGCTTGCCCATATATTAAGGGCGAGCATATCGTCGCCTTGCTCGTACATAGAAGCGGGTTCGGATTTTTCCTTTTCTTGACATGCCGAATGAGCGAAGTGGAAAGCCTCGTACACATTATCAGATGCAGGTAAGGCTTTAGAACGTTGGAAACGCAGAGCGCCTATCGGCTGCTGACCATACGGGATACCGTAGAACTGAAGCACACCGTCTTTCTCAAAACCTACATACGTACCTTGGTTTAGTTTAACGGCTTTCGTTTGATCATAACTCCGCCCTGTGATATTACGGTTAGGAGCATAGACATACTCATCGGCCGTAGCAGGGTCTTCGTTCTCCACGAAGGTGATGCTGTCCGCATTCATTAAAGTGGTTCTCACTTGCCCTCCGCGCCATACTTGCACGGTCTGAGCGTTAACTGAGATGGCGGCAATAGCCATCAGTGCCAAAAATAGTTTTCGCATAATGTATATATTTATTGCATTTATTAACTGACTATATTTCAACGAATTACCCCCCCCCGTTTCTTTTCGGGGGAGGGGCAATCGTGTGTCCTTATTTATTATGTCTGCGCCTACACGTGCGCAAGGAGTGTGTCATACTTTTTCAAATTTGGGCACAAAGATACATCTATTTTTTGAATTATCAAAATATTTTTTGCTATTTTTCATAAAAAAACTTAATTTTGCAAGTAAAACGAAAGAATTTACGCAATTTTTCATCCCAAAACTTGCATATGTCATTAAAAAAGTGTACCTTTGCACCCGAAAGTTTTTACGAAAGTTCTTATCTCGCTTCGCTCGAACGATTATTTCTTATCTCGCTTCGCTCGAACGATTATTTCTTATCTCGCTTCGCTCGAACAATTTTTTCGAGTCTCGTCCGCACCGCAAAAAAGAGAATCCTGATGGGTTCTCTTTTTTTCTATAGCGGACACTCTCACTCGTGCGAGTTTGAAGCCACACTCCGATTTGAGGTTGTTGTAGTTGCCGGAATAATATGTCTTATGATAAAACCATATAATGTGACCACGGCAGAACAAAAGGACAATGTTAAAGTTTAATAAGCATAAGCAGTTCAGCAATACTTGAAAGTATGTCATCCGAAGAGGGGATGGTACGATATGCCAAATCGGGCAGTTCGCGCAAATAAGTGGGTTCTATAGCGTGCCATGTATCGTTTATGTTCATGTAGGTTCATACTATCCTCCATTTCTTGCAGTTAGGCAAAACAT
>JAKSNF010000053.1 GCA_024400115.1 Paludibacteraceae bacterium | reverse complement strand
TTGGCGTATTGGCGCATAGAGAAGATAGCAAAGACAGAGGCAAATGGTGTAGTCACCTACAAACGCCTATACCCTAATGGTTCTGCGGCGTTTGCGTATGCGGTAACACAATATAAGACTTATACTTATTCGTACAAACGGTAATCTATGGCAGTACAGGATATGCAATATAACCCTTTCACGGGGAAGTTGGATATTGCCGGTACATCGGATTCGATGACCGAGGAGGAGATCCATTCGTTATGCCCAATAGAAGCAGATGATATTGAACTCCCCGACGGTACACAAATAACCCTTGTAAGGCATATCCCCATGACTGCGAACGAGATAGAGCAACTGACACCATTTAATACGCCCGATATACCTCCGACAGATAGAGAGACCAAGGTGGAGAATGTTCTGTTGACTGCCGGTCTCTATTATGAGGATACAAAAGAGATTAAATGGTATGTCGGGAATGGGGCTATTCGCATAACGCAACGGAAAGGATATGGTACTACCGCTGTGAACGGAGATTATATAGATGCACCGCGAGCATACAAGGGACATATCTTGTTCTTTGAAACATTGGCGCAAGGTGTTTATATACAAACCGTCAAGATTAAGTATAGCGGGCAGTACAAAGGTAACGGCATGGTAGCCGGTATAGATACTGACACAAGCCGTAATGTAGTTCAGAACACTGACCTCGTTGATGCTGAATGGGCTACTGTCAGCAGTGGTGAGCATATTATCCAAGCCAATAACGAGCAGGGGCTGACACTGCTATACATACAAAACAGCAGTACCGAAGAAACGGTGCAGCTACGCATTACCAACATTGAAATAACCTATCAAAAAACAATCTGATATGGACGAGCTTCATCAAATAGACAATAGCAATTTAGGCATACTATGGCAACGCATTCGTACTTTCGTGATGACGTTGCTCACTTGCAAAGCAGACCGTTCTACAACTCTTTCCGGATATGGCATAACAGATGCCTACACGAAGAGCGATGTGGACAATATCGTTGAGCAAATCGAACTCACTCCCGGTATTCAAGGGGAATTGGATGTTACCATGGAGATAACACACGAAGAAGGATCCAATATCAATTATGTTCAATCCATCCCTGAAATAGACGACATTACGGAACGCGGACTATATTTGTTACACTCTAGCGAAGGTGCAGCGGATTCTATTCTGAGCGTCGAACGCATAAGTGATGACAATATCATCCAATATGTGATGGTTGGTGGTTTCGTTGGTATTAACACCAATAAATTTATCTATCGCACCTGTTATAGTGGGGAGTGGTCTGAATGGGTAGCATACGATATCTGTTCCAAAAAACAAGATGTGCTGCATAGCGGTAAAGACATAACAATCAAGATAGGTGAAGTCTTATTGCATATCGATGAGGACAAATTGACAAAACTTAAAAACTTTTTAGAAGAATGATAGACCAACTAATTGCCTTAGGCGGATGGATAGTGAGTGTCATCACCACTATCGTGACTTTCATGGTGGCGAGACATAAGCGCCATGACAATGACATCGTAATCATGCAAGAGCGGATTGTAGATCTGTTGGCGAAGAACGACCGATTCATTGACGAGATTGTGGAGTTACGCAAAGAGAACGCTACTCTCAAAGCTAACCTTGCACAGATGCAAGAAGAGTTGAACATGCTGCGCCGTCGCGTACAGCAGCATAAAGGTACAAAAAAATGAAAAAAATAATTTTGATAATCGTTTGTTGGTTGGCAGTGGCTTGCGTGGGGTGTTCCCCTCAAAAGCGATTGGCATTGCTGCTGACTACGCACCCTGAGTTGAGACGCGACAGCAGTTGGGTAGTCCGTAAGGACATCGTGCTGCCAGCCGATTCAGCAAGTATTGATTTCACCATAACCGAACTACGTGGCATGGCATCCGAGCCCGGTTCACCGGAACAGAGCCGCCCACGCCCCAAAGACCTGACGGTCGTAACTGGGTCGGGTGCTACTGCCACTATCTCGGCTACGGATAAAGCAGATAATTATCGGCTACAGGTCAAAACTCCAACGGACACCATCTTGTTGCGTGACACGATAACGGTGCCCGCCTACACCACACGCATAGAGTATAAGGACAAAATCGTACACCAAATGAACAATGCCCAATCGTTTTTCTTTT
>JAKSNF010000052.1 GCA_024400115.1 Paludibacteraceae bacterium | reverse complement strand
TTGGGCGCCTCCGTTACTCTTTAGGAGGCGACCGCCCCAGTCAAACTGCCCATCTAACACTGTCCTCTACCCAGATCATGGGTACAAGTTAGATACTAGAAATAAGAAGGGTGGTATCCCAACAGTGGCTCCTCCGAAACCGAAGTCCCGGGTTCTAAGCCTCCCACCTATCCTGTGCATCTTATATCCAATATCAATATTAAACTGCAGTGAAGCTCCATGGGGTCTTTCCGTCTAGTCGCGGGTAACCTGCATCTTCACAGGTAGTATGATTTCACCGAGTCTCGAGTTGAGACAGCGCCCAAATCGTTACGCCTTTCGTGCGGGTCGGAACTTACCCGACAAGGAATTTCGCTACCTTAGGACCGTTATAGTTACGGCCGCCGTTTACTGGGGCTTCAATTCAAAGCTTTGATATGATCTGACTTCTCCTTTTAACCTTCCAGCACTGGGCAGGCGTCAGCTCCTATACTTCATCTTGCGATTTAGCAGAAACCTGTGTTTTTGGTAAACAGTCGCTTGGGCCTATTATCTGCGACTCTTCATAGAAGAGTCCCCCTTATCCCGAAGTTACGGGGTCACTTTGCAGAGTTCCTTAACAAGAGTTTTCTCGCGCGTCTATGGATTCTCTCCTCGCCCACGTGTGTCCGTTTACGGTACGGGCACCTTAATAATTAGCCTTAGAAACTTTTCTTGGAAGCATGGCTTCATGGGAATATTATTCATCACACTTCACGGTTATAGTATACGGATTTTCCTATATACACCACTTTGTGCTTGAGCCTAAATCCACTTATAGACTCCCACTAGCCTTCTCCGTCATTCCATCAGTTATTAAGGTGGTACAGGAATATCAACCTGTTGTCCATCGGCTACGCCTTTCAGCCTCACCTTAGGACCCGACTAACCCAGGGAGGACGACCCTTCCCCTGGAAACCTTAGGCTTTCGACGGATAGGATTCTCACCTATCTTTTCGTTACTCACACCGGCATTCTCACTGCTTAGCGCTCCACTAGTCCTTACGGTCTAACTTCGCAGCACTAAGTACGCTCCCCTACCACATAATAAATTATATCCGCAGCTTCGGTACTATGTTTTAGCCCCGATACATTTTCGGCGCAGAATTATTCGACCAGTGAGCTATTACGCACTCTTTAAATGATGGCTGCTTCTAAGCCAACATCCTGGTTGTTTAAACGACTCCACATCCTTTCCCACTTAACATAGATTTTGGGACCTTAACTGGCGGTCTGGGCTGTTTCCCTTTTGACTACGGGCCTTATCACTCGCAGTCTGACTCCTGTATATATTTAGTAGCATTCGCAGTTTGATTGGGATTGGTATCCCGAGGTGGGACCCTCACACATTCAGAGCTTTACCTCCACTAAACTTAAATACAAGGCTACCCCTAAAGGTATTTCGGGGAGAACCAGCTATAACGGAGTTCGATTGGAATTTCACCTCTAGCCACAAGTCATCCAAAACTATTGCAACAGTTCCTGGTTCGGTCCTCCACTTGGTTTTACCCAGGCTTCAACCTGCTCATGGCTAGGTCACCCCGTTTCGGGTCTATGACATTGGACTAAACACCCTATTAAGATTCGCTTTCGCTACGGCTCCACTCCTTAAAGCTTAACCTTGCTCAATATCATAACTCGCCGGTTCATTCTACAAAAGGCACGCTATTACCCACATAAGGGGCTTTAACTAATTGTAAGTATACGGTTTCAGGTTCTTTTCACTCCCTGCCAAGGGTTCTTTTCACCTTTCCCTCACGGTACTGGTTCACTATCGGTCACTAGCTAGTATTTAGTCTTATGAGATGGTCCTCACATATTCAGACAGGATTACACGTGCCCCGCCCTACTCTTTGCTACCCGAGTCTTTAAAATTTCGCTTACAGGACTATCACCTTGTGTTGTTCATTTTCCCAAATGATTCAGCTATTCTAAAGATTTGTAACTCTTATGGTAGCGGACTACTTCCCCTTTCAATCGCCTCTACTTAGGGAATCGCGTTTGCTTTCTTTTCCTCCGGTTACTTGGATGTTTCGGTTCACCGGGTGTTGCTCCTCGTTAGCTATGTATTTACTAACGGGTAACAGTTCTTCTAACTGCTGGGTTGCCCCATTCGGAGACCTACGGGTCTTAGATTACTTACATCTCTCCGTAGCATTTCGCTGTTCGTCGCGTCCTTCATCGCCTTCTAGTGCCAAGGCATCCACCGTACACTCTTTGTTTCTTAACCTTACAAATTTTAATTTTTTACTTTCGACAAGTACTATTCAATTTTCAAAGATCTATTTTTTTAAACTTCAATGGTGGGCCTAAATGGACTTGAACCATCGACCTCGCGCTTATCAGGCGCGCGCTCTAA
>JAKSNF010000051.1 GCA_024400115.1 Paludibacteraceae bacterium | reverse complement strand
ATTTACTGTGTACTTAATTAACGGGAACTTTTGTTACAATTAACTTGTATCTTTTCCCAATTCTTGTACTACATCTAAATTGCTTTAAGTCTCTCAAAGATCACTTTTTTGTCTTCCGCTCATTTTCAGCGCGAAAGCGAGTGCAAAGGTACTACATATTTTTGACATGACCAAATATTTTATTAAAAAAATGCTTTTTTTGCAAATTTTGCTATCTATAGATTACAAAACAACCCTATTTGTACCCTAAAATCCCCCTTTTCCTATTTATTATACGCGTAACGCACGTATACGCGTACGCGTGCGTGGCACATAAAAAAACGCTACCGGGCCTCACGGATGGGTAGCGCAACAAAAATTTATTATGAAAAATTATTCTACGAAGAAAAACACATTCTCGTAGTTTTATTTGCGGGCTTTGGTCTTCCACCAGTTGAAGTGGTATGCTAATTTGATACCGACATCAACAAAGCCTTGTTTCTCCGTCCACGCCTCCGTAGCGGAGTTGGTGGTAACGGTAGAGGGGATAGCCGGCGTAACGGTAATCAGGCTCTTGAGGTCTTGGGCATCTTGCTTGAACATGCTGTATAAACCGTAGTTAGCATAAACACCTAAACCAAGGGACTGTTTGTTCTTAAACTCCCACTCGTAACCTAATTCGGTGCCAAGGGTGATATTGAGCTTAAGCTTATTATCGGTCGTGCCTTTACCTGTAACCACCTTGTCCTCCATCACACCCGTAATGACTTCGTTGGTTACGTGTACATCCGTCTGCTCAAAGTATGCATCGATATACGGATTCTCAAGCGTAGCCTTGTAGGGAGTATAAACGGGTAAGAAGAAACGCGGACCAAGGTTAAAGAAGAAGCCCTTCTTGGTAATAAGCGAGAACATCAACGGAACCTCCACTTGGAGTTGTCTATCGCGTTCTTTGATATTATCCGCCGTAACGGTATAGTCTGCTTTCATACCATCAGGGTCAGTAACCGTGTATTGGTTGACACTATTCGGCGCTTTCAGTCCACCTTGTGCCAAACCAAAACTCAGTCCCGTTAACAAACCCACCTTATGCTCTTTCTTACTTAACCAATAGTGAGCATACTGAAGGTCTAAGAGCACATCAAAGCCAAACTGACTCTTGGCATCCTCGTTCACTAACTTTTGTAACATCGAAGCGGCACCGCCTCGTACACCAATAGTGAAACGGTCTATCTGACGGATAGAGTCGTTAGTGTCGTTAGCAACACTTGAACGGCGTTGTTTATTACGTTCAGCCGCTTCTAACGAATCCGAATAAGCTTGCGCAGCAGCCATGCGTGCTTTGCGCAGTTCGTTAATCGAATCCATCCTTGCCTGCATAGCTGCTCTCTCGGCACGCTTAACCTCTGCAATAGAGTCTTGCTGCTCTTGCGTTAAGGGAGTTGCCGGAGTAGTACTCACAGTGCCCTCCGCCGGAATGGCGGGAGTAACGGAGGTTGCTTGTTCTGTTTGTGTTTTATTGACCCGATTCAAGGAGTCTAAATAAGCCTTGTATAACGGATCTTCGCCATCTGCCATAGCCCATATAGAGACAGCCAGCAGACATGTTATCATCATTATCTTTTTCATAAGCGTATCTTTTATTGGGTTACAACATATTTAAACACATTCGTCTTACCTACATTCGTTACTTGCAGTAAGTAAACACCGCATACACGTTCGGCATAGATATCATGTTCGTTATTTACTTTTACACTCTCGCTTCTTACTTTTTGTCCGGCAGGTGTATAGACGTTGATGGTCAACTCACCTTCTTGGAGGTTAGTCAGTTTCATCAGACCTCCGGCAGGAACGATAGTGGGAGATAATACAGGACCGGACGGGTTATCGCAGTCGAGTATGACGGTACGAGCATACAGAGCGCAAGCGTTCAGCCAACTTACATCCACATCGAGCAGGGCGTAATACTTACCGCTCATCTTTTGGGCAATGGTGTAGTAATCTCCTGTTCCGACTTGGACATCGTTATCCTCGCCATACGGATACTCATCTACCTCGCCTTCTACGCGGTACCAGTGTACTTGGTCGGCAGTGAAGTCAATACCATAATCCTCGCGGATCGAACGGCGATGAATCATCAATAACCAACTATCGTCCTTCACCAAAGCAGGCAACTTGTCTATATAACGAGATTGAACATGCAAGGTGTAAGCATAGATTGAGTCACGCATGAGTAGCGGATTCATCATGATAGATGGAACGGTATCGCTGAAGGTGGTATCACCTACAAAGCGCGGTGTTACCTCTTGCCAACGAGAGGTATAAGTCTCTCCGTGGCACAGATCTGCCTCCACGGGCAACGTTACTGTATCGTGAGCGATGATAGCGAGTTCAAGTGTGTAGCGGATACTATCGCAACCCAAGATATTGAAGGCGGTATCGCGGTAGGTATCTGCGGTGTAGCAAGCAATCGTCTTATCCGTATAGGTGGACCATATATACGGCAGGTTATCCACTAAGATAGTGTCGTACTTGACAGGTTCATCTTTTGCGGCAGGCCATACGGCTACATCTAAGATGAACTTAGCACTATCGCAACCGAGGATGTTTTGATACATATACTCGCGGTGGTTATCACCAATCACAAAGTCTGTGATGATACTATCACGACTGCCGAGGCTCCAAGTGA
>JAKSNF010000050.1 GCA_024400115.1 Paludibacteraceae bacterium | reverse complement strand
CAGTAGTGGTTGAACCCTCAGGAGAACTGCACGGCAGCGTGCTGGGCTTCTGGGGTGAAACCCTCGGAGCGGCACTACTGCTAATGGGAATAGACTACCGCTCTCGCTCTCGCTCTTAGTTGAGAGTGGAGAGTGTAGAGTTTAGAGTTGTTTAGAAGTTAGATAGTTTAGAGAAGCGCCTACGGCTATAGTTACCGGCTCTGTGAGCCGCCGCTTTGCAAAAGCGGACAAACTTATTAACTTTCAACTTTTCTACTCTCCACTACTCTCAACGCTAAACACTAAACACTAAACTTATCATGTTATTACGACTACAACGCCAAGCGCCTAATGGCGCAGCCATTCATGGCAAACTATTTATTGACGGCACATACTTCTGCGACACGCTCGAACGGACGGGCGTTCAGATCCCTGCCTTATGGTACACCGTCGCCGTCACCATGTCCCCACGCTTCAAGCGTCTTCTCCCCATCGTGGAACGCGTTCCCAACCGCACCGGCATCCGTTTCCACGTCGGAACGAAACCGTCCCACTCCTCCGGCTGTATCCTCGTGCCCTCACGAGCCATCGAAGATGAACTCGTTGGGAGGCTACAGGCTACAGGCAACTGGCTACAGGGAGGAAAGACACTAGACACTAAACACCAAACACCAAAACATGAAACCATTTATCTTGACGTGTGCGATTATCGCCCTGATTACGAGCTGTAAGAGTCAGCAGTTCACGGTTCCCATCGCCATCCGCGACTCCGTGAGCGTGACTTATAAACAAGGCAAGGAACAGCCAACGCTCACAGGCGTTATCGGAGCAGCGTACCCGTCCATCTGCGTAATCGACGAAGGATTGCCGGAGATAGCTACAGGAGCTACGAGTAGCGAACTCGCTACGACGGCAAGTCCGAGTAGCCATCCCCAAGGTGAGGGCGTAAAATCGAAATCGGTGGGACATCTGTTTAAATCTGCGGGAGATTTAATACCGCGCAATTTGCGTAATAGCGAAGCGAGCGGGAGACTTATAATCCGTGTGGATACGGTCTTTGTCGAACGTTGGCACACGCAGACGATACCTCAAACCGCACCCCAAACACCCGCCACTATCCCTCGGTTCTACAAAGATTGCACGTGGGGTTTCTTCATCCTCTTATTATTGATGATAGGACGCATAGCGTTCCGCCTCTTTCGCCTCTTCTACCTCCATCGGTAGGGGAGGTTTTTTTATTGCAACAAAAAAAGGAAGGCGTTTGCCTTCCTTTTTCGTTTGAATTGCTTGTGCGCAGGATGAGACTCGAACTCACACGGCCTCGCGACCACTACCCCCTCAAAGTAGCGTGTATACCAATTTCACCACCTGCGCCTGCGTCGCAATTCGCTTGGTACGCTGACAAACCTACGGTTCGGCAGGTAGTACCCGCGATTGCTCCTTTTTCCAAAAAGTGGTACTTTTTGGAAGCCTATTTTAAAGATCACTGTCGCCAATTAATTGCGGCGAATTCTATATAAGATCACGTGCCCAGAACAGGACTCGAACCTGCACACCTCGCGGCATGCGCACCTGAAACGCACGCGTCTACCAATTCCGCCATCTGGGCTTCGTTTTTAAGAACAAAAATGCAGGAACGGGTCCTGCATTGAGCGATGAACGAGACTCGAACTCGCGACCCCGACCTTGGCAAGGTCGTGCTCTACCAACTGAGCTATCATCGCATGTGGTTTGTGAACCAAAATCCTTAAGATCACTCGCTCTTTTTCAAAAGCGGGTGCAAAAGTACAACATTTTTTTTAAACTACCAAATATTTTTGAAAAAAAATGCAAAAAAAATGCATTTTGAGTTGCAAATACGGTTTTTTTGTAGTAATTTTGCACGATTTTTCGCGAAAAAGAGAAAGGAATCTCTCACAGATTTCACAGATTTCACGGATGGTCTTATAATTTATTATTACTTTTTATTTTTATATTGTCTATGATAGTAAACTATCCTATCCAAACTAAAAACGAAAAAGCAGACGAAGGTTCTCGTCGGAGTTCGCTTGGTACGCTGACAAACCTACGGTTCGGCAGGTAGTACCCGCGACTCCTCCTCTCCCCACAAAGTGGTACTTTGCGGGGTCCCCAAAGGGTTCACCTTCGGCATTGATAACTCAATGCTAATAATAAATTATGGGGATGGAAATTCCGCAGATGTGGCAGTGGGAAAAGCGAGAGGGAGCGCCTGCCGGCAAGGGGCAACAAGATGCCCCGACGAGGCAAGGAGGCGAGGGATTGATCGATAGAAAAGTATATGAATATAACAAGATTGTTTAATAAGGCATGTGCAGAGTATGGTTTGATTGCCGATGGCGACCATATTCTCGTGGGACTGAGCGGAGGCAAAGACAGCCTCGCTCTTATCCAACTGCTTGGCGAACGCTCCCGTATATACGTTCCACGCTTCACCATTACTGCCCTTCATGTCCGTATGGCGGAAGTTCACTATGAGTCCGATACGGACTATTTGCGCTCCTTCTGCAATCAATGGGATATACCCCTTATCGTCAAACAAGCCTCCATCGGTGAGATAAGAAGCGATAAGACCCCTTGTTTCCTCTGCTCGTGGTATAGACGCAAAGCCCTCTTTGATACCGCCCAAGAGTTAGGCTGCAATAAGATTGCTTTGGGACACCATAAGGACGATATAGTGGAAACACTCCTAATGAACCTTATTTATGAAGGTACGTTTGGTACTAATCCACCGAAGCTCAAGATGGATAAGATGCCCATCGAAATCATACGCCCTCTTTGTCTTCTTCCCGAATCTGCCCTCTCTGCCTATGCACAAGAACAGGGATACCAGACACAGACCAAGACTTGTCCTTTTGAGCATGCGAGTGCAAGGAACGAGATGAAAGCGTTGGTGCGACAGTTGGAGGGGCTTAATCCTAATGTGAGGGAGTCAGTGTGGAATGCGATGATGAATGTGAAGACGGCGTATTTGCCGTGTAAAGTTTAGAGTGTAGAGTTTTAATCTCTCGCTGAAAACGCTGAAAACGGGGACTCAATCTCTCACAGATTGCACAGATGACACTGATTTTTGGTCTCCCGCTCGCGGACAGTGGTCCGCTATTACGCAAATTTGCTGCCATGGCTAAGACCCACGCTTAATTAGTTTATTCCGGGCGGCTAAAGCACGCCCTGTGCCCGTCGAACAAGGCTCAGCACGATAGCCTTGCCCCGCAAGCCT
>JAKSNF010000005.1 GCA_024400115.1 Paludibacteraceae bacterium | reverse complement strand
GTTAAAGTTTAGGTTTTTAATTGGTTAATAATTATTGTTTACTTAGCCGGCGATACCATCGCCGATATGTTCCGTCCTTTTGCGTGCATTATATGCGCGCTTTTTTGTCCATTTGGTCCCGCATTGAATGCGGGTTCTCTCTCGCTCGCCGCGTCTGCAGCGCGTTTTGGCGAGCGTGCTCCCCCTCCCCTTTCAGGGGGAGGTCGGGAGGGGGCTTACATTTCCTTACCTACTACGCTCATCACAAACCCTTGCAGTGTCTTACCTTTCCCTTCTTTCTTGTAGCGTTCCTCATACACTTGCCGTAGGGTTGGAGCAGCCAGTATCTCTTGTGTCATCTGCACCATCTTTTTGAATTTCTCTTGTCGTTGCAGAGCACCTTTTGATTGTTTGGCTTTTTGCCATTTCTCGGTCAGTGTCGGTTTGCGACATAGGATTGTTTTCCCATTCTCGCACCTGTAATAATAAGGAGAGTTCTTACTTAAACTTCCGCTTACGCTTTGGATTAGCGGATTGTCAAATGTTACTTTCATAATCTTGTCTTTTTATTGTGTTTCATCGGTTTTTTAACTCTCTTTTTTGCCTCTCGCGAGGTCGAGGGTCGGCCGACACTCTCTCGACACTCTCTCGAGGGTCTCACCCCCCCTCATAATTCATAATTCAAAATTCATAATTTCTTTGGGCTCCCCCTCTATTATTCTGATTACGAACTTTCTTGGCAAACATTACATCAATTCATGCTTTTTTTCAATTTTTTCAGTATTTTTTCATGCATACGCCATATGGTCACCGGTGTTACGCCTATTTGTTGGGCAATTTGTTTTTGTGGAACTTTCTTTTGCCCAATGCCATATATCTGCCTAATGATTTCTTGCTCGCGCACGGGTAACCTTTGTATCGCATCGTGCAAGCGGTTGAGTTGCTGTTGGCGCGCCCATTCCTCATCGCTATCCGTGTCATCGGCTATGCAATCCGCAAACGTGATGGCATCGCCGTCTTCTTCGTATAGCACGGCATCTATGTCTTCGGTGATATGGTCGAAGATATCTTCGTTGGTGAAAGGCAAACTGACGGTTTGCCCATAGCGGATGATCCACTCCCTCATATACTTACGTACCCACCAACTGGCGTATGACTCAAACTGTACCCCTGTACTTGGGTCGTACCGTTTGGCAGCCTCAATGAGACCAATATATCCCTCCTGCATGAGGTCCTGTTGGTCATTGGGGTTGTTAGTGAACTGCTGGGCGATAGTGCGTACTATCTTCCCATACTTTTGGTTCATTACTTGGGCAACCATCGTGTTGTCCGATTTCGGATTGGTTGTAGTGAAAACAGTTTTTGTTTCCATAATAATACAGCTGCTAAGCGATTGTTTGGAGTGCTTTCTTTGCCTTGCAGCAGTACTAAAAGAAAAGCACCCGAAACCGCGTCATTGCGATTTCGAGTGCAAAGGTAGAATGGGTGTAGTAGGTCTGTAGTACTACAAAAATTACTCTGCTACATTATTCCTAAGTTTTTCTGCGAGATCAGGTTTGATTTTATCTAAGAGTGATGCAACAAGTTGAGCATCCATTTTAACTTGCGGTTTATCGTAATCTACCCCACTTGTGATTTTTTGACGTATGGAGTTAGGTTTGTAGCCGGATATGCGTGATAGCAAATTGGCCAATGCAGATTGATTAGTGTATTGAGGATCCAAAGACACATCTAATAAAGCTTCAAAGAGAATTACCAATTGTTGAGTGGTCAATTGCTCCACCTCTGGTTCTTCCTCAATGGTTTCCGTCGAAGCAGTATCTACATTTTGCGGAGGCTGTTGCACAACAGTCTGAAATTTAGCATTAGATTGGTCACATCCAATATTGGCCATGCCGAAATTTATGATAGAGGAATTATTAGATGAATTAAGCATTATTGTCCATTTTAATGTAAAGATTATTATGCTTTTTAGTATCAGTTATTATCAAAAACGTGCTTTTAATAAATTAACATGCACTTACAACACGCTATATTACAATAAGTTATCAGACATTTTCACATTAAGCAGATTTGAATCTTCTTAGTTTTACAGGCCATATAAATTACGTGTCTTCCCGAGAGTGTTTCTGCCAACCAAATAGGCATAGCATGCAACGGGCATAAATCGTAGTGTACCGCATTGCAGCAGATGATCCTTTAAGATAGTTTTTGTAGTCACAATGGCTTCCGATAAATTGTTTAGAGGCATATAGTATAATAGGGACTCTAATTCCCCTGGACGTTCAGCATAAAGATCCGACCATTTAATTTCGACAGCCCAAATTGGTTTTTGCAGTCCGGAATCAATACCAACAATATCAACTTCTCCTGCCTTTTTACCAACTTTCCAATTCGCATACGATATATTTGCGGATTGTCTGGGAATCCATTGTGCAAAAACGGCAGTTTCTACCATATTTCCCATTTCTTCGTCCCCGTCTGCAATTGGTTGGAATAATGCACATCGGAGGGATGGGTTGGTGAGGTATATTTTGAAACTTGTTTCTCGTTGGTAACGTTTGGCAGTATCCGTTGTACGATGAACAACACGAATCAAAAATGCCGCTTCAAGATATTCTATATATTTTCTCAGAGTATCTTTCTTCACTCCGGATTCTTTTGACATACTTTCATACGAAAATTCGGAACCGGAATGGTAAGCAATCATGGTAAAAAGAGAGTTCAATTCTTGTACATCTTGAATACCATATAAACTTGGTAAGTCTCGCAGCAACACTTTATCTATAATATCATGGCGTATGAACTGCCCTGGATTTTCTTGTATTTTTTCGGAGAAAACAACCTCTGGATATCCTCCATAGTTAATATAATTGATAAATAATTGATTAAGAGTTGCAATGTCATCGGTTGTATTGATTACACTCCCACCAAACCAAGAAACATTTTTTTCTATTAAGAGATTATCATAATGTTTTAGATGTATATATTCATAGAATGTAAGAGGTGGTAGATGGAAGTCTGTGAATCGTCCGGCACCACTCTCATCACTACGTTTTTTTAATTCTGCCGCAGCCGAACCAGATGCAACAAAACGGATATTTTTATATGTGTCCACCATAGATTTTAGATTAACTTCCCAATCTTGAAGATACTGAATCTCATCAAAGAAAACATAATATTGTTCCGAATCGTTTGCTTCTTTTTCAAGTATTTGTTTGCTTAAATTGAATAGTTGCTCCAAGTAAATACCATTATAAATAGGTGTCTCAACAGAGATATAGATAATATTTTTAGGAGAAACACCATCTGCTATTAACTTCTGAATAGTATGATATAGCATAACAGTTTTTCCTACACGACGAGGTCCCATCAATATGATAGCACGGTGAATGGATAAATCCGTTACTAATGGATAAAAAATATCCAAATATAATCGTGGATTCATTTCTTGATAAAACGCAGGACATTGTCCGTCTTTCCACCATGGATTATCAATTTTTAGTCGTCCGATAATCTGTTTCTCAAGTAATTCGGTGTATTCCATATCTTGTCGTATTTAATTTAGTTGTTTACTCTCATTATCTGTTTGCAGTTGCTTCACGGCTTCCTGTGATAAGTTATTCGTAAACTTGGATTCACGCTGATCACAACCCACGTTAGTGGTACTACCGGATTGAGGAATAATAACATTATTTGCAGGTGTTTCTATTTTTTCCACATCGCCCTGAACGGTGATGTTTACTGTAGTTGCGTTAGGAACTTGAATTGTACTATCTATATTGTTTATCGATTCAGGGTGATTCAAAATTTCCATCAGTTCATCTATTAAATCTATCTTTCCTGTTAATATTAAAAAGTCATCTGACACCAATTCAAAATCTGGCGTCATCATATCACCAAAGCCAAGACATTGATATACCCTATTCCAAAATAATTCAATTGCTTTTTTATTTGTGTAAGGACCAAATTTCAGTTGCTCCCCATTTCTATCTTTTAAAGCATATAATTGTCCCTCATATTCTTTTCGTTTCTTGATTAAACTTTCTTTACTAATTTCATCCAGCGACTCTATTTCCTCAACAAAATCAATACTTATATAGGCCTTATGCCATTCACGTTCTATGTTAACGAGAGGCTCGTGTAATTCATGGTTTACACGGTGTTGTCGATGATTGTTATTTAATGATATTAAACTGCCGTATGACATCTTTAGTACACCCAATAGAACTAATTGAACAGACAGACTATCTATTTTATTTAAATCTCTAAAACAATTTTGCAATATTTTTTTTTGCTTTGCTTCAATATGACACGATTTCTTATTTTGAATCTCATCTAATATCTTATCCCAAGTCATATTTCTATTATCACTAATAGGAAGATAAAAGTCTTTATACTTTCTTAAAAGTGCAGCTATTGTTTTGTATTTTAATTCTTCAGTAGCATTTGGATGTCTTTTTTCAAACTGAGCAATTTGCTCCATAATAATTTCTGTCGTCTTCTGTTCCCATTCTTGATATAATATATCATACTTTTTTATTTTATCAGTCAGAGGCGTATCAACAGATTGATAATCGTTAAAACAATTTTGAATCATATCAGATAAAACCACCTCCATTAACTGAACTCGGCTATAATAGCAATCTCCCCATTCTTTGTCTTCCACACATATCAAATCATCATCTATACTATTTTCCGGCTCCAAAATCATAATAATTTGTTTTACCATTTCCGAGAGTTCTGCAATTTCTTTGGCGTAATTATACAATAATGTATGATTTAGGGTTCTATGAACGCAAAAAGAAGGCTTTATAATTTTTATCAACAACTCATTGCAATAAAACATATATAAGGACTTTTTAGAAAAGTCGTTGAAATATGATTGACAGTCAGATATAATTCTACCCAGTAACTCTTTAGCAAGTGTTACAAAATCTTCAATTGCCCTATATGGACGAGGCAGAAAAGGATAATATATATCCGCATTCTCATCTCCTCTACTTCGAATTTCATCAAGTTTTTTTTCTACATTTTTTTGTGTAATTATCATATTTTTTTTTATTTGTTGCATTGTTGTATAAAAAATGTACTGATTACCATCACCATTTTCTATTCCCTCGTTTTATTGTTCACTTATCAGGCGATTTCGTCACCATCCTTGTATATAAATGTTTGGAGATGGTTCACAACAAAATAGTAGATGATGAGATATCATTCCAATGCTTACTATAAGCTATCTCACATGCATTATCAAGATGTTCCTGCAAGAATTTAAAAGGGAATGGATAGGTCATTAGTTCATTCCATCTCCCTAATCCCATTTTTAGCATCCCTACAATCTCCATTATTTGGTTTTCTATATTTTCAGAATGTTCTGCTCTGAGTATAAATATACGTCTTGCACGTGGAACTCGATCCATCTTTGAACTGCGTAGGATTTGCATGTTTTCGCTATTTACTCCAGCTATGTATGAATAAGCAGCATTTTCTTCCCCATTTAAGCCCTCGCTTTTCCATAAATGAAATCCAATGTAGCCACGTAAATAGTCATGCGCACATTTCTTTCTCTTAAACATAGACAACACTTCCCCTTTATTGATAATCGCATCATATCCATTATCTATCAGCGGGAAGTCCAATATCGGAATTTCGTCTGTATCTATAATGAGAAAGACATTGCCATTCTTCTTCATTACCTTATAGTCGCGACTTCCTTTTATTAAGTCCGGATTATCGAAGTGCAATATATCGCGAGCGAACGAATCAAAGTCGAGGGGCATACCCTGCAAAGATAGTCCATAGTCAGAAATCTGGATCTTATTATCTATCGTCAATAACGATGCTCCAACCACATTACCCATGTTTATCTTGTAGCGCAAACATTCCCAATCATGCAAAAGAACAGAGAGAGAATCCTGCATCGAACCCAGAGCAAGGCAATCCTTGACCAATAATTCCAGAAGGATTCTTCTTGCTTGTGATTTAGAAATGCTATTCTCAATATTAGCATCAAAAATCACATGCTGAATGGGCACACCATCGTACGAGAGACGTTGCAATGACTGCGTATATTTGCTTTGTGTATCTTCATCTTCTTTGGGTTCACAAAGACGTATCAATAACGCATTCTGAGCGGGAAGATTAGAGAATAAGACGCCATCACACACCTCCATAATCGCCGATTGCAGACTCTGTACATACTGCTTCGACAGACCAGTTGCAAACGGATCTTCAACGATGATGGTTCTTCCCTCAAAATATTGCTGCAGAAAGTCTATAGTCTGCTTCTCTGAACGATACTCGTCATATTTTATTACCTGATGGTCAGAAAAATCCATCTGCAAGAATGAAGCAAATCGCTCGTTAGCCCTCTCCATAACCTGAAAGATTGCAGCTAATCGGCCATGCGAGTAATTGTCCGGATTATATGGCCAATATGGAACGATATTGTGACTATCTGAGAATCGCTTGCTTTTAATATATAGTTCCTCCAGACGGAGGTTCTCGTTTTTCAATTTTCGAACCACAACCGGTTTTACTGCTAATCCCGACCACCACTGTCCATGCAAATCATTACTGACTTGGAAGACACAATTACTATTCTTTCTCAAATGTTCTTTGCTGCGCGGATTGGAAAAAGAGACAGTTCTTGCTATCAAATTCAGATATTCATTCACCTCTATTTTCAGGCACACCAGCTCTTTTTTACTGCGTGACACCAAGAAATTCTTATCATCACATAGCAACAAAGAACCATCGTTGTATAACATCGGAGATGTGTTGTTTACTTCACCAAGGGCATTGATTGCCAGCGATGCCACAACACGTTGTATCAAACGTTCAGAATAATCCAGATTGTCAATGGTCGAATATATCTTATCAAATGAACGGAGACTACCTAATACCTCTGACAATCTATCCTTATTTGTCAAAATAAAGAATTTGGTATATGGAAATTTATCTTTCTCCCAACGTGCCCTAATGCCCGTTACAGATATAAAGGGGACGTCCGCCAGTTGTTCGTAGGCAAGATTTTTGTACTCCTTATCAAAACTATAATACGAAACAACGGCAAACTTTTCCAGCAAAGCTTGCTTATTAACCGAAATCACTAATCTGTTTGTTGTGATGGGCAGTCGTAATATTTCATTCAAGTCAATAGTTTTCATACTATGGGAGCTAAAAGTTTAGTCAATGTATCTATTGCCTCCGGAAGAATCATGCCATTCTCATCAATCATACCTGAAATTTCCTTAGTCGCATTCAGAGAAGGCTTCTCCAAACGCAGCATATTGACCGTAATAATGGGGCAGCCGAGTTTTTCCTCTTTTCTGCGTCTCTTTTCAGCAGTAGGCAGGTCTCCTTCTTGATCATCATGCTCAACATTAGGGTTCATGTTTTTCACATCAAAAGCTATGCGTCTTCCGTCTGCTTTCTGTACGATAAAGTCTGCATATTCATACTCTTTGTCCTCAAGATGCTTGATTTCATCCGACAGAATAGAGGTATAATGCAGGAGCAGCGCTTTAAATGCTTCCTCTCCTATCTCGCCCGTATAATCTGTGGCTAAGATGTCAGGATGTAGGATATATTTTCCTTGTTTCCACTCGGTAGCATATCCTTGTTTCTCAAAGTATTTTTTGATAACAGAGTTTTTCATCAAGGTATCCAAACGAGTTTTTGAGGGAGTAATAGTATATGAGTTACCTTTCCCTGCACAGCACAAACGATTTTTGGATGAATCGTAATGGAATACATATCCTCCCGAACCTTCCATCGGCCAATCTCCATAACATCTACTAATGAATGTCAGTTTACTATCCTCTCCGATTAATTCATCGAGACTATCAATCACCGGTTTAGAAATAATAGTATGTTTATAGGATTGGTTCATATGCTGAGCCACTTTCACGCTATATGAAATTGTGTCTTCTTCTATATCATCAATCTCACTATCTATATCATCTGATGGATGTGGTGTATAGAATAACGCTTTCCTGCGCACAGTATTCAACTGCTCCTTTGCATAATTTGCATTATTACAACGAACCACCTCATCAGGATTGATTTCTATAAGACTCTCTATGGGATGTTCAGCAATGTAGGAAGCCAAAGCACGAAACTCCTTCGTAAGAGATTTATGCATATTGGCAGAGTCAAAATACTGCGACATTGACTGATCGTAGAGGACATACGTTGTATGTGGCTTATTACGTGTTCGGCATAGTCGTCCTATAGCTTGCTCGATGATGGTTTGTGCCCATGCTGCTTTATCATGTGCTACCCCCGGATTGTTTTTGTCGCCAAAATAGAACGTACCAGACAATGCCTGATGCAACCATAGTCTCACATCCTCTTTTGAAAGACACCCACGCTCGAAAAGCATCATTAGTGTCAGCATAGCATGATGCAAATTCTTCTCAAACGTGTATTCGTTTCCGTCCTCGCTCATCATCAGGTATGCCGTAGGTGATTGCAGGAAAACTGCATCCCAGTCTTTTTTCTGTTCGTCTGTATCCCAAATGTCTCCGGATATATAATCCAGTTCTTGGGGTATGGTATATTGCATGTTAGCGCCCGCCTTAAAACTATTATAGGCAGATACTAGCATTATTTTTGCATCTTTATTTGCCGACAACTCAGAGAGTACGTTATTCTCAACGTCTTCCCAGTCTTTAGTGATTCTCAGAGTTGAATTATTCCAGCTCATAGGGAACTGATGCACAAAAGGTTCACTCTCATCCTTATAAGTACCATCTATCAATCTACTTAATACATGGTATTGCTCTTTATCCTTATCTCCTGTCCGATTTTGAAAAAAGATCATGCTGTGGATATCTCCATGTGTATAGAACCAATGATATGCCTCGATAAACTGGAATAACCGATACAACTTAAACACAATCTCATCCACAGAGCCATTGTCCTCATGTTTCAGAATCCTCAAAGTAGAATCGAACCATTTATCCGCCAATCCTTCTTCTTGTGCGGATTGGCTGAACATTTGGCGATATTTATCAGGAAGAAACAATTTATTCTCACGTTTATCCTCATACTCATATTTCGCGACAGGAATCACATTAACTTGATGTCCTTCCGGGTATGTTTGCTCCACCAGTTTATCAAAGGTTTGCCATTCGTCATCAGACAACGCATACATCTTATCGCCAAGCCGCTGCCGTAAATATGCAATATCATAATTACTTACGACAGATTGGTTCGCAGCAGTAGCAGAGCAGAGAACAATGGATGTAGTAGGTTCTGCGGAAGAACTCAATAAATCCACAATTACCTTCTCCGGAGTGTTATTGATTTCTCGACATGTCAGTCGAACACGCTGCAGATTATCTTTATCATCCACCTCCTCCTGAAACAACTGGACACCTTGCGTATATACAGAGTAATCTGGGAAATTCATAAATTTGTCCCCATCCAAGAGTGATATATTTTTTCGCGTAGTCATGTAATCTAGCAACTGCGTTTCAAATATATATTCCGCAGAAACCTCAAAACGAGATAACAAAGTGTGAATCTCACGTTCAATGGTAGGATATCCTATGTAATGTCCGCGAGATTCTCTATTTTCTTGTATGGTCTTTATATCGGCATCAAATTTTTCTTTGCTCTTTTCGTATGCCTTACGTATTACAAAATTCAACTGTGCCTTTATGGCATTGAGACTTCCTACCACCAAAGTCAAGAAGTCATCTATTGCTACAACTTTCTCATAAGATTGTTTAAGTTCATCTATGTTAGTCGCATGAACAAGGGTGAAAGATTTTTTACCCTTCTTATGACAGATATATGATTTTTGATCTTTTTGATTGCTAGCAGAGATTGTCAATCTATTTACACCGGAAAAGAAGACACCTCTTCGATAATTTTCCATGTCTTCATTCTCGTCTAAAAAGATACTATTATAGACATCGACATCCCCAAATACTTTCTGCCACTTGGTTTCTACGATTTTTCGAGCCTTCGCTACACTTTGCTCAAGAATTTCTCCGTAATAGCTATCATCCAAGTTGTCAGTAGAAGCAATCATTTTTCGATACTGAAGAAGCGTATTATAGCCTTTATTAAATCGTTTACTACCAACACTTCCTTGAACAACTTGATCAATTATGGTATTGCGTATAGCGACTGCCGCTTGGTCTGACTCATCAAAAATAAGTAGCGTCCTTTTGTTTTTCTTTTTTTCTGCAAGTTCTGACAGTTGAACCTTCTCGTCCCAAATAGGATCAATACCGTACATTGCCTTATGAACAGTCATGAGCAATACTTTCTTGCTCTTATATTCGACCTGCGGAAAAACTTTCTTAAAACTGGGGAATCGGGATAAGATGGTTTCTAATTTGACCTTCTTACACTGCTTTGTATATTCCAAATGCTTGCGATATGCCTCAAAGAATTGACGAGAATAATAGCGTAATTTGCTTTCATCATCTTCAACAATTTGCTGAATATAATCGGCAGGGACATTAGGAGCATCATCTTGTATCCAAGGTTGCAATAACGTGTCAAGCCGTTTATTGATTCTGGCAAGATGCTCGTATGTCTGTTGTAAGGTTTTCAAATACTTACTACCCCCCCTATTCTGTTCAACCGCAAGCTGGCGTTGTATCTCATCTAGAAGGCTTTTAAGAGTTTTGTTTTTTATAGCTTTCGTGACAACCTCGGAGTTATTCTCTATAACCAACACATCCAATGGCAGAATGAGAGAGCCACTATTATCCACAAAACGGTTAATTTCGCGTTGCATTCCCAATGTCAACTTATTCTGCACACAGAGGATAATGATGCGGTCAAAATGTTTAGGATAATATTCGCATGTCAACTTGCCTATAGAATACGATTTGCCACCACCTGTGGCAATGTCACAGATGTGTAAACCAGGAGTCATATATTTCTTGAATATTGTCTCTATATGTAGACTAAGTCGCTCTTTTGCTGTCATAGAAGTTTAAAAAATATCACAACGTCAAATGTTTGTTCAGTTTGACTTTTTCACTTACACCATTTGTCAGGAGTGACCAATCAACAGGACGTTTGAGAAGAAAAATATCCATAATTATTTTTATCTTTGTCAACTAAACAAAATTATACCAATTAATACTTTTGCTTATTCGGTATCACTCCTCTAACTCCGCCCTTTGGATTTTGGACATCGCCTTTATAACGAGGGATAATGTGCATGTGGCAATGAAAAACAGACTGCCCAGCGGCAGCGTTCACATTGATACCAATATTATATCCATCAGGATGGTAACGCTCATCTAACTTCTGCTTTACATACTGAGTCATAACATTCATTGCCTCCCTTTCATGATTGGTTAAATCAAAATAAGACGCCACATGTCGTTTGGGAATAATCAAAGCATGACCGGGAGAAACCGGATAGCCATCATAAAAAGCGACACAAGTAGCCGACTCACAAATTATTTCCACCTTACGGGACAAGCGACAGAATGGGCATGTCTCGCCCTCTTGGCGTGGAAGTTTGTTGAAATGTTGATATTGATACAATTCGTAACTACTATTGCAAATCAAGCTTTTGTAGGGCAACTTTACATTACATTGATAGGTATATTGCTTATGAATGGCATGCAATCGAAAGCCTTCTGCCTCTAAATCTCTTCGCACAGCAAAATAGGCAGTACCTTTAGGAGATAGCAAATTAGAAACATTCATCAGCACTTCCGCTTGTGCGTAAGGTTCTAACACATTGAGAACATATTGACAAAAAATAGTGTCAAATTTGCCTTGTGGAAAATCAGGACGATAATAGTAGTCGTATCCCTCAATATCAAACCCTTGTTTCTTTAATTCATCGGTATCAAAGCCGAATCCACAACCAAAATCAAGAATACGTCCTTGCAATAAGTCATGTTGCAAGAGATAACGTGTCGGAACCGATAACTCTGTCCGCTTGATGGCTGTTAGATAAGGATGATTTATTTTCTCCGGCTCATTCATAATCACATTCTCCATTGTTCAAATCCCATATTAGTTGCTATTTGGTGCATGGGTGCAAATGTACGCGCAAAGCAATCAAACAATTGTCCTTTATTCATCTCTGCCAAATCTTGAGGAGTGCAACCCAATGATAGATAATCCTCCAGCACCTGTCCCCTAAAGTTATTGGAAAGGCAAGTTTTGACTGCTTTTTGCTGCATTATCGCTAATGGTTGCAGATAGGTTCGCAAATCTGGTAATTTGTCGCTTTTAGATGAGTTAATACTTCCATCTGCCGGTATTAGATTCCAAATCAAATCATGTGATACAAAACTCCACGGAATAAAATGGTCTAAATCATATTCCCCGATTGATAGTTCCTTGTTTGTATAAATACACCTAACCGCACATCCGTGACCCATTACAAAATTCCAAAAATCGTGCTGGCGTGATAGTGAGTTGCGAGTTTCTGCCTTGATAATCTTGTTCGGGATATTCGGGACATTAGGATTACGGATTTGCAAGAAAATATTCAAATTCCAAAATGCAAACTCTTTGAGAATAATATAATTCTGTGTCAAATAATCTAACCAAGCAGGGTTTAATTCTATGCCCTTCAATATTTTGTCGTCTTTGATGAGCTTATATGGGCATCCGTTCTCAAAAAATAACGAACGCTCAACAACAGCATTGTCATCGCTAGTATCTATCCATGGACGGAGGAAACGATAAGGGACATTAATCGGTAAAAAGCGCAACCATGGCAAAATATCTTCTTTATGTTTATGTAACCATTTTCTCAAGTCTGAGGAACTGATATTAATGGGAATTTGGTATGTTTGCTGTATTCCCATAATGGCATCAAATAAAGATTCTGATTTGCCAAATGACAAGTGAAAATAACAAACGGGATACCAAGCATTAACCACCATCTCAACCATCAAGTCCCAAATATGAATTTTTGTTTTCCCTTCCTTGACAAACAAATCAAGAATGCCGATGAACCAATAAAACTTATAGGTAGCAACCGTTTTATCAAAGATTCGACACAAACGATTCGTAGATAATATGTTTGATTGCGGAATGGTCATATTATTATTGTCTTTCCAAATATTGGTCAGCGAGCTCATCAATAACTTCTTTAACTCTTTTATTCTTAATATCAATCATTTTCATCGTTGATATATAATCATTTCAAAATCGCCCACAAAATTACTAAAAATAATTGAAACTACAAAATAAAAACGCACTTTTTTCTCAAAAAGCACGTTTTCCTGTCAAATAATATATTCTTTTTGTTGTTTTTCTTTTCCAAACTTCCAACGCCCGATAGTGCCCAAAGGACCATCATTTTGTCCGTTTATGGGTTAGTGGTTAGTTTGTTGTTCTAATAGTGCTTGAAGTTGCTCCTTAGACGGCAAGACCTGTAGTACCTCTTCGTCAATCTCGTCCGCCGTCTTGTATGTGGCGACACCCATCGGTTGGCGGAAATCCTGCATTACATACTCTACATACGCTTTGTCTGCACTCTTGCAAAGAATGATACCCACCGGTTCTTTCTCTCCATCACGCTTATCATCGTCATTTAGAATACGTAGGTAGGCACTAAGCTGCGCGAGGTATGCCACTTTAAACGGACCATTCTTGAGTTCAAACACTACCAAACGTTGCAAATCGCGATTTCCGAATTGCTTCCAAAATCGTCAGCCGCGACTGACGAATTTGACTCCAATGCATTCCAAGCCTCATAGAACATACGCATATTCTTGAGGTTGGTAGAACTAAATCCTCGCAGACCCGGTAGTTCCTGGCGTAAACGTTCGCTAATCTGTTCCAACATACCTTGCCCCCAATTCTTATTGCGCGTGTTGGCAGACACATAGCGACCAATGCCAAAATATAACGCCAACTGCTCTTGATTGACTGCTTGCGCCGCACGCGCTTGACTTTGAAGAATGGCGGTCTTGATGGTATTGACTGCCTGTTGGATGTTTGCCAAATCAGTATTGACCTTTTTCTGTATCATTGAGTTGTTCTATCCTATAAATTAATTTTTGTGGAGTATAGGGGACTCGTCGTCGGAATTCGCTTGGTACGCTGACAAACCTACGGTTCGGCAGGTAGTACCCGCGATTCCTCCTCTCCCCACAAAGTGGTACTTTGCGTGGCCCCGATTATAAGACGGACTCACGCTCTACCAGATGAGCTAATACCCCCCCCCTTATTTATTTTACGCCCGCAAAATTACTAAATAATTCTCACATCTACAAATTTCTCTGCGGTTTTGTGGTTATTATTCATTTTTTATTCGCTTGAGCAATGGCAATGGAACGATTGAGTTTGTCTATAAACCATTGTTTGTCCGGCAACTGCGTCACATATTGTGCCACTTTGATATTGTCCTCACCCAACATCATTAGTTCTACATGCTCAGTATTACCTTCCGAACACAAAATCAAACCAATCGGTGGGTTCTCATGCTCTTCCATTTCGTTACGTTGCAGATACTTCAAATATAACTCCATCTGACCTTTATACTCTGGCAGGAATTTACCTAATTTAAGGTCAATCGCTACTAAACGATTCAATTTGCGATGGAAGAATAGCAAGTCCAATTTGTAATCTATACTATCTATAGTAAACCGTTTCTGACGAGCCTCAAAAGTAAACCCTTCACCCAATTCCAATAAAAATCTCTCAAGGTTTACCAAAATGGCGTCTTCTAATTCTTCCTCACTATAATAGCCAGTCAAGCCCAAAAAGTCCAAAATATATGAGGATTTCAATTGAACATCTACATTATTCTCGATAGGAGTATTTTCTAATGTCTCAATAATCTTGTCTTGAGGTTGAGCAGCAATCAAAGTGCGCTCATAATACATTTTGTTAATATTGTCTCGCAATGCACGAACACTCCAATGTTTGGCTGTTGTTACTTTCTCATAAAAGAGTCGTTTAGTATCGTCTTCTATAGTCGCCAACTCCAGGAAATGGCTCCAACTCAATGTTTGCGACAATGTCACAAACTTTTCTTTATCAAAACGTTTGGATACATTTACCATACGTGTCAATGCGGAATAAGAATAACCGCTACCATATTCACGCTGCAATGTTTGTGACACTGTCGCAAGAATTTGTTTTCCATAATCGGAATACGCATCAGTATGCAAATTCTCCACAATATACTTACCAACAGCATAATATTGCATGCTGACTTGTTGATTAACATATATCAGCACTTGTTGTTTCGTTGTTTCTATCAACTGACGGAGACCATTCAAAATGTGTTGAATCTCAATACTTGTCTCTGCTGAAGGTGTAGTGGTTGATTTAACTATTATATTTTCCATATCAAATATCAATTTCTTTTTTTCCAAAAGTTCAATGCCCTTGGTGCCAAAAGGTCGTTTATGGGTTGTTTTTCCTTTGCGTTTGCTAAGTGACCGCAAAATTACTAAAAATTTCTCACATCTACAAATTTCTCTGCGGTTTTACCTTTTGTATTCGCTCCAACACCATCTTGCCTTTCTCCGTCAAGTAATACTTCTGACGAGGATGCTGAGGAGCATCTGCATATAACAAACCGACATATCCTAATTCTATGGCAATTTTTAACACGTTTTCACGCAAATATCTTCGACTACGAATAGGAGAGCGATCATATATTTCTGCAAACGACATTGCATCATCCTTGACAAGTTGAATTACTGCCAACAAGTTGTCACCTACTTTACCATTAACTTTACCACCAACTTCACCACTAACTTTACCACTAGGTAGACCACTAACTAGACCACCATTTTGAACTGGGGTACTACTGGAGTACTAACTGGGGTACTAACTTGTTCTCTATGTTGGTCACCAACTTGGTCACCAACTTTCAATTTTACATATCTCGCTTCTCACGCGTATATACACTACGCACATATATGCGAAATTTCCGCGCAAAGATACTAAAAATAATTGGTAATGACAAATTTAAGTCGATTTTTCCGTCAGATTTTTTCATTTTGTAGCCTAAGTGAGGATTTTTATGGTAAATACCTTCGTCAAATTTCAATGCAATTTGGCTTTACTGTTTACACTTGCTTGCATCCGCTTCACTTTCTCAAAGGAACGAATATACACTCTTTGGTTGTCGTTGCAAAGATACTAAAAATAAATGAATTATGCAAATTTTATGAATAATTTAGCATTAAAAAAATGAGAATTTATGAATACTTCACTATTAAAAAAATGGAAATTTATGAATAATTTACACTTAACACTCACTAAAAAAATCTCATATACACAAATAAAAATGCACTTTTGCTTCCAAAAATGCATTTACTATGAGAAACCTTGTGTATATTTTCTCTATTTCTCTTTTGTGGAGTATAGGGGACTCGTCGTCGGAATTCGCTTGGTACGCTGACAAACCTACGGTTCGGCAGGTAGTACCCGCGATTCCTCCTCTCCCCACAAAGTGGTACTTTGCGTGGCCCCGATTATAAGACGAACTCACGCTCTACCAGATGAGCTAATACTCCTTACTTATTATTTCTTTTCTTCATTCTTCACCACTTCCCAATGACCACCTTTGGTGCTTCCTGCGCGGCGAAGGATGCCCTTGCGTTGCAATGAGGATAAATGTTTCTTTATCGCATCCGGAGTCACACCAATCAAATCTGCTAAATCATTACGAGTCAAAGAGGGATTGATACTCAGGTATTCCACAACTTTCTTTCGGGTACTCTTTTGGGTACTTTCTTGGGTACTTATTCCCTTTTCTTGGGTACTTTTTTGGGTAGTTGTCTGGGTAGTTGTCTGGGTAGTTGTCTGGGTAGTAGCTGCAGCATCATTTCCAAAATGGAATATGATGGTGGAACTGACAATGTCATCTGTAAAGTCCACTTTGCCACGTTTCTGCTCCCACATCAGCATTTTGTCTATCCCATATCCGGCGTTCTCGCTCAATCGAGCAAAACGGAAGAGTTTGGAAAGGCTCGGATTCCGTGGCATAGAATGAATCTGCTTGCGCAGTTCCGACAGAGGGAACATAAACTTACCTGGATTCTGCATCTCTATACGATCAGAGAACACACGAATAACGGGATGCATAGGGCTGAAATAATCGCAATGGGTGCAAAGGTTAGTTAACCCCTCACGCAACGCATAGAGTTGTGTCTCGTCCTGTATGCCTCTGCCATCGCTACGCGCCACGTACGGAGCATCACAGTAAATGCGTAGCCGTTGCAATATAATCTGATAGGATTCCCAAATGTTCGCTTGCTCCGGCATACGGTAGGTGTAGCGCACATCGGCATCGCGAAAACTCGTTCCAGGAATCTCAATGTAGTCAATCCAAAAATTAGATATATACCGCTGCACCGAATCGCGTTTGCCCAATAGTAACAAACCGGCATATGTCAGCACACCATCTTTCGTAACACCTACTTTTTCGCAAAATTCATCATTTTGCAATTGGGTATAAGGAAACTCGGGGTTGAAATTATTGATATGGCGACGGAAAGTATCCAACGAAACAGAATCTATATCGTCAAGCGTCGTGCCTGCCACCTTTTGTTCACTCTTGAAACCAAACGCCTGATCACGCTGCATAGCAGCTATTTCACCCTCTGAGGCACGACGGTCGCCGCTACCGGTACGGATAAACGTATTGATGGGGTTAGTGACATATATTGGTTTCATAGACGAAGAAGGAATATGAAATGCCAAGACCAATTTATCGTCTATCATATACTTGCGGCTCTCTGCCAATATACGGGTATTGAATTTCTGCCCACTACGTAAGGTGTTGTGAAAATCGGATTCAATCTTCTCTCCGTCATTAACACCCTGCACCTCAAAACGCTTGCCGTTTTGTTTGAGGCCAAAGACAATCCACCCACCGGAAGTATTGGAAAAAGCCGATACGGTTTCCCATACATTGTCTGGTAGCTTGTTCTGCGCTTCCTTGACTTCGAAATCCTCCCATTCGATGTCTTTTATACGTACTAATAGTTCCTCTTTGGTCATATCAATTCAATATTTGTTGTATATCACGTTCAACTGTTCGCGGCGTAACCGACATTGAAACCGACATATTAAACGCTCTATATGTCAGCAAGACCACCCCTTATTTGAGAGACATATCCCTCCGGCGTGGAATTACGCTACAAAATTACTAAAAATAATTGAAACTACAAAATAAAAACGCACTTTTTTCTCTAAAAGCACGTTTTCCTGTCAAATTATATATTCTTTTTGTTGTTTTTCTTTTCCAAACTTCCAACACCCGATAGCGCCCAAAGGCCGGTTTCCAATCCGCTTGCAAAATTACAACTTTTTCCTGATATATGCAAGCATTTCGATATTTTTCTTTTGTGGAGTATAGCAGACTCGAACTGCCCACCTTTTCGTTGCGAACGAAACGCTCTACCAGATGAGCTAATACCCCTACTTATTATTTCTTAGCCCAAAGGGCACGATTATTACGTTTCCTCATTATCTCTCTCTTGTTGCTTCTCGCGGGCAATGGCAATGGCGCGTTGCAATTTATCAGCCAACAACTGCTTATCCGGTAATTCTGTGTAATATTGCGCCACACGAATATCACTCTTCTCGTCCATCATTAGGTACTGAATATGCTCCGTATTACCTTCACTACACAAAATCAAGCCAATTGGTTCTTCTTCCCATTCCTTGCGGTCGTTAGCATTGAGATAACGGAGATATAGACGCATCTGCCCTTCGTATGCCGGTTTGAACTTGCCGAGTTTTAAATCTATCGCCACTAATCGACGCAGTCCTCGATGATAGAAAAGTAAATCAATATAATAATCCTCAGAATCTACAGTGATGCGCCTTTGACGATCAACAAACGTGAAATCTGATCCTAACTCATGAATAAACTCAACCATACAATTGAGAATCGAATCTTCTAAATCTTTCTCTGAATAAGCATCCGGAAGACCGAGCATATCTAATATATAAGCACTACGGAAAACAATATCAGGATGTAGAACATTCGTTTCTTCTAAATTGGTTAACTCGCGACGAATAACCTCTTCCGGACGTTGACTGATAGCCGTACGTTGAAATAGTTGACCATCTATCTTTTCTGCCAATGTGCGCGTATCCCAATGTTCAATGCGGCACATTTCCATATAGAATTTGCGTTCCAAATCGTCTTTAAGATACATTAAAGTCTTTATGTGAGTCCACGACAATTGTCTCCTCGATGCGGAGACAATCTCATCTTCAGAAAAAGTCTCTGCCGCGCGGAGACAATGTCTAAGATTCTTCTCGCTCCATCCTGCGCCAAACTGCTCTGTCAGTTGTTTAGCTAATTTTGCTAGAATTTGCTTACCATATTCGGCTCGTTTACCAAATAAAACATCATCTTTTATCCGTTTGCCAACATGCCAATTCATTAGACATGCTTCTGTGTTGACATATGTGGCAACATGCCGACGCGCTTCGTTAATAATAGAGCACAAATCGGAAAAGAGTTGCTGCTCCGCCGGCAAAACTGCTACGCTGCTTTGTAGTATTTCACCATAGGTTTCGCTTTTCTTAATGTGTTGTTTTTCACTATTCATATAATATATTATGTTTTTCTCTCCAAAATCCCAACGTCCGATTAGTGCCCAAAGGCCGACCATAGCCTAACACCAAAGGGCTTATTTCTCAATTTTGCTCGCAAAATTACTAATTTATAATTAGGGTATGCGTTGCATTACTTGCGTCATGCAGTGGGCAGCACCATAGCCGCAGATGAGTTGTTCCATAGGCACCCACTCTACCGTTACGTTATGCGCCTTAAGTGCATTTTGAAAACCCTCAGACTGACCCCCAACCGCCATGATATGACGAGGAGCGATCGTGAGGTAGTTATTGGCATAATGCAGTTCGTCTGCCTCCTCAATAGGGATGATAGTAAAACCACGTTGATGGAGCAAGTCCACAAAACACACATCCTCTGCCTCTAAACGATAATTCTTCTCACCGGGGGCACGAACATAGATATCCGCCGAGATGTAATAAGGGTCGCCTACGGGTGCATTTTTGCGGCGAGCTACCATCGTGCATAGGTCTTTATCTATGATATTGAAATACGTATCAAGGTGCATTTCCAATTGCCAACGGCAATGTTGTTTGACTACAATCACAGTATCGTGTCCAAAGACATCATGTGCTAACATCTGATCAATCGCCTCTGCGTTGGTACGCATGCCTTGTCCTATAAACGAAACCGTTCCGGCAGGGATATAATCGCCGCCTTCCATACGCCCGTCGCCCTTAATCTCATAGATAGGGGTAATACCTAATGCCTCGTAGCAAGCGCGGATGATGCGGGTCTCCGGGGCACGCTGCGTGGAGTTCATCTTACAGATGACTTGACCATTGGGAGTGCTTATACTTTGGTCGCGTGTGAAGTACAGATTCATGAGCGAGTTATGCTCATAAACGGCCTCATAACCGGTGTTGAGTTCGGTCTTACGCAAGCGGATGGTGGGTTGCAAAAGCAGACAACGGACAAGATCATTACGACTCATCTCCCGCAAGGTCTGTTGGCGGTATTTCTCACCCACCTCTTCGGCATCTTCCTGACTGAGTGCTGACACATCATACGTGAGCACTTGCTCTGCCAATGAGCGGAGGACATCCATATCCATTTGTTGCAGAATATCCTCCACCGTATAGACTTGAATGTTGTTGGCGCGGAGCATTTCTATGTAATGACGGTGTTCTGCTGCCGCAGAATCAACATTGAAATAATGCTCAAACAGTCCGGCAGTAGGATGAGCCACTCCGTCAAATAGCTCTATACCGGGGGTGTGCATTAGAATGGAGGCAGCTTTGCCCCATTCGGCTCGTGGACAAAATGACTTATCTGTTATTTCTACAGGATTATACTCCTTACATGCCACGAATAGCAGTACGCTAATGTAAAGAACTACTTTTTTCATAATTGATAGGGATTTATATTTTGCATTAATTTCAACTGCAAAATTACAATTTTTTTTTGATATGTGCAAATTTCAGAGCATAAAAAGTTGATTTTTCTGAAAAATATCGCCTTTTGGCTCATAGCCACACAGCTCGGTGATGTTCCATACAGGGAGAGTTGAAATGAAAAATAAATAACCTCTTTAGGTCAAAGAAACAGGTTAAATGCAAATGCTATCGGAAAAATCTGCGGTAAACCGCAAAAATTTCCGCTAAATGTTTGCATAATTCGAAAAAAAGCAGTACCTTTGCACTCGATTTCGGAACGAAAGAAAATGCGGAGTTCTAGGCTTGTAATCCTCCGCAAAATAAATTAAAACATAAAGAGCATGACAAATTTATTATTATCTAATGAGTGTCTGCTATTTCTACAGATACTCATTTCTTTTTTAGGAGTAATCCTGAGTTTTAAATTTTGGGGTAAGGCCGGATTGTTTGCTTGGGCAGCATTCATCACCGTATTCGCTAATCTGGAAGTCAACTCGTTCTGTAATATGTTTGGGTTGACCGTCTCACTCGGTAACGTGGCTTTTGTCAGTTTGGCATTAGTACAAGATATACTGAGCGAGAATTATGGGCAAGATATAGCGAAGAAATCGGTGTCTATTGGTTTCTTTGCAGCAATATCCGTTGTTATCATCAGTTGGTTCTCAATGCGTTTTAATTGTCCCGAAGGACCGGAAGGGGGCAATCACGAAGCATTCTGTCAGGTCTTTGGAGCGGCGGGAGCTATCGTATTAGCATCATTAATATCCTATTTCTGTAGCAACCGTATGAATGTATGGTTATATGCATTTATTCGTAAATATACTAAGAAAATTTGGTTGAGAGCTCAATTCTCCACATGGATCAGTCAATTGTTTGATTCATTTTTCTTCACCGGTTTGTGTATATCCTTCGCGACATTATATCAAACTACCGGCATAGCGTGGTTTAACACTCAATTCCCTATTGGTTGGAGTATTTATTTTGAGTTATCTATAACAACTTATATTATTAAAATTATTGTTGCTATATTTGAGATTCCATTCTCATATTGGGCAAAGAGTTTATTTAGGTGCTTTTGACATAGGAAAACGATAAAATTAAGCAAATATTATTTGCAAATCTTGCATAAGTCAAAAAATTGTTGTATCTTTGCAGCCGAAAAAGGCGGTTCAATAGTGAATGTAACGAACAATCAAAAAATAAATAATATGACAATGTTAAAATCTCCTCTTCAAGAAGCACGTCAGGCTTATCAGCCGAAGATGCCCGTTGCCCTCACCGGGAACGTACAATTAGTAGAAGGTCAAGCTACCGAATCCGTAGCCGACCAAGAACAAATCAAAGCCCTCTTCCCCAACACCTACGGTATGCCGGTGATTACGTTGGAGCCGGGTGCCTCCGCAGGCAATCAACAGACGGCAGATACTTTCAATGTGGGCGTTATCCTTTCGGGTGGTCAAGCTCCCGGTGGGCACAACGTTATTTGCGGTTTGTTTGACGGTCTGCAACGTATCAACCCCAACAACAAGCTATATGGTTTCAAAGGAGGTCCGAGCGGTCTGATTGAGCACGACTATGTTGAGCTCACCGCCAAAGTGATTGACGAATACCGCAATACAGGTGGTTTCGATATTATCGGTTCGGGTCGTACCAAACTGGAAGAGACTTGGCAGTTCGATAAGGGTATCGAGATTTGCCAAAAACTCGGCATCAAGGCTATCGTTATCATCGGTGGTGACGATTCAAACACGAACGCTTGCGTCTTGGCAGAGTACTACCTCCAAAAGCAATGTGGTATCCAAGTGATTGGTTGCCCGAAGACGATTGATGGTGACCTCAAGAACGAGTTCATTGAGACCAGTTTCGGTTTTGACACTGCTTGTAAGACCTATTCGGAACTGATTGGTAATATCCAACGCGACGCCAACTCGGCTTGTAAATACTGGCACTTCATCCGCCTGATGGGTCGTAGCGCCAGCCATATCGCTTTGGAGTGCGCCCTGCAAAGTCAACCGAACGTATGCCTTATCTCCGAGGAGGTTGAGGCTAAGAACATGACCCTCAATGATGTCGTTAATCAGATTGCCGCTGTTATTGTAGCACGTGCTAATGCCGGTTTGAACTTCGGTACGGTACTCATTCCGGAAGGTCTGATTGAGTTTATCCCCGCCATGCGTGTGCTTATCCAAGAGCTGAACGACCTACTTGCCAATAACGAGGAGTTCACCGCTCTCGAAGGCGATGACGCTAAGCGCGAGTACGTTAAGAACATGCTCACTCCTGCCAGTTGCGAACTCTATCGCTCGTTGCCGAAGGGTATTGCTCGTCAGTTAACGCTGGATCGTGATCCTCACGGAAACGTGATGGTTAGTCAGATTGAGACCGAAAAACTGCTGATTGAGATGGTTAGCAAACGTCTTGCTCAGCTCAAAGCTGCCGGCGAATATAAGGGTAAGTTCAGTTCTATTAACCACTTCTTCGGTTACGAAGGACGTTGCGCTATCCCGTCTAATTTCGATGCCGACTACTGCTATAGTTTAGGTATGACCGCTACGCAACTCATTGCTGCCGGTAAGACCGGTTATATGGCTGTGGTACGTAACTTAGCGCAACCGCATACCGAGTGGATTGCCGGAGGTTGCCCCATCACGATGATGATGAACATGGAGCACCGTAACGGAAAGATGAAACCCGTTATCCAAAAAGCCCTCGTTCGTCTGGACGGTGCTCCCTTCTTGTTCTTAGAGCAACACCGCGCTGAGTGGGCAGACGCTAACACGAGTTATATCTATCCGGGTCCCATACAGTACTACGGTCCAACCGAGGTTTGTGATCAACCCACCAAGACGCTCAAGCTTGAGCATCCGATGTAACATAAAAAAAGCGGGGCAAGAGCTCCGCTTTTTTTAATATACTAAGGTCTTTTTCCTTTATCCTTATTCCTTTACCTAAGGACTTACTTCACTTCCTCGAAGTCAACGTCCTCGGCATCCTTATTGGCGTTATTGTCGCCTTGTGCACCTTGACCGGGTTGAGGTCCTGCTTGTGCACCACCGGGTTGAGCGTTAGCAGCGTTGTACATCTCTTGACTGGCAGCTTGGAAAGCGTTAGTCAGTTTGGTAGAAGCAGCCTCGCAGGCGTCAGCGTCTTTCTTCTCATAAGCGTCCTTGAGTTCCTTCAGAGCGTCCTCAATAGGCGTTTTCTTCGCAGCAGGAATCTTATCACCGAACTCCTTGAGTTGTTTCTCGGTTTGGAAGATAAGACCGTCAGCCTTGTTCAGTTTGTCGATACGCTCTTTCTCGCGCTTATCGGCTTCGGCATTAGCCTCTGCTTCGGCTTTCATGCGTTTGATCTCCTCATCGCTCAGACCGCTCGAAGCCTCGATGCGGATCTTCTGCTCCTTACCGGTAGCTTTATCCTTAGCGGTGACATTGAGGATACCATTAGCGTCAATATCGAACGTAACCTCGATTTGCGGTTCGCCACGGTGAGCGGGCATGATACCGTCGAGATGGAAGATACCGATTTGCTTATTCTGAGCTGCCATCGGGCGTTCACCTTGCAGGACTTTAATCTCAACAGAAGGTTGATTATCCACAGCCGTCGTGAAGATCTCGGATTTCTTAGTCGGGATAGTGGTATTAGCCTCAATCATCTTGGTCATCACACCACCCATGGTCTCAATACCGAGGCTCAGCGGAGTTACGTCCAGCAAGAGCACGTCCTTCACCTCACCCGTCAACACACCACCTTGGATGGCAGCACCGACAGCAACAACCTCATCGGGGTTAACACCCTTTGACGGAGCTTTGCCGAAGAACTTCTCTACTGCGGCTTGGATAGCCGGAATACGGGTCGAACCACCCACGAGGATAACCTCGTCAATATCGGAAGTGCTCATGCCGGCATTCTGCAAAGCGGTACGGCAAGGAGCGATAGTACGTTGAATCAGGTCGTCAATAAGTTGCTCGAACTTAGCGCGAGTCAGGGTCTTCACGAGGTGAGCCGGAACACCGTTAACGGGCATGATATAGGGCAAGTTAATCTCGGTAGAGGTGGTGTTAGAAAGCTCAATCTTAGCCTTCTCAGCAGCCTCTTTGAGGCGTTGCATAGCCATCGGGTCAGAGGTCAAGTCGGCACCGCCGTTCTCGTTCTTAAACTCGCTAACGAGCCAGTCAATAATACGATGGTCGAAGTCGTCACCACCGAGGTGGGTATCACCATCGGTAGCCTTTACCTCAAACACGCCATCACCTAACTCAAGCACGCTTACATCGTGGGTACCACCACCGCAGTCGAAGACTACGATCTTCATGTCCTTATTGGCTTTGTCTAAGCCATAAGCCAAGGCAGCAGCCGTAGGCTCGTTCACGATACGGCGTACGTTCAGACCGGCAATCTCACCGGCTTCCTTAGTAGCCTGACGTTGGCTGTCGTTGAAGTAAGCAGGAACGGTGATAACAGCGTCCGTGACTTCGGTGCCAAGGTAATCCTCAGCAGTCTTCTTCATCTTTTGCAGAATGATAGCAGAGATCTCTTGCGGAGTGTAGAGACGACCATCAATATCTACGCGAGGCGTGTTGTTGTCTCCCTTAACTACTTTATAAGGAACGCGTGCGACCTCGTTCGACAGACGATCATAGGTCTCACCCATGAAACGTTTGATAGAGTTCACGGTCTTCGTAGGATTAGTGATTGCTTGACGCTTAGCGGGGTCGCCCACCTTACGCTCGCCACCGTCAACAAAACCGATGACAGAGGGCGTGGTACGCTTACCTTCGGAGTTAGCAATAACAATAGGTTCATTTCCTTCCATAACTGCGACGCAGGAGTTCGTTGTTCCCAGGTCGATTCCAATAATTTTACTCATAGCTTTATAATTTTAATTTGTTTAACTTCGTTTTTTGACCGGCCTTCGACCTGTAGGACCGTCCCTACGGGACTGAAGGACCGCTTCGCTGAAAGATTGGCTTTCGCTAAATATATGACAAAAGGTGTGCCAAAGGCATATTTCTGCCAAAATACATGTCAGTACTGACAATTTGGCAGAAAAAAAAGAGACCCGAAGGTCTCTTGGTGGAGTATAGCGGACTCGCACAAGCCGTAGGCGCAGATCGACTGAGAGAGCGGACTCGCACAAGCCGTAGGCGCAGATCGACAGAGAGAGCGAAGCGAACGAGGGAGAACCCGGTCAAAAGGGCGATAGACTCCACAATAGGGTGATGGGCGAACGATAGGTGACCTATCGGCAGATAGGCGGGTGGGAACACAAAGCCACTACGAGCTCGCTCGATAGGGGCTATGTGAGACCAGCCGGACACGCCCATAGGGCGTCACCTATCGGAAGCACAAAAAAAACAACGACCATAAGCCGTTGCTTGGTGGAGTATAGCGGACTCGAACCGCTCACCTCGACACTGCCAGTGTCGCGCTCTAGCCAGATGAGCTAATACCCCCAAAATAGTTGAGAGTTTAGAGTGTAGAGTTTAGAGACTCCGCGCTGAAACCCTCAACTATTTTGTAATCTTATTCTTGATTGAGCGTGATGCGCTTGAAGTCAACGATGTTGACATTAGCTTTCTTCAATACATCCTTCACGAGTTCTTTGGACTCGGACATGATATATTGTTGCTCAACGAGTGTCGATTCCTTCAGGAACTTTTGCAGACGACCTTGGGCAATCATCTCAATCTTCTTCATATTGAGGTTAGCTTCAGCCTCAGCAGGAACGGTAGCACGGATTTGACGTGCGGTCTCAGCTTGCTCCTCGGTCAACCAACCCTTAGCGGTATTGGAAGCGATATGGTCATCACTGTCTGCGTGAGCGGGATTGATACCGGCTTTGCGGAGAGCGTTCTCAACAGCCTTAGCAATCTCGTCTTGTTTGGTCTTATCCATTGCGATAGCCAACTCTTTGTCCTTAACCTCAGCGGCTACATGGTCAGCATCCAGAGCCACGGGGTTCATGGAAGCTACTTGCATGTTCACACCGTGAACGGTGTCTTGGTCAGCATCAGCAGCGTCAGCAGCAACGAGAGAGGACAGTTTATTTCCAAGGTGGTTATAAGCATCAACCTTAGCGGCTTTGATGAAAGCGTAATCGCTCAGTTCCATCTTCTCACCGGTAACACCACTACGCTCGGTAACGAGATCAACGGTAGTGAAATCACCAATCTTGATGGCCTTGAGTTCGTCCAAAGTCTCGGGCTTATGCTCCATAGCAGCGTCAAGAATCTTCTTAACCATTGCTACGAAATCAGCATTCTTAGCCACGAAGTCAGTTTCGCACTTAACGGCTACGATAGCGCCAAAGCCGTTCTCGGCCTTAGCCAGTACGCAACCTTCCGAAGCCTCACGGTCGCTACGCTTAGCAGCAATCGCTTGACCACGTTTACGGAGGAGGTCTTTAGCAACCTCAAAGTCGCCATCGGCTTCAGTGAGGGCTTTCTTGACGTCCATCATACCTGCGCCGGTCATATCGCGCAGTTTCTTAATATCAGCTAATGTTATGTTTGCCATAATTGTATTATTTAGACCGCACTCTGTGCTGCAAGACCGCCTGCGGCTGAAAGACCGCTTCGCTGCTAGACCGCACTTCGTGCTGAAAGATTATTATTCAGTTTTCTCTTCAACGGGAGCCTCAACGGGAGCTTCAGCAGTAGCTACTTTCTCGGGCTCTGCTTTGGGAGCAGCTTTGCGAACGCGAGTGCGGCGCTCCTTGGGAGCGGGAGCCTCTTCAACAACCTCTTCTTGAGCGGCAGCAGCATCTTCGTCAGCTTTCTCTACCTTACGCTCTTCCAGACCTTCCTTGATGGCTTCAGCTACAGCATTGAGGATAACCTCGATGGACTTAGTAGCATCGTCGTTAGCAGGAATAACGAAATCAATCGGAGCGGGATCCGAGTTGGTATCAATGATACCGAATACAGGAATACCCAGACGATTAGCCTCAGCAACAGCAATATGCTCTTTCATTACGTCCACTACGAACAAAGCGGAGGGCAGACGGGTGAGGTCAGCGATAGAACCGAGGTTCTTCTCCAGTTTCTCGCGTTGACGAGTGATTTGCAGTTTCTCACGTTTAGAGATGTTATCGAACGTTCCGTCGGTCATCATCTTGTCGATGGTGGTCATTTTCTTAACGGCCTTACGGATGGTGGGGAAGTTGGTAAGCATACCACCAGCCCAACGCTCGGTGATGTACGGCATACCAATCTCTTGAGCCTTAGCAGCGAGCACTTCTTGTGCTTGCTTCTTCGTGCCTACGAAGAGAATCTTGCGACCGGACTTAGCGATATTCTTCAAAGCCTCAGCGGCTTCTTCAATCTTAACAACGGTTTTGTTTAAGTCGATAATGTGAATACCATTGCGCTCCGCAAAGATGTAAGGAGCCATAGCGGGATTCCATTTACGTTTGAGGTGACCAAAGTGGCAACCTGCTTCGAGAAGTTGATCAAAATTTGTTCTCATTGTGTTTTGATGTTTGGCATTCTATTAGTAGGCAACCGGCGACTGGAAACAGGCGACAGGGCATCTAATAGAATTAAATAAATATTAACGTTTACTGAATTGGAAGTGACGACGAGCTTTGGGTTGACCGGGTTTCTTACGCTCAACTTCACGAGCATCACGAGTCATGAAACCTTCAGCCTTCAGAGCCGGTTTGTCTTCCGGATTAATTTTAACAAGAGCACGGGCGATAGCCAGACGCAGAGCCTCGGCTTGACCCTTAATACCACCACCGTCGAGGTTGACATTGATGTCATACTTCTCAGCAACACCGAGTTTGTTGAGGGGTTGCTTAACGATGAATTGAAGAATAGAAGCGGGGAAATAAACCTCCAAGTCACGACCGTTAATCGTAATCTTACCGGCACCCTCATTAACGTAAACGCGTGCAACAGCAGCTTTACGACGACCTAATGCATTAATAGTTTCCATATTCTTCAATTATTATTTAAGTGTATTAATATCAATTTGTTTGGGTTGTTGAGCTTGCATATTGTGCTCTGCACCTGCAAAGACATACAGGTTATTGAACAACTGACTGCCCAGACGATTCTTCGGGAGCATACCCTTAACCACCTTCTTAATGAGGCGATCCGAACCTTTAGCCAGCAATTGAGCAGGAGTCATCTCACGTTGACCACCCGGGAAACCGGTGTAGCGAACATAAGTGCGACCTTCCCATTTGTTACCGGTCATAATCACCTTGTCAGCATTGACAATAATCACGTTGTCACCGCAGTCCACATTAGGAGTGAAACTGGGTTTGTACTTGCCGCGAAGGAGTTTAGCCACCTTCGTGCACATACGGCCAAGAATCTGGCCCTCAGCATCAACTACAACCCACTCCTTCTGAGCAGTTGCCTTGTTAGCCGATACTGTTTTGTAACTTAATGTATCCATTATAGATTTGTTTTATGGCTATGCCGACAGACATCATTTACAGGCACCTTTGACCCCACTGCCCAACATAGCGAATTAATAATATTTATAGCCTCATCGAGTCACTTGACCGAAAAAGCGTGCAAAATTACAAATTTATTTCGACATACACAAATTTTTCTTCATTTTTTTGTGTTTTTTTGTATTTTTCCGCCGTATCTGTCCACTCAAGGGGTATTCCTTCTATACTAATGAACATTATTTTGTCCAAATCGGGTAAGTCACGAGGCTTGGGTTTGTTCGCCTCACGCGTCTGCGGATGGGCTTCCAAAAAAGCGTCTCGTTCCTGCTCCAGTTGAGCAACCACTTTGGGATAGATCTTATCAAAGAGTTGCGGATGTTTGGTGTACCAAACCAAAGACGAATCGAATTGTGCTTGGGTTAAATTATGCTTTTGCAAGACGATATAGTAGGCCTTTGATTCTTCCTCTTCATAAGCAAAAGAAGCATATCCTGAGACTTGCAACACCGCTTCTGCCTTATGTAAATCCACCAAAACGGCTTGCATCTCACGACGCGAAAGGATATCGCGAGGGCGGCAACCAACTAATGTTACCACCATGATTACCCATAATATTGCGCTATTACTTCTCACTATTCTCCTTTTGTTTGGGTTTATTCAAAGAAATATCGAGGTCTTTGCGGAACCAAATGATAATACAAATGACGGCAACTGTAATGCACGAGTCTGCGAAGTTAAAGACCGGACGGAAGAAGATACACTCTCCTGCCGAATTAGTAATGAGCGGGAAATAGAACATATCCACCACCTTACCATAGAACCAACCTGCATAACCAAAGAGTTTGCCATAGAAGACGCAGTCGATGATATTCCCTAACGCACCGGCGATAACGAGGGAGACCATAACGAGATAACTCGTTCTCGTTTTGACCGCACTGTGTGCTGAAAGACCGCCTTCGGCTGAAGGACCGTCCTTTGGACTGCAAGACCGCTGCGCTGAAGGGCCATAGATTAGGCGATGGGTGTACCAACCGAGGATACCGACAGCAGCAATACGGAAGAGGGTGAGGAGCAGTTTGCTGAACCACTCAATTCCGAATGCCATTCCGTCATTCTCAATATAGCAAAGATAGAACCAAGATGTTATTTCGTGACTCTCGCCCAGTGCAAAATGCGTGCGGATATAGAGTTTAATGGTTTGGTCGATGGCTACGGCGAGGATAACGATAGCCGAAACCATGATATTTAAATTTGTCTGACGACTCATGTTGGTTAGTGGTTAGAGGTTAGTGGTTAGAGGTTAAAGGCTTGTTTGATGTCCTTGACCTTATTGAGTTTTTCCCAAGTGAAGAGTTCGACCTGTTTAGTAAACGTTTTGCCGCTCTCGTCAACGAAAGACTTGGTAATGACTTCAGATGTACGTCCCATATGTCCATAACGTGCGGTCTCTTCGTAAATAGGTTGGCGCAGTTTGAGGTCGCGCTCCAATGCTCCGGGACGAAGATCAAAGAGTTTATTTATTTGCTTTGCAATGTCTGTATCCGTGATTCCCTTGCGGGCGGTGCCATAGGTATTAACGCAGATGCTGACAGGTTTGGCAATACCGATAGCGTAACCTACTTGAACAAGCATCTCCTTTGCCACACCGGCAGCCACCATGTTCTTGGCAATCCAGCGGGCAGCATAAGCCGCAGAGCGATCAACCTTTGAGGGATCTTTTCCGGAGAAAGCACCTCCACCATGAGCACCGCGACCACCATAAGTATCGACGATGATTTTACGTCCGGTTAGACCTGTATCTCCGTGAGGACCGCCGATAACGAAATTGCCGGTAGGATTAACAAAGAGGTGTGACTTAGGCGAAGATAGAAAATCTTTGAGCAAAGCCTCGTAGCGTGCATCACGCGTAGCTACACGCGGAAGGAGAATGTTGATTATATCCTTGCGTATCTGCTCTTGCGTCACATCGGGATCATGTTGGGTAGAGAGAACGATGGTATCTATACGAACAGGGCGATTATGCTCATCATATTCGATAGTTACTTGCGATTTGGCATCGGGGCGGAGGTAGAGCATTTGTTTACCTTCCTTACGTATGCGCGCGAGTGTATATACTAAGGTGTGGGCAAGGTCGAGGGTGAGGGGCATAAAACTATCCGTTTCGTCAGTTGCATAACCGAACATGATACCTTGGTCACCGGCTCCTTGATTGAGTTTGCCCTTACGGCTAACGCCCATGTCGATATCGGCTGATTGCTCATGCAGAGCCGTAAAGATACCGCAACTATCGGCATCAAACTGATACTCTGATTTGGTATAACCAATCTTACGAATAGTATCACGAACCACCGATTGCACATCCACATAGCGGTGGGACTTAACCTCACCGGCAACGATGACCTGACCCGTGGTGACGAGCGTTTCACAAGCCACGTGCGATTGGGGGTCTTGTGCTAAGAAATTGTCGAGTACTGCGTCGCTGATTTGGTCAGCGACTTTATCGGGGTGTCCTTCCGACACGGATTCCGATGTGAAAAAATAATGTTTGTTCATTTTAGCATTTGTTTAGGGAGGGTTGCAAGCAGTCAAATCTGTCCCTCGGTTAATGTAGAATTTTATATATGAGTTCCTTCCATAAGTCCTCGTCCTTAGCGGAGGGGTTATTGATACCCTTGGAGCGAGCATCTATCTCACGGAAGTAACCGATTATCTTAAAGGTCTTGCCGGCTGAGTAGCGACGAGCTGCTGCCGCATAGTCCTTCACAAAGAAAGGCGAGCAACCTAAGGCAGGTGCCGCAGCCCTTTCCGACTTATCTGCCAGATAATGATAAATCATTAAGTTAGCAAAGAAATTATACAATATACCTAATTCCTTGACCATCGGATGATCCTTGCTGGAAGCAAAGTATTGGGTAATACGATTAGCTTTGACCACATCGCCCTTGATGAGAGCGTCTTGGAGTTCAAAGACGTTATAGTCCTTAGAGATACCCACATTACGCTCCACAAGGGAAGCGTCAATCGTAGTACAATTCTCGGGACGGCCGTTAATGAGTTTATCCACAGCACCCACAATACCGCTAAGGTCAGAACCTATATAATCCGCCAATAATTTAGGCACTCTATCGTCCACTTTCAGTCCCAAACTCCCTACTCTATCTTTGAGGTAGTCACGCACCCAGCGTTCCAGTTGATAGTCGGGTATCTTAGCAGATGTCATGATAACGCCCCCTTGTTTCTCGAAGTTCTTCCAGAGGTTAAGGCGTTTATCGGGAGTGCCGTACTTATGGCAAATAACGAGGATGGAATCGGGCTGGGGATTAGACATATAAAGGGCAAGAGCGTCCCATTTCTTGACAAACTGCGCCTCTTTGACAATAATCACCTTTTGTCCTCCGAACATAGCAAATCCGCGAGCCGCAGCTACAGCAGGTGTTATATCTGCAGAAGCAAGGTCTTTGCCATACACAACAGTAAGATCAAACGCACGAGCCGACTCATCGAGGATATTATTCTCGAAGTAATCGGCAGCTTGGTCGATATAGTAAGGTTCGTCTCCTGCAAGCAGGTACGCGGGGGCATAAGAACCCTGTTTGAGCTGTGTTATGAGTTGGTCATACGTCATTTCGGCTGCAAAAGTACAAAAAAATTTGCACATGTCCAAAAAAATTCGTAACTTTGCAGCGTATTTTTGCAATAAAGTATCAAATTAAGAATTATTATCTCATGCATCGCGCAGGATTTGTTAATATAGTAGGCAATCCGAACGTCGGTAAATCGACGCTTATGAATGCGCTCGTAGGTGAGCGTATATCCATTATCACGTCGAAGGCGCAGACAACTCGTCATCGTATCTTAGGTATAGTCAATGGGGAGGACTTCCAGATGGTTTATTCAGACACGCCGGGAGTCCTCAAGCCGAACTATAAATTACAGGAGCAGATGTTAGAGTTTAGCCGTTCTGCTTTGGTGGACGCGGATGTGCTACTTTATGTAACGGATGTGCAGGATACGACCGACCGCAATAGTGATTGTGCCGAGTTCTTGGAGAAGGTCAAGAAGATGGCGGCTGCCGGAACGAAGGTCATTTTAGTACTGAACAAGATAGACCTCACCACGCAAGAGACACTGGAGCGGTTAGTGGATTTTTGGCAAAAGACCTTACCTCAAGCCTCCGTAGTGCCTATTTCTGCCAAGGAGCAGTTTGGAGTGAACCAACTCTTTGAGATAATCAAAAACTCACTACCGGAAAGCGAACCTTTCTTCCCAAAAGACCAACTGACAGACAAGCCTGCTCGCTTCTTTGTGAACGAGATTATTCGCGAGAAGATACTGCTCTGCTATGACAAAGAGATACCCTACTCTGTAGAAGTGGAGGTAGAGAGTTTTAAGGAAGAGGAGCCGACCGAACAACATCCGAAAGGCATTATTCGCATTGGTGCCGTCATCTATGTGGAGCGCGATTCGCAGAAAGGTATTATCATCGGCAAAGCCGGTTCCGCACTGAAGAAAGTAGGAACAGAGGCGCGCAAAGATATAGAAGCATTCTTTGATAAACCGGTTTATTTGCAGTTATTTGTTAAAGTCGATCGCGATTGGCGGAGCAACCAGTCTCGACTTAAACATTATGGTTACGATTTAAATTAATCTTCATTCTATGAAAAACACACACTTCTTAGCCCTTATCATATTGTTATCTTCTTTTCACGCGCCCTTAGAGAGCAAAGAAACATTAAAGAACACCGTAGGTCAGCATTTCGCTATCGGTTGTGCGGTGAACACTTCTATTGTAGCCCATTCGAATAGTAAAGCTCATCTTTTAGTGGAGCAACAGTTTAACTCTATTGTAGCCGAAAATTGCATGAAAGCAGAAGAATTGACTCCACGAGAGGGCGTTTATCGTTGGGGTCAAGCCGACCGTTTTGTTAAGTTCGGAGAACAGAACGGTATGCGCATTATCGGTCACTGCTTGGTTTGGCATTCACAAGCAGCTAAGTGGATGTTCTATGATAAGAAAGGCAATTTAGTTACTCGCGAGGTACTTATTGAGCGTATGCGCAATCATATCTATTCGGTCGTAGGTCGCTATAAAGGGCGCGTCTATGGTTGGGACGTGTGCAACGAATGTGTGATGGACGACGGCTCAATGCGCAATAGCCTTTGGCAACAGATTATCGGTGATGATTATATCGAACTGGCATTCCAATTTGCTCACGAAGCCGATCCGGATGCAGAACTTTACTACAACGACTATTCGATGACCAATCCCAATAAAGTGCAAACCGTTTGTGCTTTGGTTCGCGACTTACAAGCCAAAGGACTTCGTATCGATGCGGTGGGCATGCAGTGCCATAATGGTTTGGACTACCCCACCCTGCAAGAGTGGTCGGATGCGATTGACTCTTTGGCTTCTACAGGAGTAAAAGTCAATATGACCGAATTAGACATGAACGTACTACCTCGTATCGAGTCGTTCTCCGGTGCAGAAGTAAGTAGTAATTTTAAGTACCGCAAGGCCTTAGACCCCTATCGCAAGGGGCTGACCGCAGAGGCAGAGGCGCAAATTAATCAGCGTTGGATAGATATCTTCACCCTGCTCAAAGCGCACGAGCATCAGATTGACCGCGTAACCCTTTGGGGTGTACACGACGGTATGTCTTGGCTCAACGATTGGCCCATCAAGGGACGTAAGGCGTATCCGCTACTCTTTGACCGCCAAAAAGAACCTAAGCCGGTAGTACGAGACATCGTAGAGATGTTTTAGTTGAGAGTGGAGAGTTTAGAGTGTAGAGTAGCCGTCTAGTTTAATAGTTTAAAGTGGTAAAGTAATTCAAATTTATATATTATGGAAAACACAAAGAAAAAATCCAATTGGTTAATGCGACTTGGTTTTGGTTCGGGTGACTTGGCACAGAACCTTATTTATCAAACCATTTGCATGTATTTACTCTTTTTCTACACGGAAATTTACGGACTCGATCCGGGTATGGCGGCAATCATGTTCTTAGTGGTTCGTATCATTGATGTATTGTGGGATCCGCTGGTAGGAACGTTCATTGACAAACATAACCCGCGTTGGGGTAAGTACCGCTCCTACCTTATCTTAGCCGGTTTGCCACTGACGGTATTGGCTATTCTCTGCTTCTGGAACGGTATGGAGGGTTGCACAGAGACCATCAAACTCGTTTACGCTTATGTAACTTATGTTGGTCTTTCGATGCTCTACACCTTGGTTAATGTGCCTTATGGTGCTTTGCACTCATCCTTGACACGCGACACGAACGAGATAACGGTCTTGACGTCGGTTCGTATGTTCATGGCTAACTGCGGTGGTTTGGCAGTAAGTGCCGGTATTCCTATCTTAGTTGCTGCTTTGGCTGCTCCGCAAGGCGATATGCCGTGGAAGATGGCAGCCTTCATGGGTTTGGGTTCGCTGCCCAGTTTCATCTTTATGCCTTTCGTTCCTGCTATCAAGCGCAAAGTAGGTAAAAAGAATATGTTCTATATCTTCCTCACGATTGCTATCATCGGTATGGCGATGCTGTACGTGATTAGTCATTTAGGTCGCGTAGAAGACAATATAGTACTCATTTATATCGCTCAATTCATCAAATCGACGGGTGTTATTGTGGCTACCGGTTATATGTGGGCACTCATTCCTGAGGTAGTGACTTACGCTGAATACACATCGGGCAAACGTATCTCGGGTATTGTCAATGCCTTAACAGGTATCTTCTTCAAGGCCGGTATGGCGTTAGGAGGTGTTATCCCGGGTGCCGTTCTTGCCTTTACCCAATATCAACCCGCTGCTGAAGCTGCCAGTACGCTGCCCAAGGACTCGCACGCTTGGTTCATCGCCATGCTCATTTATGCGTTAGTTGGTTTTGCACTGTTGGTATTCTGCTTCAGTCAATGTAAAGAGCGCGTCGTGATGAGCGACGAAGCCACGAAGAACGTGAAGGTTTCTGACCTATGGATGGAGTTCGTTCGCAACCGTCCCTTGCGTATTGTGGCATTCTTCTTCATTACCGCTTTCGCTATGATGAGCGTGGGTAATGCTGCCGGAGCGTACTTTATGAATAATATGGAGACCCAAACGCCGCTTGCCCAAGAGGGTATTCGTTGGCTCGTTTGCGTGATACCGGCATTGCTGCTCATTCTGGCTATGTTCATCATCTCTAAGTACGAACTGACGGACGAGAAGATGGACGAGATCAATAAAGAACTAACAGCTAAAGCCTAACCAAACACTAAACACCAAACACTAAACACTAAATATTATGGACGCAAAGTATTTATTTGACAAGGACTATATGGCTGACCCGTCAGCCCATGTATTTAATGGTAAGATTTACATCTATCCGTCGCACGACGTCGATGGTGGACACAGTGAGAACGACAACGGAGACCACTTCTGCATGAAGGATTATCACGTATTGCGTATGGACTCAATAGAGGACAAGCAAGCCGTTGACTGCGGTAAGATTCTTGACCTCAAGGATATCCCTTGGGCAAAGAAACAGTTATGGGATAACGATGTAGTGGAGAAGAACGGTAAGTACTACCTCATCTACAGCGGAAAGGACAAAAGTGGCGTTTTCCGTTTAGGTGTAGCTATTGCCGATAATCCGGAAGGTCCGTTCATTCCCGAACCCGACCCTATTCGTGGTTCGTACAGTATCGACCCCTGTATGTTCAAGGACGATGATGGCGCTATCTACTGCATCTTCGGTGGTATATGGGGTGGTCAATTACAGTGCTATCGCAATAACGAGATGATTGAGAATAACGTGCTTCCGAAGGGCACAGAGCCTTGTCTCTGCCCCCGTATAGCTAAGATGACGGACGACGTACTGCAATTCGCGGAAGAGCCCAAAGAAGTAGCTATCCTCAATGAGCAAGGCGAACCGATGTTAGCGGAAGATGTGCACCATTTCTTCGAGGCTTCGTGGATTCATAAGGAGGGAAATAAGTATATCCTCACCTACTCCACCGGTGATACGCATTTACTTTGCTATGCCGAGAGTGATAATGTCTATGGTCCTTATACGTTCAAGGGCGAGTGGTTACAACCGGTAGTAGGCTGGACGACGCACGCTTGTGTAACGATGGTGGACGGCAAGCGTTATCTGTTCTTCCACGACAGCGTTCCCTCCGGTGGCGTGACGTGGCTCCGCTCCCTCAAGGTGAAGAGTATTTGATAATCGTTGACACATTTCTAAATGCGCTTTTCGTTGCTTTTTTTGCAGAAAAGCGCATTTTTATTTGCATATGTCAAGAAAATATTGTAATTTTGCAGCGCAAAACTGCAAAACGAAAAAATATGCCTGAAATTAGTCGCTTTTACGGAATTATTATTGGAATGTACAATGGAGATCATAATCCTCCTCATTTTCATGTCCGTTACAATGATTATCGTGCCGTTTTGAGTTGATTATGAACCTTATTTGGATTACATCTGCAAAGTACCTTGGAGAATATAAACTCCAACTTACATTTAATAATGGAGTTACAAAGATATTTGATGGCAAAGACATTGTGTTAAAGCCACTATATCGAAAACTTCAGTCTTTGACGACTTTTCAGCAATTTGAATTAGACGGATGGACTGTTTCATGGGAGAATGGCAAGATAGACATTGCTCCCGAATACCTTTATGAGAATGCGATAGTAGCATAAATTACACAATAATTAACCCGCCTATGATTGACCGGCAGCGGTTGTAAAAGATATTTGCCTGCGGAGGCTATCCGCCGTCACCCACTGACGTAAAAGAAGGGGACAACACTTCTAAATGCGCTTTTCTTGTCAATTCGGCAGAAAAGTGCATTATTATTTGCATATGTCAAAAAAATATATTATCTTTGCAGTCAAAACTGCAAAAGAAAATAACCATGTCACTCTTATTAATCATATTTGCTTGTTGCACAGGATCGCTGATAGCGGCACTCGTTGGGCTGATAGGCGTCCGTAGGAAAATCGGCTTTGGATGGACGTTCTTCCTTAGCCTAGTATTTACGCCATTCATCGGTTTGCTCTTCGCGCTGCTCAGTGACCGACTTCCAGATGGTGAACGCAAATGGGGGTGTCTCGGTGTAATACTCGGAATACTCACCCTAATTGCCACTATCGGAATAGTATGCGTAGTCCTAGGGACTGTGACGGTATAAATTCCAAGCGAAAACACCCACATTGGCTTTTGATCAGCAGTTAATGCTTGATGCCGCCATTCGGATGATGTTGCATTATAATTAAAAATACTATGGAAAAAAAAGGTTTTAAGGATTTCTTCACAATGCCAAATCCTGATAAAATTAAAGAGTTTGCTGAGTATCTGATAAATAATCACGCAATCAAAGTAAATAACAACCAATATACATTAGAAGAAATAGAAGTTTACCTATATTGCAAAGGGCATCAAGACGCTAATGTGTATCCTCGCGATTGCGCTGCGGAGCAGTTTTTTGTACATTATTCAGGATTTGATATCGCATTCCAAACAAAAAATGAGGGGAAAGACCTTATCCAATTTGGCGGCGTGTTGGTTCGTAGCCTCAAGAAAAACAATACCGAAATGATTTACGGTCCTATGCGTTGCTTAATGGAGGTGTTTAATCAGCAGGAAATGCCCATGCTAACGCACATAGAACAATGTCGGAATATTGGAGTCATAGAAACACATAGAGTAGGCATAAACGAGAATGCCAATGATGAAAAACTTCGATTCCGAACCGATAGAGTCAAAGATAATGATAATAATTATCAAGATTTACAAATAACTTATAAAAAAAATGGCATACCCGTCATGGACTTAAAACGTGTATATTATAAGCCTACGGTGGAATAACTTTTTCTTCACTTTTAACACTATTTAACGTTTTTGATTTGTTTGTTTGCCAAAAAAGATTGACCTTTGCATCGTCAAAGTTAAAATCTTATTTTTATGGTAACTATTTTTACATCAACCTCTTTACGAGAGCAAACAACCACCCGAGTGGTGGCAGAACAAATCTTTTCGGCATTGGATTCGCTGGGCATACCGCACAAAGAAATTCCAACAAACAACATTTGGTGTCGAGACTATATGCCGTTGTTACTCGACCGACATCAGCCTCGATACACGCGCTACCGCTATTATCCCGATTATTTGCGCGATAGCAAAACCTATCTTTCAACGATTGTAGATACAGAAACGCTCTGTCTCGGTTGGCATAATGTGGTAACCCATTGGCCGAACCTTATTATGGATGGGGGAAATTATGTTCTTTGCGATAATCATGTAATTATGACCGATAAAGTCCTCACTGAGAATGCCGGATATTACCAAACGACTATTCTTAGGTCTCTTGAACAAGGATTTTGGAATAAGCACCTCATCCTATTGCCATGGGATATGTCTGAACCTTATGGTCATGCCGACGGAATGGTCGCCTATTTAGGAGACAATAAACTACTCCTTAATAATTACGGACAACTCCACGAAACGGGAGACCAAGCTTTCCGCAAACGTTTGCTCCACCTCCTTGAACCGCATTTTGAGGTGATTGAGTTGGATTATGGCGGCAAACCACACAAAGATTCGTGGTGCTACCTCAATTATTTGCAAGTACTGGGGGCCGTTCTGCTTCCTTGCTTGTCAGAACATTTTGATAGCGACAGCGATCGTGCTGCTATCGAGACATTTCAAACTATTTTTACAGAACCGATTATCCCTATTTACGCAGAACCATTAGTACGCCAGGGCGGCGCATTGCATTGTGTAACATGGGAATATTATAACAACTAAATTTACGATTATGAAGATAGCTATTCGTCAGCGTTTAACCGCTGCAAAACATCTCCAAGAGGTATTCTCTTTTGTTCCTCAATCCTTCGGCTTGCAATTGGACGAGCCATTATTTCAAACTGCTTGTACCAAATGCCATCTACAATATCTAAAGGATAAGGGGGAATGTTTAACTATAACTCCCCAACTACATCCTAAATTATATGCTTTGTGCCAAGAAGTGCAACGCACTTTGAACTATAATCTACCTATTGATTTTCTATTATACAATGCTTCTTATATTGGGGGGGCTTCTTTTTATTCACCTCAAAAATCACAACCCTCTATAGTGGAAATCTATGCCGGTTGTACACACCTTATTGATGATGAACTAAAATGGCTTATTGGTCATGAAATAGGACACATTATCAATCATGATGCAGAATTACGTTGTTTATACGATATCTACTGTGACAAACTGAAGGAGATCCTTTCTGTTAATACGACGCATACAATGCACTTGTATGATTTACTATGCGAGTTAGAGGCGGATCGGTATGGTCTTCTGGCTTGTGGGAGTGAAGAGATGGCGATGTCGGCAATGGCAAAATCAATGTCCGGAGGAGTAGTGGAGCAGTTTGATTTACCCTCATTCTTGCAAACAAATCACGATTTAACGGAATTATATATTAAGGAAGGTCTTTGCATTGGAGAGCATCATCCGATATATCCTTTTCGTGTAGAGGCCTTGCACTTGTATGCGAATGCAACGAGTGATAAAGAACTGCAAAAGCAACTCAAGCCTATTATTTCCACAATAGAATATTTTGCTAAACATTCTTAAGACCTATCATAATGCAGGCGTCCGACATTGAATTTGCAAAATAAATACAAATAAATTTGGTTATATCAAAAAAAAGTTGTAATTTTGCACTCGAATTCGTGACAGATGTGGTTGCGAGAATATAAAAAATAGGCATAATTTGCCCTCCCTCAGGCTAACTGGGGGGGGGTAAATTATTGATATATAGTAAGTTACAAATAAACTGTATATTTAACATACAAAAACAACTAACAATAATTATTAACAATTAAATTTTAAACTTATGAGAAAGATTTTTTCTTTATTTGCAGCCCTGACGCTGAGCGCAGGACTGTGGGCAATCGACAATGTACCATACATTGATGCCAATGGTCAACTCAAAACCGCTAATGGTGTGACTGAAATCACCAATGCTTCTACTACTCTGAGTGGTGGTTGGTATGTGGTTTATGGCGCAGATGTGCAAACGGGTACGCTCATTTGTCAAGGTGATGTTCATCTTATCCTCTGCGATGGGGCTAAACTCACCGCAACGGGAAGTAATTGGGGGCAAGCCGGTATCAATGTAACGGGCACAAACTCCCTCACTATCTATGCACAATCTACCAATCCTGAGACGATGGGTCAACTGATTGCTAATGGTGCTTCAATTGCTGCCGGTATCGGTGGTGGAGATAATCAACCTGGCAATAATATCACCATCAATGGTGGTAAGGTTACGGCAAAAGGTGGAACCTATGCTGCCGGTATCGGTGGCGGACAAGTTGGTTCTGGCTCTAACATCACCATCAATGGCGGTGAAGTTACGGCAAATGGTGGAGATAGTGCTGCTGGTATTGGTGGCGGAATGACGAAAGACGGCTCTAACATTACCATCAATGGTGGTGTGGTTACGGCAAATGGTGGAGACATGGCTGCCGGTATCGGTGGCGGAATAGGTGGTTCCGGCTTCGACATCTATATCTCCGACGCGTATGTGCTGGAGGCTGGCGCAGCAGCAAATCCAACGGAAGTTATCAATCATTCTTCTGCAACAAATTTGGGTAGCTCCCTTAATGGAAAACGGTATGCAAAGATTGAGGGCTTGGCTACTCCTTATACTCGCACGACGAGCGTAGATCAATGGGCTACCGTTTGTCTGCCTTACGCAGCCACCTCTTTTGAGGGTGCAGACTTCTACAAGGTGAACTACTACGATGCTTCAGATCCTACTGACTTAAAACTCTATATCGAACCGGTGGTTAACCTCGAGGCAGGTAAACCCTATATCTTCCACGCAACGGATGAGACGGTTACTATCGAACACAATGCCACTACTCCTGAAGAAATCTCAGCCGGCTACGAAAATGGTCTGTATGGTTCATTTGCAAGAAAGACGATTGTTTACGATGCTGAACATGCATACGCTGCTCTTGCCAATAACACAGTTAATGTAATTGGAGCAGGTCACACCGTTACCGTTCCTGCTTGCCGTGCATATTTTGACATGACCGAAGTGCCCACCACGGAACAACCTCACTCTGCTCCTCTCCGTTGCATTAGCATTCCAAGCAAGAACCCAACAGACCTTGGACAATCAGCAATCACAAATCACAAATCAGCAATGAAAGTGGTTAAGAATGGTCAGTTCCGTATTGTTCGCGATAACAAAATGTATAACGCCCAAGGTGTAGAAATTCAATAATTAACAAACTATTCCCCTTCTCCTCCCCTTCGGGGGGAGGCTGGGAGGGGGCTAATAAATTAGCAATTATGAAACATCAATATTTCGCTCCTCTATGTGAGGAAATCAAAGTAGTAAGTAAGATGACGCAGTTGCAGGCTGCAAGTTCCGGTCCCGTTGGCTTATATCTGCAGGTAGCCAATACTGGTGACAACGTCACCGCCGACTAACTATAGGCTACATAATAATCAAACCGCTTCGAGCAATCGGAGCGTTTTTTTTTGTACCCAAAAGCGTGTCTTTTCTTCATTGCTACGCAACAAAGCCAAAGACAGCGGCATCGAGTTGCTCAAGTAAACTTGGACTCGATTTGCGTGTCTTTTCCCGACCCCAAAAATCTCCGTATCTTTGCACCGGTGTTTAGAACACACCAATAAAATTGCAAAGATATGGAGATTTCTTTTTCCTCTCTTCACGTCGTCCCGCAACTGCGGGCTTCCGAGCAATCGGGAGCCGCTTGTGCACTATTAGTTCCCTTACCTCTCCGCGTGATTACTGCGTGATTTGGGCGTGATTACCGCGTTGGTCAGGGAGGGTTCTCGGAAGGTTTCACGGACAAACGAAATCTGTTCGCGAAAATTCGGAGAAAAAATGTAACTTGCTGGTTTACAGCTAATAAGAGCATTGCGTATAGACTGCGACTTTGCGAATTTGTGCGAAATTCGCACAAATTCTTACAAATTCGCACTCTAATCCTAACCCCTTCTCGCAGGGGTTTTGCAGCCTCCACGCAGGGCTTAACAAAAACCCGATAAAAACCCGATTTTGGACCGGCAGAAACTATATGACCAACTTATCTTCTATTTTCTCACTTTTTCTACGTAAAGAACCCAGAAGAGGAACATGAGACCGTAGAAGAGATGAAACTCTATTGTAGAGAGGGGAAAGACTATCGCAGAAAATCGATGTAGTTATCCCGCGTGATGGTTATGATGGGAACATTAGGATAAGCGCGACGGAAAGTGAGATTCGTCTTTGCCGACTTCTTCGGATTCCACTTGAATTCATAGGCAGATAAGACACCATCCGACTCCTCTAAATAATCGATTTCTTGCATCTGCGCAGTACGCCAAAAATATTTATTTACGTAACGCGAGTTATATTGATTATATTTAACTCGTTCGCTCACAAGGTAGTTTTCCCACAAAGCCCCTATATCTTGACGAATAGAAATATCTGAGTAATTACTAATAAGGGCATTCCGAATGCCATTATCGTAAAAATATATCTTACGCGCGAATTTCAATTCGTTGCGGAGGTTACGACTAAACGATCCCAACCTAAACACAACTTGCGCCTGCTCTAAAAGAGCTATATAATTGCCAATCGTCTCCTTATCTAATCCTACCAATTGAGCTAATTCCGTATAATTAACCTCACTTCCCATTTGATAGGCAAGAGCTTGTAACAATTTCAGCAATTTGTCCGGTTTCTTAACACGCTCCCATTGAAGCACATCTTTATACAAATAACTATCTGCTAATTGAGACAATATATCCTTCTCTTCCCCCGGATTGCACACTACATCCGGATAAGAACCATAAACAAGACGAAGAGGCAAATTCATTTGCTCCTTAATCAAGCCAAAGTGTTGTTGCAATTCGTTGAATGAAAGAGGATAGAGTTTATACTCATATTTGCGACCGGTAAGCGGCTCGTTGATGGTATTGGCAATCTCCAATGCGGAACTTCCCGTTACGAGTAATTGCAGATGAGGCATGTTGTCCGTTATCAGTTTCAATTGCAATCCCACATTCTCAATACGTTGCGCCTCATCAATAACGACATTCTTATAAGCCCCAAACAGACTTTGCAACTTTGCTATTGTAAGCCCTTGAACTAAATTACGCATCTCCAGATCATCGGCGTTTATCCACAACGTGGATTCTGAATTTTGTACCAATTCCTTTAATAGGGTTGTCTTGCCCGTTTGGCGAGCACCAATGAGGATAATCGCCTTCCCTCGGTGAAGCTTCTCTTGCAATAAAGATTGTAACTGACGTTGAATCATAATCGAAAATTTTCTGCAAAGGTACAACTTTTTTTTGATACATGCAAATATTTTCTGACAAAAACACAATTTTCAGCGATTATAACCGCCAAATATTATAATTTTCAGCGATTATAACCGCCAAATATTATATTTTTAGATTTTTTACTTCCTAACTTTCTCTACATATAGTACCCAGAAAAGGAACATTAGACCATAGAAGAGGTACTTGAAGATATAGGTGTGTAACAACTCAAACCACTCGGGATGAAACTCCATAAACGCCGTAATAGCACAGATTCGTGCCAGATTGACAACGTGAATAAAGACCAAGCCGAGGGGAATAAACCATAGTTTATTCCAGTTGAGAGTTGAGAGTGTAGAGTGTAGAGAAGTCTTAGAGTTGAAAGTTAAAAGTTTATAGTTAGGGGTGGTGAGCATGAGGCAAACCCAAATGAACATCTGCTTGAGGGGTGTGCACGACCAAACAATATGCGTGCCGCCCCCTTCAACGAAACGCATTGTGGTTTCGTTCACCATATACAGACTGTCCCGAAAATAATGCACCACCGCATAAACAACCGACGCTATATGACGCGCATAAGCATCAAAAACAGCCGTCACATCCAAGCCAAAGCACGTCACCGCTCCGACGCCCGCCTCATCACCATGAATCATCCACTTCCAAAACCAATTGGCGAGGAAGAGCGTGACCATGAAGATAGCCACGTCGATGTAGGGCGCTAAACGCGCCGACCGCTTCGCTGTAGGACCGCCGGTGGGACCGGAGCCGTCCTTGCTGTTAGACCGCTTCGCTGAAGGATTAGATGCAGGTTTTGGCATAGGGTACGAGGTCGATGGGACAAAAATCCTTGTCTAAATACTTGAAATAGCCGGCTTGACAAATCATCGCCGCATTATCCGTCGTGAACGAGAAGGGCGGAATAAACACTTCCCAATGATAACGCTTGCCGTAATCAATAAAAGCCTGTCTTAATCCGCTATTAGCACTCACGCCTCCGGCAACTGCCACTTGCGTAATCTTCAAATCCTGCGCGGCTTTCTTGAGTTTCTTCATTAGGATATCAATAACCGTTGCTTGCAAGCTGGCGCAGAGGTCGGCTTTGTTCTCCTCAATAAAATTGGGATTGGTTTTGAGGTTATCACGCAAGAAATAGAGGAAACTGGTTTTTAGTCCCGAGAAAGAGTAGTCATAACCCGGAATATTGGGTTTAGCAAACGGGAAACGCGTAGGGTCGCCCTCCTTGGCTAACTTATCTATCCACGGCCCTCCCGGGTAAGGTAAGCCCATCACCTTAGCGCACTTATCAAACGCCTCACCGGCAGCGTCGTCTATCGTCTGACCGATGATGGTCATCTTGTTATATGCCTCCACTTTCACTATCTGACTATTGCCGCCACTGACGAGCAAACAAAGGAAAGGAAATTGAGGATGCTTGATAATCGCATCTTTTAAAGAAGGTATCGACGCTTTATATTCGGGTGCCGGTTCTACGAAATGCGCCATGATATGCCCTTGCAAGTGGTTAACCTCAATGAGAGGGATATTCAAACTCAGGCTCAGTCCCTTAGCGAACGAAGTACCAACCAACAACGAACCGAGCAGACCCGGTCCACGCGTGAAAGCGATAGCGGAGAGGTCCTCTTTCTTCACTCCTGCACGACTCAGTGCGGTATCAACAACGGGGAGTATATTGAGTTGGTGAGCACGGGAAGCCAACTCAGGAACAACGCCTCCGAACTCCTCATGAACCTTTTGGGAGGCTGTCACGTTACTGTACAGAAGTCCGTCTTTAATGACGGCTGCAGACGTGTCGTCACAACTCGATTCGATTGCTAAAATAACCATTATATTTACGATTTGACTATTTACGATTTTTTATCTCCCGCTCGCTTCGCTATTACGCATATTTCGCGGTATTATTGCGCCCGCAGATTTATACTGATTTAAACAGATTTTTCTATTTTTCCGCCCTATCCTTCGGTAGGGCTACGTCGGTTGGCCGTCAGTGCGAGTTCGCCTCTTATGAGGTTCCTGTAGCACTTTCCTGCCACCTCCTTATATTACGCTATATAATTATATCTGCGTAATTGAGGAGCAATGCTGCGAGACACTACCCGGAGAACCCACCGGATTTTCCGTCGTGTCGAGCAGTAGGCGACGGGCCGAGGGCGTGCTTTAGCCGCCCGAATAAAAGCAAAAGGCGAGGCTTGTTGCCATGGCAGCAAATCTGCGTAATCTGCGGGAGATTACAAAGACCTCAGACAACGCTATGACGAGGCAAAATGAGCACAAAATGTTAATTTCCACTGAAATCGGCTGCAAAATTACACTTTTTTTTGCATATAACAAAATTTTTTTGTAATTTTGCGCGCTAATTTGATTACACACGCATATGCACATATATTTTTTATTGATACGATTGGCTGCACTCATGGGTAATAAGAAAGCCCAACTGCTATTAGAGGGACAAGCCAATACCCTGCGTTTGTTGCGCAAGGCACCTCCCGAGATGTGGAAGGACTGCATCTGGTTCCACGCCGCTTCTGTAGGGGAGTTTGAGCAGGCAAGACCTATTATTGAAGAAATAAGAAGAGAGAAACTAGAAACAAGAATCATTTTGACATTCTTCTCGCCATCGGGATATGAGATGCGTAAGAACTACGACAAAGCCGATGGCGTCTTCTACCTTCCCTTTGCCACGCGTCGCAATGCCAAAGAGTTTTTAGACTTAGTGCAACCGAAGATGGCAATCTTCGTCAAGTACGAGTTTTGGCCCGCTTACCTCAAGGAACTGCATAAGCGCGCTATCCCCACTTATATCATCTCCGCTATTTTCCGTAAGAGTCAACTCTTCTTCCAACCATGGGGAAAGCCCTATCGTAACCTACTCCACTGCTTTACCAAACTCTTTGTGCAAGACGAGAACTCCAAACAACTGCTTGCCCAATTTGGCATTGAAAACGTGGAAGTGACAGGCGATACCCGCTTTGACCGCGTGAGCGCCATTGCGCAAGTTCCAAAAGCGTTGCCGCTATTGGAACAGTTTAGAGTGGAGAGTTTAGAGTTTAGAGATGTTCAAAAGTTTAAGGTGTTAATAGCCGGCAGTACGTGGCCCGAGGATGAACAGTTGCTGGCACGTTACATAGAGGAGCGACCGGACGTCAAACTGGTGCTCGTTCCGCACGAGATAGACGACGAACATATGCACCGTATCTTTGAGATCTTCAAGGGTAAGTTCGTTCGTTATACAGAGGCGACCCCCATGAACATAAGCCACACACGAGTATTGGTAGTGAACACGATGGGACTGCTATCCTCTATCTACCGCTATGCCGATGTGGCGTATATAGGTGGCGGATTCGGAGCAGGTATTCACAACACGATAGAGGCTGCCGTTTATGGTATTCCCGTGTTGTTCGGTCCTAAGCACGAACATTTCCGTGAAGCCAAAGGACTGATTGCTGCCGGAGCGGCTTATGGCATCCGCAACTACGAAGAGTTACGCAACCGCCTCGACAAGGCATTCGATAACCAAACCACAATGGGTAGCAAAGCCAAAGCTTACGTAGAGTCCGAATGTGGGGCGACGGAGAGCGTGCTGAAAAGTTTAAAGTTGAAAGTTAAAAGAAGTTAGATAGTTGAAAGTTAAATAAGAAAATAATGAATATACAGAAACCCAGTATTCCGAAGGGAACGCGCGACTTCGGATCGATAGAAATGGCGCGACGCAATTATATCTTCTCCACTATCCGCAGCGTGTTTGCACTCTACGGATTCCAACAGATTGAGACCCCTTCGATGGAGAACATGTCCACCCTGATGGGTAAGTACGGAGAAGAAGGAGATAAACTGCTATTCCGTATTCAGAACTCAGGCGAGAAAGCAGGCGAACCCGCCGAGAAGGGTTTGCGCTATGACCTCACCGTTCCTTTTGCTCGCTACGTGGTACAACACAAAGAGGAACTGCAATTCCCCTTCCGCCGCTACCAGATTCAGCCCGTTTGGCGCGCTGACCGTCCGCAGAAAGGTCGCTATCGCGAGTTCTACCAATGCGACGTGGACGTGATTGGCACCGAATCGCTCGTTTGCGAAATGGAACTGATACAGATAGTCCAAGAGGTCTATCGCCGTTTCGGCATCCGCGTCTCACTTCATATCAATAACCGTAAGATTCTTGCCGGCATAGCCGACGTTATCGGGCAGCCCGATAAGATGATGGACATCACGGTGGCTATCGACAAACTAGATAAGATCGGCATTGAGAACGTCAATAAAGAACTGCTTGAACGCGGACTAACGCCCGAGGCTATCGACAAACTGCAACCTATTCTCAATCTCAGCGGTAGCAACGAAGACAAACTCAACCAACTAAGCGTTATCCTCGCCAACTCCGAAATCGGACTCAAAGGCGTAGAAGAATTACGCACGATATTTCAACTAGTAAACTCTCAACTATCGACCAAAGGTCGCAACCAGACGGCTTCTCTAAACTCTAAACTCTCAACTTTCAACTTAGAATTAGATTTATGCTTGGCACGAGGGTTAAATTACTATACCGGCGCTATCTTTGAGGTCAAGGCATTGGACGTACAGATGGGTAGTATCACCGGTGGTGGTCGTTACGATAACCTAACAGGTATCTTCGGTTTGCCGGGCGTGAGTGGTGTGGGAATCAGTTTTGGTGCTGACCGTATCTACGATGTACTGACCGAACTGAACCTCTATCCCAACGAGTTGGAGCGCACACGCGTTATGTTCGCCACGTTTGGAGAAGAGGAACTGAACTACGCTTTAGGTTGGGCTGCTGAACTAAGAAAAGCAGGTATCGCCACCGAGGTTTATCCCGAACCGGCTAAGATGAAGAAACAGATGGGCTACGCCGACGGCAAACAGATTCCGTTTGTAGCTATTGTTGGAGGGGACGAGATGACCAATAACACCGTGATGCTCAAGAACATGCTCACGGGCGAACAGAAACAAGTGACCTTAGAGGCATTGATAAATGATGAATTGATGAAATGATATAATAATCGTGCCCTTAGGCTAAAAATTGAGATATGAAAAGATTAGTTTTTAATGTTTTGTGTTTGGTGTTTAGTGTCTTGTGTATAGACGTTTATGCCGTTCCGGCTTGGTCGGGAGCGCGTACACGCACCCTCGCAGACGGCACACAAGAGACCTATTATGTTCATGGTGACGAGTTTTTCCATTGGACAACTTCCACTCCCGAAGCCACCCTTACGGAGGAGCAACAAGTTCGTCGTGCCGCAGCATTGCAACGAGCACCTCATCGTATGCCAGCTAACATAGGCGAACCTTACCTACCCCAACGTGGATTAGTTATCTTAACCAACTTCAAGGATAAGAAATTCAAGCCGGAGAACACGCAAGCGCAGTTGGATAGTTTATGCAACGGTCTTAACTACACCTACAATGGAGCTTATAAGTCCGCAGCGCAGTACTTCAACGACCAATCGAACGGACAGTATTGTCCTCACTTTGATGTAGTGGGTCCGGTGGAGTTGGATAGTTGCTACGCTTACTACGGCAAAAACGATGCTTCCGGTTTTGACCAGTATATGGGAGATGTCATTATTGAGTCTTGTCGAAAAGCCAAATCGCAATTTAATATCAATTTCTCCAATTATGCGTTAGCCAATCCAAAGGAAGTAGATTTTGTGTTTATCATTTATGCCGGATACGGTGAAAACGAGACGTACGACAATGACCACGACTGCATTTGGCCGATGCAGTGGACAATGGATGATGTTTTCTATTACAAATATGTTTCCAAACGATTCACCAAGGACAGTACTACTATTGATGGAGTCAAAATCAATATGTTTGCTTGCACGAACGAGTTGCAATATTACAATGACGATGCCCGTTGCGGAATAGGAACGCTGGTGCATGAGTTTGGACATGTGTTAGGGTTAGCGGATTTATACAACACCAACAGCAGCTACTACTATTCAAACATACCCAAATATTGGCACGTAATGTGTGAAGGCTGTTATAACGATAACGGCAATCTACCCCCGAGTTACAGTCCGTTTGATAAGTTCTTCTTTGGTTGGGCAACACCCACGTTGTTACAAGATAGCCAAACCGTCGTTCTGCCCGCAGATGGCAAGACCTATGCTTATATGACGGAACACAACTCCGCTTGGACTTCCGCAACGCAATATAACGATAGCACCGTTTATTACTTTGAGAACCGCCAACAAACAGGCTGGGATGCCCCATCGGCTCAATTGGATGGACACGGATTGCTCGTATGGAAGGTTAAATTCAATAAAAATGTTTGGAAGAGCAACAACCCCAATGACAACACGAATGCCTTGCGTTATACCATTATTCCCAGTAGTGGTAAGACGGCAGTGGGAAGCAATAACAACGACACTTATCCGGGCAATAAAGGTGTAACTTCGTTTACTCCTTTCACTAATCGTGCTCCTATTACCATCGAGGAGAAAGAGGGAATCATCACACTCAATCCCGAACCGGGTGACCCAACCGGTGATGCCCTGCTCCCTACTCCCCAAGTCCCCTACTCCTCTACTCCCAAAATCCTGAAAGACGGACAAATATGGATTGAATATAATCATCGACTTTATAATATCTTAGGAAATGAATAAAAAACTAATCTTTATCTTAGCCTCGGTTCCTGTTTTGGCTATTGCCGAGGAACGAACATTAGAAGACGCTGCCGTTATTGCGCAGCAGTTTATGAAAACACAGTCGGGTCATCGTGCACCGGGACAAGTATCTTTACAATGCGCTTATACCCAATCCATGCCCAATCTTGAGCGTGAAGCGTTCTACGTTTTTAACACTCCTCAACAAGGGTTCGTGTTGGTCTCCGCTGAGACGAACAGTCCCGCTATCCTTGGGTATAGTAACAGCAACGCCTTTGTAGCCCAAGATTTGCCGGCACATGTTCAGTCGTGGTTCGATTACTATGCCGCCCAAGTAGAGTGGCTCGCGCAGCACCCCACGGTTAAGGCTTACGAAACAAAGCAGACTTATACGCCCATTAAACCCCTATTGAAAGAAATGGAGTGGGGTCAGGACGCTCCGTATAATTACTTATGCCCCATCATGCCCAACGAGAAATCGCGCAGTGTGGTAGGTTGTACCGCCACCGCTACGGCACAGATTATGGGTTTTCACCAATGGCCTAAACATGCCAAAGGAAAACACTCCCTACCTTACGACCGCAGTAAGGAGATTGATTATGACAAGGATGGTGAGTACGATTGGGACAATATCTTACCTATCAACTACCGTTACTACAGAACAACCCCCGAGCAGGACACAGCCGTTGCCAAACTGATGTGGCATGTGGGTGTGGCTTGTGACATGCAGTACTCTGCTGCCGGCAGCGGTGCCAGCGAAGTAGAGATGGCTTATCGCATGATTAAGCATTTCGATTACGATCCATCTATCCAAGAGTATTATTTAGACTACTCCCCCGCGGATACGTTCGTTAACATGCTCTACCAACAACTACTCCTCAAGCAACCCGTCCTTATAACCGGATACACCACCAATTGGGAAGGACACGCTTTTGTTTGCGATGGCATTGACGAGAATGGTAAACTGCACATCAACTGGGGTTGGGACGGTGTAGCCAACGGCAATTTCCTAATCACCCTTTTAGACCCCAATAACCAAGGAACAGGCGGTTCGGCATCGGACTTAGCGTTTACGCAATTCGTTGCAGCGATAGTCAATATCAAACCCAATGAAGGAGGAGTACAAACTCCCAGCCAAATAGTTACTGATTCGGTGTATTATACCGGCAAATCGCTCGTTGTTAACCAAGGAGACAAATTGTTAATTGAGATGAGGCATCTTGACGTTTGGGGACTATGGGGTTTTAAAGGACAAGTAGGATTAGGTATTTATCAAAATGACCAGTTTATTCGTTGGTTCAAACATTCTCACCAAGAAATAGAGTCCTATAGCATGGACAAATTCGATATGTCTGCTGTTTTCCCCAAAGACCTTCCGAGCGGAGAATATGACCTCTGTTTCAGTTACCAATCTGATGGTCAAGAAAAAATAGAACGCTCTTATTTTGCTAACCGCTATTGTGTTCATTTAGAGGTCACCGATGACCAAATCATCATCAATGGTGGTATCGACCTCACGATGTCTGATGTGGATGTACAAGTAGATGAATACCTTGCCTATATGACATGGAACAGCAAAGCGCCCTTCTTCCACATTCAGATACTGTCCGATAAACGCACCTTAGTTGATTCGATTAGCAGCAGTACCGCATTCCTCTTTAAGAACGACTCGGTAGGCGTTTATTGTTATCATATCCTGCCTTTAACCAAGGACAAGACCCAAAGCATTTGGCAAGGCAAAAGCGGAGAGTTCTTCTTGACTAAAGAGTACCCCGTTACGGATTTACAAGTGACAGGTACCGAAGACGAGTATTCCGTGCTCATTACTTGGGTCAGCGAAGCTCCTAAGTTCAAAATCGAGGTGAAGAGCGGAAAGAAATCAATTGCCAGCGCTTTCATCTCCGCCACCAGTTCACCCCTGACTATTGCTGAAGGAACTTATACTTTCTCCGTTACACCATACGAAGAAGCAGAAATACATCCTATAGGCGAGACCCAAACAATAGAGATCACCTTGCCTTATCTCCAACCTGATGGTTTAGGAGAACTATACTCTACCCCGAAACAGGTTATTAAGGTTATCAACGGACAACAGATTATTTTACAAAAGAATAACCACCAATACAATATCTTAGGTAATGAACAACACAAGTAACGAATACGATCAAGTGGTGGCTAAATGTCGCCACATCTATGTATTGAAAATGAAGGATTACGGTCCGTCATGGCGTATTATGCGTCCGCAGACGGTGAATGACCAACTCTTTATCAAAGCCAAACGTATCCGCGAGATTGAGACAACAGGCGTTAACCTTGTGGGCGAAAGCATTGAGGGCGAACTGATGGCTATCGTTAATTACTCCATCATCGGACTTATCCAACTGCGTCACGGCTATGCCGACGGCGTAGATATGTCTGCCGAGCGTGCTACCGAACTGTACGACGAGTACATGCACGAAGCTAAAGAACTGATGCTGCGCAAGAATCACGACTACGGAGAGGCTTGGCGCGAGATGTTCGGTTCATCGCTAACGGATATCATCCTCACCAAGATCAACCGCAATAAGTCGATTGCCTCCCACGACAATAAGACGCTCATCTCCGAAGGGGCTGATGGCAACCTCTTCGATATGCTCAATTATGCGGTGTTCTACCTCATTCAAAAAATGGAAAAGGAGAATCAACAATGAATAAGAAACAAGAAACGAGAAACAAAATAAGTATCTCTATCGCTCGTACACTATTGGGGTTAACCTTTATCTTCTCCGGATTTGTGAAGGCGGTTGATCCACTGGGAACAACCTATAAGATTGAGGATTACTTAACGGCTTTCGGTCCGTTCTTTGAGAACTTCCTTATCTTAGCACAAGTGGCAGCATTTGCTCTCATCGCGTTTGAGTTCACCCTCGGTGTGATGCTTGTTGCCAACTTACGTCCGCGCCTGAGTGCTTGGACTGCACTGCTGTTCATGTGCTGCGTCACACCTCTCACGCTGTGGATAGCCCTCTCTAATCCCGTCAGCGACTGCGGTTGTTTTGGAGACGCACTCGTGCTCACCAACTGGCAAACGTTCTGGAAGAACATCGTACTATTGGTTTTAGCGATCATTGTTCTCTTGTGGAATAAACGCGAACCTCGCTTGAAGGTCATGCACCAGTGGTGGATTGTGTTCGGAACCGTTATGGTGGTGATTGGCTTTATGATTTATACTTTGCTACACCTCCCTATTATGGATTTCCGCCCCTATAAGGTAGGCAATAATATCCCCGAACTCATGGAGATTCCCGAAGACGCCGAAGTGGATCAGTACGATATTCGTCTCGTTTATGCTAATGAGGAAGGAGTGGAGCAAGAGTTCACGCTTGACAACTATCCCAAGGATAGCACGTGGCATTTCGTTCGTCAGAACTCCAAGCTGATTAAGAAAGGTTATGTTCCCCCTATTCACGACTTTGAACTCATGAACATGAACTACGAGGACATAACATGGGATATATTAGAGTCCGAAACACCCGTAACACTCGTCGTTATGTACGACCTTGATAAAGCGGACACCAAGCAGATGGAGAAAGTGACACAACTGTATTATCAATGCTTAAACAACCAAGAACCGTTCTATATCCTAACGGGTGCGTCCGATGCGCGAATAGAGGAGTTCTGCTATCAAGTGGAACAGAAGTTCAATACCAAGGACGGACGACCTTCTAATAGATTGACTCCGTTTAACCATTGGGAGAGCGTCTTCTGCACTGCCGACCCCGTTATGCTTAAGACTATCGTCCGTGCTAATCCGGGAGTATTCGTCGTTCAGAACGGCAACGTAATAGACAAATATAATATAAGGAACAAAAAATATTGACAATTATGAGAACAAAAATGGTAGCAGGTAACTGGAAAATGAACAAGAACCTGCAAGAAGGAATTGAACTCATTGAGGAGCTCAAAGCACAAGTTAAAGAACCCAAATGCGCTGTGGTTATCGCCACTCCGTTTATTCACCTAACCAAGGCAGCAGAGTTGCTGCAAGGTAGTCCTATCGCTGTTGCCGCTGAGAACTGCGCAGACAAAGAGAAAGGCGCTTTCACAGGTGAAGTGAGTGCCGCTATGGTAGCTTCCACAGGTGCTACTTACTGTATCTTAGGTCATAGCGAGCGTCGTCAGTACTACAACGAGACACCCGAGATTCTGAAGGAGAAAGTGCAACTGGCTCTGGCTAATAACCTCAAACCCATCTTCTGTATCGGTGAAGTGAAAGAGGAACGCGAAGGCAATTATCAAAACGCCGTAGTTAAGGCTCAACTCGATGGTTCTGTCTTTGACCTCAGTGCTGAAGACTTTGGTAAGATCACTCTCGCTTACGAACCCATTTGGGCTATCGGAACCGGTTTGACCGCTACTCCTGACCAAGCCGAGGAGATGCACGCTTATATCCGTTCACTCGTTGCCGAGAAATACGGCAAACAAGTGGCAGAGGATACCACTATCCTTTATGGTGGTTCGTGCAACGAAAAGAACGCCGAAGAACTCTTCTCCAAACCCGACGTAGATGGTGGACTGATTGGTGGTGCTTCGCTCATAGCCGAGAAGTTCGTTGCTATCATTAACGCACGCTAAGATGGCACTGGTAATGACAATCAACCGCAACGGGGAGGTTCTGACTCCCCGAATTGCGGAAGACGTTTTTATGGCTCCCAACGCCACGGTAGTGGGAGATGTAACCGTTGGTGAAGGCTGCTCGTTGTGGTTCAACGCCGTGTTGCGAGGAGATGTGAACACCATCACCATTGGTAAGCACTGCAATATACAAGACGGAGCGGTACTGCACACCCTCTATCAGAAATCGACTATCGTCATCGGCGATTATGTGTCGGTAGGACATAACGTCACCATTCATGGGGCTAAGATTAACGACTATGCCCTCCTCGGTATGGGTTCAACCATCCTTGACGATGCCGAAGTAGGTGAAGGCGCTATCGTTGCCGCAAACGCCTTGGTGCTCAAGGGAACGAAGATAGGTCCTTATGAAGTGTGGGGTGGTGTTCCGGCTAAGTTCATCAAAAAAGCCGACCCGCAACAGACGGAGGAGATTAATAAACGCATCGCTCATAACTACGCCATGTACTCCACATGGTATTCTTAAAGTTTAAAGTTTAGAGTGTAGAGTTTAAAGTTTAAAGTAATTATTATGAAATATAAGAGAATCTTACTAAAACTATCGGGCGAGAGTCTAATGGGTAAGCAAGGCTATGGCATTGATGCCGAACGCCTCACTTCCTATGCTAAACAGATTCACGCTATTGCCCAAAAAGGAGTCCAAATCGGTATTGTTATCGGTGGCGGGAATATCTTCCGCGGACTGAGCGGTGCTCAACAAGGTTTCGACCGCGTTGCCGGAGACCAGATGGGCATGCTCGCCACTGTCATTAACTCGCTTGCTCTGCGTTCTGCTTTGGAGGCAGAGGGACAGAAAGTGCGCGTGCTCACCTCTATTCGCATGGAGCCTATCGGTAATCTCTACGATAAACCCAAAGCCCTGCGCCTATTCGACAAGGGTGAAGTGGTTATCATTGCCGGAGGAACGGGTAACCCCTATTTCACTACGGATACGGCGTCAGCCCTGCGTGCCGTAGAGATAGAAGCGGATATTATGTTCAAGGGAACGCGTGTGGATGGTATCTACACCGCTGACCCCGAGCAAGATCCGTCTGCTACTAAGTTCGACGAGATAACCTATGACGAGATTCTGAATCGTAACCTCCGTATTATGGATCTCACGGCTATCACGCTCTGCAAAGAGAACAAAATGCCCATCTATGTCTTTAATATGGACCAAGAAGGCAACCTCATGAAAGTAATTGAAGGTAATAAAATAGGTACCTTAGTTAAACCCTAAAACTATTAAACACCATGATTGAAGTAAGTAAAATCCAATCGGATGCAGAAGAACTGATGCAAGCCGCCGTTATGTTCTTAGACGATGCCTTAGCCCACATCCGTGCAGGCAAGGCTTCTCCGCGCATCCTTGACGCGGTTAAGATTGATTATTATGGTACGATGACGCCGCTGGCTAATGCCGCTACCATCACCACTCCCGATGCTCGCACGATTCAGATCACGCCTTGGGAGAAGAGTATGCTTTCCGTTATGGAGCGTGCTTTGATTAACTCGAATGTTGGTTTGGCGCCTAATAACAATGGTGAATGCATTAGGCTCATTATCCCGCCACTCACCGAGGAGCGCCGTCGCGAACTGGCTAAGCAATGTAAAGGCGAAGCCGAGAACGCCAAAGTATCTATTCGTAATGCTCGTCGTGACGCTATCGACACCCTTAAGAAACAGATTAAAGAAGGTCTGCCCGAGGATGCAGAGAAAGATGCCGAGAACGAAATGCAGAAACTGCATGATAAGTTCATTAAGCAAATAGACGATGTTTACGCCAAGAAAGAGAAGGAGATAATGACCGTCTAATGAAGGCACTTGTCATTAAATCTACCAGTACTGCTTATATCCTTGAGGATGGCTCTAAAGCTATCCTTAAGGGTAATTTTCGCACCAAAGGTATCCGTTCCACCAACCCCGTTGCCGTTGGCGATTATGTAGAGGTGGAATGCCAAGCCGATGGCACGCAGTGGATTACGGACATCTATGACCGCAAAAACTACATCATCCGCAAATCGACGAACCTCAGCAAGGAGAGTCATATCTTAGCGGCTAATGTGGATCAAGTGATGCTACTCGTTACCATCAATCACCCTCAAACCTCAACTACTTTTATTGACCGCTTCCTCGCCACGTGCGAAGCCTATCGTGTGCCCGTTATTTTGGTTTTCAATAAGATAGACCTTTTAACGGACGAAGAACAAGTCTATCTCCAACAGTTACGCGACTTATACGAGTCGTTAGGCTACCCCACCCTTGCTCTTTGCGCCAAAGAACTATCCAATTCATCATTTAGCCCGTCAGGGCGGTTCAACTCATCATTTAGCTCGTCAGAGCGGCTCAATTCATCATTGCTTTCGCTCTTAGAGGGCAAGGTAACCCTTTTCTCGGGTAATAGCGGTGTAGGTAAATCGACGTTGATTAATGCGTTAATGGGCGAAGATGTGACTCGCGTGGCAGACATCTCCCAAGTCCATGACACAGGCATGCACACCACCACCTTCAGTTGTATGTACTCTATACCTCTAAACTCTAAACTAGCCCAACGGGCGTCCACTCTAAACTCGCACGAGCGAACGCTCGTGATAGACACACCGGGAATAAAAGGTTTTGGAACTTTTGATATGCAGAAGACGGAGGTCAGTCACTATTTCCGTGAGATTTTTAAGATGGGACAGAACTGTCGTTTCTCCGATTGTCTCCACCTTCCGGGCACCCCCGGCTGTGCCGTTGTGGAAGCAGTAACTGACCTGACACCATCCACAAGCCACAAGCTACAAGCCACCAAGATTGCCTACTCTCGTTACGAGAGTTACGTTAGCCTTCTTGGCGATTCGGAGGAAAAGAAATATCGCTAATTCTTACTTCCCAATACAGAATTTGGAGAATATATTTGACAGCACTTCGTCATTGGTCACTTGACCCGTGACTTCACCTAAAGCCGTGAGAACATCTTGCAAATCCATTGACAAAAACTCGCCGCTTATATTTTGCTTCAGTCCTTCTTGTACGGCTCTTATTGAGCGCAAGGCACGCAGCAATGCCTCATAGTGACGCTCACCCGTGATACAAACACCCTCCGAAGCAGCCTCTAACAGGTTCTTAGCCGTTCTTACTAATTCTTCACGAAGGATACCAAGGTCTCCGTTCTTAGCCGAGATAACGACCCCTTGCTGCGCTGCCGAAGCCCGCTCTTGAGCGGTCATCAAGTCGGCTTTGTTGATTACGTGAATAATAGACCGCTGCGCTATAAGACCGCTGCGCTGAAAGATCGTTTCACTGGTCGCTCCGGCGACTCCGATACACCGCTGCGCTGAAAGACTAATGATAATCGCCGCTTTCTCGATGGCGGCTTTGGTGCGTTCGATACCCAACTGCTCTATCTCGTCCTGCGTCTCACGTAGTCCTGCCGTATCAATGAGACGGAAAAGGATGCCGTCGAGGATAAGGGTATCCTCAATCGTGTCGCGCGTCGTTCCTTGTATATCACTCACAATAGCGCGTTGTTCACCCAAGAGGGCATTAAGGAGTGTCGATTTGCCGGCGTTCGTAGGTCCTACAATAGCGACGGGCAGACCGTTCTTAATAGCATTACCCGTCTTAAACGAGTCCGTCAGGTGAACGAGGTGTTGCTCTATCTCGTCTGCTACCGCTTGCAGTTCGGGTCGGGAAGCAAACTCTAATTCCTCATGGTCAGCAAAGTCCAGTTCCAGTTCGATAAGGGAAGTCAAGTGCAGTAACTTGTCGCGTAGCGTAGCTATCTCGCTACTCACGCTGCCCCGCAATTGTTTGAGGGCAAGGTCGTGTTCGGCTTTGGATTGCGAAGCAATCAAATCGGCTACCGCCTCGGCTTGGGTCAAATCTATCTTACCATTAGTAAGGGCACGACGGGTGAACTCACCCGCAGCCGCCATAGCGCAACCGCTTTCGATAAGACGCTGAATAACCGTTTGTTGGATATAGAGACTACCATGACAAGCTATCTCCACCACATCCTCACCAGTGAACGAGTGCGGAGCACGAAAGACGGAAACAAGCACTTCGTCTAAATCTTCGAAGCGACCATAATGAATAGTGTTCGCTTTGGCGTCTTGAAGCGAATGTTTGCCCACAAAGAGGGTATCCACAATAGACAACGCCTCAGGTCCGCTGACGCGTACCACCGCTATACCTCCTACGCCATAGGGCGTCGAGACAGCACATATGGTAGGGGTAGAGGAGTAGAGGTGTAGGGGAGTAGGGCTATTCATTGCTAATCTCTTTGAGTCGCTCGGCATTCTCTGCCACTTGGAGGGCATCAATCATACCTTGTATATCGCCGTTCATAAAACCCGTCAGGTCGTATAAGGTAAACCCGATACGGTGGTCGGTAACCCGTCCTTGGGGATAGTTATACGTTCTAATCTTAGCGCTACGGTCACCGGTAGAGACCATCGTCTTACGGCGTTCGGCAATATCGTTAACGTACTTGCTATGTTCCTTATCATATATTTGCGTGCGCAGGCGCGAAAGGGCACGCTCTTTGTTCTTAGGCTGGTCGCGCGTCTCGGTACACTCAATGAGTATCTCTTGCTCCTCGCCCGTCACGGGGTTCTTCCAGTTATAGCGCAAGCGCACACCGGAGTTGACCTTGTTCACGTTTTGTCCACCGGCGCCGCCCGAACGGAAGTAATCCCAACGTATCTCGCCTTCATTGATATGTACTTCAAACTCATCGGCTTCGGGTAAAACAGCGACCGTGGCTGCCGAGGTGTGTAACCTACCCTGCGTCTCGGTAGCGGGTACACGTTGCACACGATGAACGCCGGACTCGTACTTGAGCGTGCCATAAACGTTCTCACCCGTGACGTTAAAGATAATCTCCTTATATCCGCCCACAGCTCCTTCCGAGAAGGAGGAAACGGAATACTTGAAACCATGAAGGTCGAAGTACTTGGTGTACATACGGAAGAGGTCACCGGCAAAGAGGGCCGCCTCATCGCCTCCCGTTCCACCACGTATCTCCATAACGACGTTCTTCGCGTCCTCGGGGTCACGGGGAACGAGCAGCAGTTTGACTTCCTCTTCGAGCGAAGGTATCTGCGGTTCGAGTTCGTCTATCTCGGCACGTGCCATCTCCTTGAGTTCGGGGTCAGACTCGTTGTAGAATAGGTTCTTGGCGTCCTCTAATTGGTGCACGACCTTACGATAATGGTCTGCCGCTGCCAGAACACGTTCCAGTTCGTGGTACTCACGATTGAGTTTGACATAACGAGGTTGGTCTGCTATGACAGCAGGGTCGGTTATTTGAAGCGATACTTCGTGAAACTTAGCTTCTAAGCCTTCGAGTTTAGAGAGTATGTCCATAAGCTTGCAAGGTGTTTTGTAATAGACTAACGATAGTCATTGGTCCTACGCCACCGGGGACGGGAGTGATATAAGCGCACTTAGGAGCCACATTATCAAAATCGACATCTCCTGCCAAACGATAGCCCTTCGGACTATTCGGATCCTCTATTCGCGTTATACCCACATCAATAACCGTGGCTCCTTCTGCCACCATGTCTGCCGTTATCAATCCCGGATGACCTACGGCTACGATTAGTATATCCGCCGTGAGGCACACTTGCTTGAGGTTAGTGGTATGACTGTGACATAAAGTGACGGTAGCATTACCCGTCTCATGCTTCTGCATGAGCAGCGATGCCATCGGTTTGCCTACTATATTACTGCGCCCGACTACCACCACATGTTTGCCGTCCGTGGAGATATGGTAACGAGAGAGCAGTTCGCGAATGCCGCGCGGCGTAGCCGAGATGATACAAGGCAGTCCTTTGGCTGCACGTCCCACGTTCTCGGGTGTCAAACCATCCACGTCCTTGCGGTAGTCAATAGCCGCTGTAATAGTTTGTTCCGATATATGTGCAGGAAGAGGCAGTTGCACAATAAAGCCGTCGAAAGAGGGGTCGTTATTGAGACGTTGAACCTCTGCCAGCAGTTGCTCTTGCGTGATTGTGTCCTCAAAAGCGATACGTTCCGCTTCAATGCCCACTTCGGCACAGGCTTTCATCTTATTCGTCACATAAGTCTCCGAGGCAGGGTTATGACCTACAATCACGATACCTAATTTAGGGCACCGGTTACCTATCGTCTGTTTATCGCCTGCGGAGGCTCTCCGCCTACTTATCTGCTCTTTCAGTTCGCGCCTTATATCGGCAGCTATTCGTTTACCATCAAGAATAGTCATTCGCTAAATGTCTTATAAAGGTTCATTAACGTCTTTTGAGAGTTTGCATCTTGCGCATCATCTTAGCCGTTTGCTCAAACTGCTTGAGGAAGCGGTTAACCTCCACTATACTCGTTCCCGAACCGCGGGCGATACGGTCTTTGCGCGAACCATTAAGGCAAGACGGGTTAGCGCGTTCATAGGGTGTCATTGAACCGATGATGGCCTCAATCGGTTTGAAGGCATCGTCGTTAACGTCCACGTTCTTGAGGGCTTTATCCGCTCCGGGAATCATACTAACGAGGTCTTTCATCGAACCCATTTTCTTTATTTGTTGGAGTTGACCGACAAAGTCGTTAAAGTCAAACTGGTTATGCGCAATACGTTTGCTTATACGACGCGCCTCTGCTTCGTCGTACTGTTCCTTAGCGCGCTCTACAAGGCTGACTACGTCACCCATGCCGAGGATACGGTCTGCCATGCGTGCGGGGTGGAAGACATCGAGTGCCTCCATTTTCTCACCCGTGCCGATGAACTTAATCGGTTTATTGACTACCGAGCGAATAGAGAGTGCAGCACCACCGCGGGCATCACCATCGAGTTTAGTGAGGATAACACCATCAAAATCGAGGCGGTCGTTAAACTCTTTGGCTGTATTGACCGCGTCTTGACCGGTCATAGCATCCACTACGAACAACGTTTCTTGAGGATGGATAGCCTCCTTGATGGCTGCTATCTCCGTCATCATCGCCTCATCCACTGCCAAACGACCTGCCGTATCGACAATAACCACATCATAGCCGTAGGTACGAGCTTCGGCAATAGCGGCTTTCGCTTTGAGTACGGGATTAGACTGTTCGGGAGCGGCATAGACTTTAACTCCTATTTGTTCTCCTAAAACAGAGAGTTGCTCAATAGCGGCAGGACGATAGACGTCACACGCTACAAGCATCACTTTCTTATGCTGTTTGGTTTGGAGGAAATTAGCTAACTTAGCGGCAAACGTCGTCTTACCGGAACCTTGCAGACCGGAAAGGAGGATGACAGCAGGATTACCCTTGAGGTTTATCTCTTGCGCTTCGCCTCCCATCAAGGTGGTCAGTTCGTCATGGGTTATCTTAACGAGTAACTGACCGGGACGAACAGACGTCATCACGTTCTGACCGAGGGCTTTGGCTTTGACCTCGTCCGTAAATTGTTTAGCTGTTTTGTAGTTCACATCCGCCTCCAAGAGGGCTTTACGGATGTCCTTAACCGTTTCCGCAATGTTAATCTCGGTAATACGGCCTTCGCCTTTGAGGATCTTAAACGATCGCTCTAATCGTTCACTTAAATTATCAAACATATCATTATTTAGTTTAGAGTTTAGTGTTTAGAGTTTAGAGTTGTTTGTTAGTTTAGAGTTTAATTAGTTTAGAGTCTGTCCGCTTTTGCAAAGCGGCGGCTCAAAGAGCCGGTAACTATAGCCGTAGGCGCTTCTCTAAACTATCTAACTTCTAAACTACTCTCAACGCTACACTCTACACTCTACACTTTTATAAGGTTATCTTCCATCAGATACACTTGCTCCACGGGTACGCCGAGATCTACGAGGTGACCGCGGTCAGGTCTAAAGAGAGCAAAGAAAGGTTTAGCGGCACCTATCATCTGCCTTGCCTGACGGTAGTTCTCGTATGCCATAGTACGGTCTCCGCGAATGAAACAAATATGTCCGTAGTTTATGAAGTCTTGCGCTGTAGCATGCTCCGAACGCAGTTGTTCTATCAATTGGGCTTCTGCTTCGTCCAGATGATTCCACATAAGGTCCATCATTCCACCCTCCAAATAAGCCCGAGCCAGTTTCTCGGCACGTTCCTCGTCCTCCCCTACCAAGGCATCGTATAACCACGTCTGAGGTAAGATGGCAATCAGTCCGGCGATATACTCGTTATCGTTAGAGGGGGTCCAATTCATTATACCGTTTCCGTCCGAACCGCCTGTTTGGTCTGACACGTGCTGTATCAAGTCCTTGAGTTCCGTCGGAATCTGCTCCGAATCGAAATGCTCCGAATTCATGAGGTCTTTGAGTTTGACCGTCGTCGATTGTAAGAAACCGCAAAGAAGCGCGAACATATCCTCTCCGTCCCCTATCTTATCCATAAAAGCGTCTTGCACTTTGGGGAAGAAATCAATGCGCACATCGTAATGAATAAGCAGCATAAGGAGTGAAGCAGACACCTGCTGTTTAATCACTTCCGAATCCGAGTCCAAACACTGAATAAGAGCTAATATAGCATCCTCTTGGAAGAAAGACTTTAGGTTAGACACCAAGGACGCAATGGCTATGAGAGCTTTCGTGTATTGGTTCTCGTCACATGCGGCATCGCATAACCAGTCTAAATCCTCCTCTTGAATACGCATGCACTTCATGAAGTACATCATGATTGAGGTAGAGGACTCTCTATCAAACCCCGTCATGCTCTCCACTCGACCGCGTTTGAGGCATATATCTGCGAATATATCATCGGTAAGGTGATAAGCCTGTCCCGTCATCTCGTCCAAGAGTCTATCCCGTTCGGGGTCGTTCGTGGAGAGGTAATAGGAGAAAAGGGCTTGGTAGTTATCGCTCAGCGAGTGATAACGATTGCTATAGGTCTGTTCGCCCACCTCGTTTATCCACGTGCGGAGAATAGTGAGACAGTGGTTGAGCATGCGCTCACCCAAGGCTCGTTCGATAGTATCCCTCTGATCGTCTAATGTCATATATTCTTTTTATTTTACTTTTTGTTTACTCTTTGCCTCTCGCTTATAGGTACGGTCTTTTTTTCGTCCGCGCCGACTGCACTTCCTCGAAAACCGACGCCCCCTGCGTCGCCCCTAACCCCACCGTCCCATCGGCGGGGACACTACTGTTTTTACGGAAGTCAGTCTGTGCTCCTATAGCGCCCTTCGGTCGCTGACCGTACTCGTTTCTTGCTTCTTGTTTCTCGTTTCTCGTTTCTTGCTTCCCACTGCCGCATCTGCGGAATTCGTCTTTCCTTACTTTATATTATTTCACGAATAAGGTAATCGTTACGGCTCTGCGAATTGCGGATAATGAGTTCGCCTAAGAATCCTGCAAGGAAGAGCATACAGCCTAATATCATCATCAGGATAGCCAGATGGAAATAGGGCGAATTAGCCACTAACATAGCGTGAACACCCGTTGTTAAGGCGTGCAGTTTCAACGCTCCCACTACTACAATCGCTATAAACCCAAGCACGAACATAAGGCTACCTATAAGCCCAAAGAAGTGCATCGGTTGTTTGCCAAACTTATTGAGGAACCACAAGGTCATCAGATCCAGATAACCGTTCACAAAGCGGTTGAGCCCGAACTTACTTACACCAAACTCGCGTTTGCGGTGTTGCACCACCTTCTCGCCTATCTTCGTAAAACCGGCGTTCTTAGCCAGATATGGGATATAACGGTGCATCTCGGAGAAGACTTCGATGTTCTTCACCACCTCGTTGCGATAGGCTTTCAGACCGCAGTTCATATCGTGGAGTTGAATACCCGTCACCTTACGAGCGGTAGCGTTAAAGAGTTTGGAGGGCAGGTTCTTGGTCAGCTTATTGTCGTAGCGTTTCTGCTTCCAACCGCTCACAAGGTCGTAACCGTCCTCTTTTATCATGCGGTATAACTCAGGTATCTCGTCGGGCGAGTCTTGCAGGTCGGCATCCATAGTGATAACCACGTCGCCTTTAGCCGCCTTAAAACCACAATAGAGGGCTGCCGACTTACCGTAGTTACGACGGAAACAAATGCCGTGAACGGAGTTATCTTCTTTCAACTTTTGAATGACATCCCACGACTCGTCGGTACTGCCGTCATTAACGAAGATGACTTCGTACGAGAACTTATTCTCGTTCATCACGCGTACGATCCACTCGTACAAAACGGGTAATGATTCCGCCTCATTATATAGAGGTACAATAACTGAAATATCCATAATTATCCAAATTAGCGTGCAAAGGTAGTAATTTTTTCTGAATTATGCAAATTTTTCCACATTTTTCTCTCTTTTCTTTGCCTCTCCGCCTATCATCCCTCTCGCAGCCAATGTGCAATATCCTTTATCACAATTCCTTGATAGTCATAGTCCGCATGACGAGTTCTGGCAATAATCATCTTTGGATAGGCTTCTTTAATCTGTAAAAGAGGAGTGTATTCTCGTTTAAAAGTCTCCGGATTAGATAAATCATCACTAACTTGAATGAAAATTTTCTCATTTCCTCGCATTGCCACAAAATCTATTTCTTTTTGGTATAGTGTTCCAACATAGACTTCATATCCTCTACGTTGTAGTTCTATGGCAACAATGTTCTCATAAATTCTCCCATAATCCAAATTCTTAGTGCCTAATTTTGCGAAGCGAAACGCATGATCAGCCAAATAGTATTTATCTTGTGATGCAATATACTTCTTTCCACGTATATCAAATCGACGCATCTTGTAAAAAGCAAAAGCTAAACATAAGTATTGTATATAAGAACCAACCGTCTTCCCATTTGTTGCTAATTGTGCGGAACAAAGTGCATTTGCCACGTTTCTCACAGAAGTTAAGTTAGATACATTATCCAACATATAATCACTTAAACAATCCATTAAGTAATAATTCCGTAAATTATATTTCTGTCGGATATCACGCAAAATGAGTGTATCATAAACATCTGCAATATACTTATACTTATCTTCTATATCCGAATATAAGTAAGAACCGGCCATGCCTCCTTGCATTACATAGTCGTCAAAAGACTGCTGAATATCGGAACTATCAAAATACTGAATAAACTCAGCAAACGAAAATGGATACACCTTAATTTCCATGGTACGTCCTGTAAACAATGTTGCCAAATCACTACTCAATAAGAAGGCATTTGACCCTGTTAAATAGATGTCAAAGCACTCCCGAGCATGCAAACTATTGATAGCACTCTCAAAATCGGAGCATAATTGTACCTCGTCTATGCATAATACATTTTCTTGTCCCTGCTTGTATTGTCCCAATACATATTGCTCTAACTTATCCGCTGTTCGTAAGGACTTATATTCCGACAAATTGAAATTAATGTGAATGATATTAACGTTAGACTCCAGACTTTGCAAATAAGTAACAAAAGCCTCCATTAATTTGGACTTACCACACCTACGAATGCCGGTTATAACTTTAATATCCGGTGTCCCTTGTACTCGTTTAAGACGATCTAAATACGATGTACGTTCAATGAGTTTCATAATATAAAAATTTATTTCTCAAAATCAAAAAAATATCAAAAATGCGAAATAAGTACTTGTAACTATTTGTTTGGCAGTTACCAATTTCGGCTGCAAAGGTACTACTTTTTTTTGATATGTGCAAATAAAAAAGCGAGTTTTCGGCAAAAAAGGTGTCTTTCGGGCTGAAAGACACAACAACCGCCCCTCGCAGATGCAAGAGATGGAAAGTAATAGCATTCCATTAAAACTATTCACTAATAAATTTTGCAGGATTTACAAGAAAATCTACTAAATTAACGATATACAAACCTTCGTCATTCATATAAGTTGGTTGCAGTCCATAAACTATAATAAGTTTACGGAAACTATCATTTAATTTGCGTAGCAAAAACATATTATATTCGTTGATTCCGTGTAGATACACACTTTTAACGGCTGCAAAGATACTACTTTTTTTTGATATGTGCAAATAAAATAGCGAGTTTTTAACAGAAAAGGGCGTCTTTTCTCCGATATAGTGCAGCGTTCCGGACTATTCGGAATATCCGGCACAAAAAAAATCCCGCTCACCATCGTGAACGGGACTTTGTGAGTATCTAAGCGATTACGATTATTCCTAACCAATTAGTTGATAGGGCAGACCGGGCGCACGGAGTGCCCGAGGTAGCGACTGCCTGTGGTGACCCAACTCACGACGCCCGAACTTAAGAAGCGGCAGTACGCTTCGTCCGACCATTCCTCGTCGAGCGAAGAGGACCAGTAGTAGCCGTTGTCACCGACACAGTGCGACCAATCGTCGTAGTATCCGGCAGCGGGCAAAAAGATAGAGTTTGTGTTACCTTCTGCCTTGCTCTTAACAAGATAACCATTCACTCCTGTATTATTGTAGTCTTCCTGCCAAACCCACTCGCAGCTAGTTTTCAATTCCTCGAATTCGGCTTTGGTCGGCATGCGCCAACTGCCGCCCCAATTCACATGAGCGGCATCGTCTTCAAGGTCAAGAGTCGTCTTACCTCCGTCGTTATAGTACTTTGTGAAAAAGTCTGTTTCTTCAGAATCTTCATCCAAATCAAAATACGGAATCCATTCATATACCTCTTTGGGACTTGTCTCTCCCCAAGCGAAATAGTCGCCATAGTCTTCGGGAGTGGTAGCACCTACATTCATGGTTGCCCATTTAACACTCAAGCCAAGGTCAACGGCTTCGTAAGTCGGTGCAGCTTTCACCTCCAGCGTGGGATAGGTAGTAACTTTGCCGTTTTCGGGCAGATTAGCCTGAGCGATGGTTTTTGACATGATGGCAACTTCGCCTTCCATATCATCTGCCACGTAGAATGTGATTGTCATGTCTGCGGGTTGAATGTCATCTTCACCTATAAAGAAATAGGGAACATAAACCTTTTGTACCTCAGAAGTTAGTTGCAAGTCAAGGCTCTCACCATAATCAGGCATTGTAACAACGTTTCCTTCGCCAACTGTAACCTCAATTCTTGTTAACACATCTGTTCCTTTGAGTTGCAAACCGATAACGGGACCAAACTCGTTAATGGTAAATTCGCTATTATGACCACCACCTCTTGCAAAAGGACGATAGTTGCCCTCAACATATTTTGCTACAAGTGGGAAATAAAGAGCACTGGTATTATCATAACCATAACTTACTCCGTAATTGCTCATTTCGTCTAATAGAACACCACCGAAAGTTGCAATTCCGGAAGCCTCATCTAAAGCAGTCATCTCTAATTCATTGCCACCAAGATAGATTTTATCACCCTCTTCCCAAACCATAGTGAAGGGGTCTGTTGCACTTTCCCAGCCTTCGGGGGCAGCAATCTTATTCGGTGTCTTGGGAAGTTCGATCTTTCCTGTTATTGTGCCATAATTATCGGGAGTATTCTCGATAGAGTTGTCTTTCTTTTGGCAGCCTACGAGCACTAACAACGCAGCTGCGAAATACATCATCTTTTTCATTTTGCGTGTTCCTTAATTAAATTAACGACTTACCATGTACCTTCGGCATTTTGCATTGAACCGAGTTGACCCTTAGGGGCCTGTACCGGTCCTGTACTTGTGCAGATGATACTGCTGTTTACCACTTGGAGAAACTTCGTCTCCGGTTGATTGTACTGTTTCATAACTTAAAAAATTAGTGTTTAATATATACTATTTGTTTAATTTACAAAATTTCGTGCAAAGGTACGTTTAAATAACACATATTTTTAGCGCAAAAAAGCCACTTTTACTTAAAAAGTAAGAAAAAATGCATTTTTTATTTGCATATATGAAAAAATAATCGTACGTTTATTTATTGTATCCGAAGGAAAGGGGTACAGTACAGCGATAGGTGCTGCAAAGGTGCTGCAAAGGTGCTGCGACCTACTTGTGACCGTCTAATGACAGTCGGTTCACCGTCTCGTGACTGTCGGGTGACTGTCGGGTGACCGTCGGGTGACCGTCGGAGAAGAAGGCTGAAAGGCAGTGTGAGCGGAGTTCTTTTTGGTCTCCTCCCGCTCACTCGTTTTCTTATATCTCCCGCTCAGCCGCTTTGCGGCTTATTACGCAAATTTCGCTCCATCGCCCAAGTACCCCGACTCTTCTTATTCCGGGCGGCAGCGCACGCCCTGTGCCCGTCGGTCAGGCTAGCAAAATGATGAGCAATCCGGTAGGTTCCTCATGTAATTTGCAAGCCAGCCCTCCTCAATTACGCGGATAAAATAAGCTTCGGCATACACCTAATATAAACTATATAGTCAATCTAGGGCGCTGCGCTTAACAAGGAAAGCTAGAGGGCGGTACGGTCAGCGACTGAAGGGCGCTATCGGAGCACAGATAGAGTCCCGTAAAAACAGTAGTGCCCCCACCGATGGGACGGTGGGGTTAGGGGCGACGCAGGGGGCGTCGGTTTTCGAGGGACTGCTATCGGAGCGGACGAAAAAGAGACCGTACCTAGAAGCGAGAGGGAGCGCCCCGCGGCAAGGGACGACAAGACGTCCCGACGAGCGGGGGAGAGAGAAATATGAGCAACAAGAAACATTTTTTGTGCAAAAGAACAAATAGATTTGCATAATTCAAAAAAAAGTACTAATTTTGCAGCAAATTTGCAGATTATGAAATTCACACACCTTCATGTTCACTCTCAGTATTCCGTTTTGGACGGAATGAGTAAAGTCACCGACCTTGTGGATAAGTGCCTGCGCACCGGCATGAACGCTATTGCCCTCACTGACCATGGTAATATGTACGGTATCAAAGAACTGCTCGATTATTGCAAGACGCTCAAAGAACCCTTCAAACCGATTGTGGGTTGCGAGACCTACTGCGCCCGCCGCGGACGGCACTCTATGTCCAACGAAGAAGCCATCTCCCCCGAAGGTAAGACCTATATCATTGACCGCTCGGGTTGGCACCTCATCCTGCTCGCCAAGAACAAGAAAGGCTACCAGAACCTCTGCCGCATCGTCTCCCTTTCGTTCATGGACGATGCCTTCAAATATACCTGCCGTATAGACAAAGAACTGCTCGAACAATACCACGAGGGACTCATCTGCTGCTCCGCTTGCCTCGGAGGCGAACTGGCACAGAAAGTGATGAGGGGACTGAGAGGCGGAGAGGCTACAGGCGACAGGCTACAGGCGACAGGACAGTTTAAGGAGGCGGAGGAGACGATACAGTGGTTTAAGAACCTGTTTGGCGAAGACTACTACATCGAGATACAGCGACACCAAACGGATAAACCCGGAGGTGACCAGTCCGTCTTTCAGCACCAAAAAGAGGTGAACCCTGTGCTCATCGAACTCGCCCATAAGTACGGCGTTAAGGTTATATGCTCCAACGATGTGCACTTCGTAGAAGAGGAGCACGCCGAGGCGCACGACCGCCTTATCTGTCTGAGCACGAACCACTATGTGGACGATGTAGATCGAATGCACTACACCAAGCAAGAGTGGCTCAAGACACCCGAGGAGATGGCGGCAATCTTCAGCGATATACCCGAGGCGTTAGAGAACACACAAGAGATAGTCGATAAGGTCGAGGTCTATGACATAGACTCCGACCCAATCATGCCTAAGTTCCCTATTCCCGAGTCGTTTGCCACCGAAGACGACTACCGCAAGCGGTTCACCGAGCAAGAACTCTTTGACGAGTTCACCCATAACGAGAAAGGCGAAGTGATCATGGACGAAGCCGCCGCCCGCAAGAAAGTAGAACACCTCGGCGGTGTAGATCGCCTCTACCGTATTAAGTTAGAAGCCGATTACCTCCAGCACCTCGTGCATGAGGGAGCTATCAAGCGCTATGGCGAAGACCGCGTCAATAACGACGAGGTACTGAAGGAGCGTATCGCCTTTGAGTTGCACACGATGAAGACGATGGGTTTCCCGGGTTACTTCCTTATCGTGATGGACTTTATTCGTGCGGCTCGAGAGGAACTGGACGTGAGCGTAGGTCCCGGGCGTGGCTCGGCTGCTGGTTCGGTAGTGGCTTACTGCTTACACATAACCGACCTCGACCCCCTCGAGTATGACCTTCTGTTTGAGCGTTTCCTCAATCCCGACCGTATATCGTTACCCGATATAGACACCGACTTTGACGATGCCGGACGAGGCAAAGTGATAGACTGGGTTTCCAATAAGTACGGTCAAACTCACGTGGCGCACATCATCACCTATGGTCAGATGGCTGCTAAGTCCGCCATCCAAGACGTAGGGCGTGTACAACGTGTTCCGCTCCCTCGCGTCAACGAGATAAAAGCCTACATACCCGATAAGTTCCCCGATACCCTCAAGGACGAGAAAGGCAAGACACCCAAGATCAACCTCAAGAACTGCTATAAGTACGTGGACGACCTCAAGCAACTGCTCAACGGCGGTGACCCTGAGATACGTTCCATGCTCGAGTATGCCCAGCAATTAGAGGGCACCGTTCGTCAAGTGGGTATCCACGCCTGCGGTATCATCATCGGAGCGGACGACCTAACGAAGTTCGCACCCCTTTCGTCCGTAGAAGACCCCAAAGAGAAACGCCGTATCCTCGTGACCGAATATGACGGACACGTGATTGAGTCGGTCGGACTGATTAAGATGGACTTCCTCGGACTCAAGACGCTGACAATCATTCGCGAGTGCCTCAAGAACATCAAGCACACCCACGGTATAGACGTTGACATTGACCATATATCCAAGGAGGACGAACTGACCTACAAACTCTTCCAAGAAGGACGCACGGTAGCGGTCTTCCAGTTTGAGTCCGGCGGCATGCAGAAATACCTCAAGGAACTCAAACCCACGGTCATCGGCGACCTCATCGCCATGAACGCCCTCTATCGTCCGGGACCGATGGAGTATATCCCGTCCTTCATTCGCCGTAAACATGGCGAAGAACCCATCACCTACGATATACCTCAGATGGAGAGTATCCTCAAGGACACCTACGGCGTCACCGTTTATCAAGAGCAGGTCATGCTCCTCTCGCGCAAACTGGCAAACTTCACCCGAGGCGAGAGTGATATGCTCCGTAAAGCTATGGGTAAGAAAAAGATGGACGTGCTCCAGAAGATGAAGTCTAAGTTCCTTGAGGGCGGTAAAGCCAACGGGCATGACGAGAAAGTGTTAGAGAAGATTTGGAAAGACTGGGAAGCCTTTGCCTCCTATGCCTTCAATAAGTCGCACGCCGCCTGCTACGCGTGGGTGGCTTACCAAACGGCTTACCTCAAAGCCCACTACCCTGCTGAGTTCATGGCGGCTAACCTGACCGATGCCAAGGACGACATCACCGAGGTTACCAAACTCATGGACGAGTGCAAAGCCATGCATATTCCCGTTCTCGAACCCGACGTGAACGAGTCCGAACTCAATTTCACCGTCAATAAAGAGGGCGCTATCCGCTTTGGCTTAGGTGGTATCAAGGGTGTAGGCGAGGCTGCCGTTCAAGCTATCTTAGACGAGCGCAATAAGAACGGTAAGTTCAAAGACATATACGATTTCGTAGAGCGTATCAACCTCCAGTCCTGCAACCGCAAGACGATGGAGTCTATGGCATTAGCAGGAGCCTTCGACAGTTTCGACCTCTATCGCGAACAGTTAGTGGGCACTACCCCTAAGGGCGAATTGGTCATGGAGACCCTCATGCGCTATGGCAATATGTACCAGCAGGATAAGCAACAGCAAGCCAATTCGCTCTTTGGCGACTTAGACGGCGGATTCGGCGTCGATATATCCAAACCCGAACTGCCCCAAGTGCCTCGCATGAACGCCATCGAGCGTCTGAACATGGAGAAATCACTCATTGGTATCTTCCTCTCCGCCCACCCGCTGGACGACTATGAGTTTGAAGTGACCAAACTATGCAACGTCACCACCGCCGACCTCGCCCAATACGAGTCGCTCTACACGCCCGAAGGACGTAAGGCTGCCGCTACATCAGAGGACACTTCTCTAAACTCTAAACTCTCAACTCTCAACTCTCAAACAGATGGTATCCAAGGGCTGCGCTTTGGCGGTATCGTGACCAATGCCGAAGAGGCGGTCTCGCAGAAGGGCAATCTCTACGGACGCTATATCATTGAGGACTACTCCGGCAGTTATAAACTGACCCTCTTTGGAGATACGTATAAGTCCTGCGCTCCTATGCTCAAACCCAACCTCTACGTGATGGTGACGGGCAATATACAGCAACGAGGAGCCAACCGACAATGGTTCAAACCCAAACCACTCAACGAGGCGGAGTTTGAGTTCAGCGTGCAGAAGATTGACCTACTCAAGGATGTGCAACAGAACCTTGTCTCCGAACTGACCATCAATATCCCTGTCGAACAAGTGCAACCCGAGTTTGTGGAGGAACTGACCGAGCAAATCAAAGCGCATAAAGGACATATACGCCTCAAGATGGTGATTTACGACGAACTGCATAAGAACGTCATCACCTTCACCTCGCAGTCCTATGCCGTCAGTGTGGATAAGGCATTCTTCCATTGGCTCAAACTGCAAGAGCAAGAGGGCGTGCTAACCGTTAAGGCCGATTAACTCACCATCCACAATAATAAATTATGAAAAAAATTGTCTCTTCAATCGTATTTTTGTTAGCTACATCAACGATGTTTGCCAGTTGGACACCCAGTGAGAAATATGCCAAATGGGTATCCCATTTCAAGGTAGATAAAGCATGGCAGTTTGAGAACGGCAGCCATAACGAAGGCGCAGGGGGTTCTACGCACTCCGGAACAAGCCTCGTTGACTTCCCCGGCACTATCGCCTGGAGTTTCATGTCGTGGGACGAGCGAACAAGCAATAGCGATGACCACAACATGGACTGGTTTGAGTTATACTTGCGTAATGGTGATAACGACAACGATATGATTAAGATTACTCGTATCAAGATCTCGGGCGGAGATAATGACTATTGGCCAACGGGTATCGAAAATTTTGGACAAAACAAGACTTATTATACCCAAGGGCGTTGGTACGACCACGCCGATGGTTCATGGTTCTGCTATATGGTGACTGAGTATTCGGAACAGACGCGTCAGTTCATTGAGCGGGCAGGAAGCAATCTGCAAGTGAGAATTAGAACCAATTGGGACGATAATCATTGGAACACTTATACCAAGGCTTCTACGGTGGACTATAGTGACCGTCAGTTCTTGCCGCTGCCCAATCAACCCTCCGTCAATAATGTCGAATGGACGACACACGACAATAAGACGGCAGTCGCATATACGCGCTCTATTCCCAACGGGTGCACCTTCCGCTTGCGTTCTTTGTATAACGGAAAAGAGGTTTTCTGTGCAACGAGTTCTAATACTGCCACATCGGCTACGGACTACACTTATCCTTTGCAACAAACGAATAAACCCAAGGCATCGGAGATGTACGCTACCCCACTGACGTATGAGTGCTATAGTGACAAGATGTATGAGATGCCTCAAACTTATTATAGGAATTGCCCGACGAGGACGCGCACACTCGCGTCACAGAAAGTGACTTTTACCGCTCCTCCTTTTGCACAAGTGGAGCATTTCGATGCCAAAGATAATAATGACGGCACCATCGCTGTGAGTTGGAAGACGACGCCTTGTACCGGTTCGATGTACGATAACAGCCCTATTAGGGTCGAGTACGCTACCGATGCCGATTTCACGCAGAACTTGAAAAAAGAGCTGGTGGATTATGTGGCTACCAAATCTGACCCGTATAAGATCTATATTCCTTTCGACGAGCGTGACAATGATTCGATTACGTATCATTTCCGCGCCTATCGTGACAACGCTTCTCCTAATGATGCTATTTTTGATGCCGTGCGACAGGCTACCGTGAATACCAACTATGTCTGTTTATCGGCTTTAGATTATAGCATCAACGACCATTATCAACCTGTCTTAAAATGGAAATTCAAAAGCGGTGTTTGTACATCGAAGATGCAACTGCAAATACATTTTGCTTCGATGACCCGCACCTTAGAGATGACTGATGCCATCATCAGCGATAGCCTCGTTATCGATGATGCCTTAGCCACTTGTGAACCCATCACCTTTACGGTCAAGATCGTAGAGGGAACGAAAGTGCTGGGAGAGGAAAAGAAAGTGACCTTGGTTATTCCTAATGATATGAGGGGTGTTATTGCTTCTTATAGTGTCAGCAAGGGCTTTTATAATGACCGTGTCCAGTTGCGCTGGAAGATTGATGCCGAACAATATAACTTCAAGTATTTCCAAGTCTCCCGAAAGGAGCTCAACACGAAAGATGAACCGGTTATCTTAGGCACTATTGATTTCAAGAACGGAGTGCTTGATTATGCTTTTGAGGATGTCACGTGTGTTCCGGGCGCGTATTACGAGTATCGCATTATAGGTTACTCTGCCTGTGAAGACCAAGTGAAAGAGGCAGCACGTACGTCCTCTGTTGGTTTTGCGCAACCGTATGGTGTCGTCAGTGGACAAATAACCTATAGCGGCAACCAAGGCGTGCCTAATGTAGCCGTGAGCGTTGTGGGCGAGAATGCCCGCAGAAGCCGCTCTTTGCGTTTTAGTACTCTTAATAACGCTTCTCTCACTATTCCTAAACCCTTGTGGGAACAGATGGTTAATGAGTGTGGAACGATTGAGTTCTTCCAAGCCGAACAGGGTCCCTTCAAACATATAGCTTATACCTATGATAAGGACTCCCTGACCGTGTATGAAGATGGACAAGTCGTTTCCCAATCAGCTATCACAACCAGACCTTTTGCTGACGGCTTTACCTTTGGGGGTGACGGGTTCGATGGGTTCATAGACGAGATTCGCGTTTGGAATATTTGCCGCTCGCAGGCGCAGATACAGCGCACCATGAACACCTACCTCAATGGCTCGGAACAAGGACTGACGGGCTATTATCGGTGCGACGATGAGGTAGAGGGTGAACTCTTTGACATATCGCGCAGAGGAACTACTTTTAATGAGCACCATTTACAGATGCACGGTATCGTACCTGACCAAGACCATGTACCCTCGCCCGAGCAATTAGCACTCAAGGCTTATACCGATAAGAATGGTAATTATCTTATCAATAATGTACCTTATACCGTGGGTGGTTCGTTATATAATGTTACTCCTATCTTAGGGGTACATGAGTTCTCACCCTCGTCTCGTCCTCTCTTCTTCAATCAGGATGCCGCTACGCATAACTCTATTGATTTCACCGATCAGTCTTCCTTCACCGTTACCGGTAAGGTCACGTATGTGAACACCGACTATCCGGTTAAGGGCTGCCAGTTCAGTGTGGATGGGCAACTATGCACACGCGATGGCAATATCATTGAGTCCGACGAGGAAGGTAATTATGCTATCCAAGTGCCTATCGGGCAGCACCAAATAACCATCAAGAAAGAGGGTCATACGTTCGTTAATAACGGCTCTTATCCGGCAGACCCCAATGGTGTTGGGCTTAAGCAACTCTTTGACGCTCCGCGTAATAACTTGGCTTTCTATGATAACACAACGGTCTTAGTCGTAGGACGCGTTGCCGGTGGCGAAGATGAGGCGAAGAAAGCCCACGGCTGTGGCGTAGGCGTTGCTAACATAGGTCAGGCACGTATCACCATCACACCGCCCGAAGACATTTATAACCTCAATCTCAGTGAGACGGACAGTCGCCTCTTTGAATGTCCTGATTCACTCCTGTGTCATAGTCAAGCCACCACCAAGAAGAAAAACGGTGGAGACGCCCACTCGGTTACTATTGTGACGGACGCTAACACGGGCGAGTTCGCCGTGGCATTACCGCCTATCGATTTCGAAATATCGGATATTCAAATCACCAAGAACCCCGCTATTCAGTTTGATTTAGGGCAGATGGAGAATCTTAACTTGGGTTCGTGCAACATACGCGAAACGAAGACGGATACCTTATACTCCGATTCGGTGAACTATAAGACGGTCACTTACTTACAAAAGTTAGATGCCATCTATTTGGCGCAACCGCAATTAACCCTCACCCAAACCAACAACCGACACGGAGCCTTTGGCGAACAGACTTATTATATAACGCTGCCTTCGGGTCAAGTGGATACTATCCCATTATACACTATTGAAGCACAAGAGCCGGTCTATACCTTAGATGTGCCGTGTTTTATACAAAACAAAACCTACGCATGGACGATCAACGCGTTTGAGACCTATGTCAATTACGATGGCAACGAACCCATCGCATATTATCAACCCTTGAGGAACGCCATTGTCACTATTGAGAACGAGTTAGGAGACAAAGAGGTAGCCGGTGAAGATGGTTATTCAGTGGACGAAAAGGGAGACAGTTCGTTAGTGGTGGCAGGTCAGATTATCTCTTTGGCGCAGAACCAAGTCCTACTTGACTCTGTAGGACAAGCGGCATACTCCTTTATGGTTGCTGAACCGAATATAGTAGAACCCTATACTTACAATGTCAATATCAACTACGAAACGCCCGACCATTCGCGTGTCTATTCGTGGAGTGAGAACGGCAAGTTTAAGGGACTCATCTTCGGTGCCCGCACCTCGGGTACTAATTTCGTTACCGATGGCCCCGACCAACTACTCTTTGTTCTGCGTGACCCACCCGGAGGCAAGTCTTATGCCTCATGGTCATCGGGCGAGAGCGTGTCCACCACCATTACCACTTCGCATGAGCAGAACCGAGGTACGGATAACACGGAACTGTTTTGCTTGGGCTTTGCCGAATACATCGGTGCAGGCGTTGGCATTATGCAGTTCTCGGCAATAACAAACGAAAACAATATCGGTAGCGGTCAAATCTATACCGGTTCTTCCTTATGGACCAACACCAGTAATATTGAAAGCACCACCACACAAACCATCTCTACTAAGTCCGAATATCCCTTCGTAGGAACACCCGGCGATGTGTTTATTGGTTCGGGAACGAATAGGACATTCGGAAATGCCCGCAAGGTAGATTTGGAACGTATCCAGGACAACCCGCGTAAGTATAAGATTGTCGTTAAGGATGTCATCGCTACCGGTTCTGTTTTTACAACCTCATTCAATTATACCACAATGGATATAGAGAATTGGGTTATTCCTAATTACATTAAGGAGCGCAATGCCCTACTCCAATATGTAGATCCTGCCTCCTATTCGACGAACTATCCTAACTTCACCACAGAACCTATCTATATCACCTGCCTCAAAGAGGGCGATTATGGTTACGGAACAGATAATAGCGATAAGACTATCTGGGGAGCAAAAGCTACTCCTATGGATTCGTTGGGAGGACCCAGTTATATCATGATATTGCCCTCCACAACCCCCGATAGCGTGCAGGGATATTCCGATGAGGTATGCCATTTCAATAACCAAGTCAACCGTTGGAAGAACATCCTTGCCAATAATGAACGAAGCAAAATGTTTGTCCATCACTCCAGTTCTAAGGTTGATTGGACAGCGTGGGAAGAGAGTTGTAAAAAAGCCACTCATGTGCGCTATTATCACGATAAACTCGCCAATCCGTCCTTAGACCCTGACGAACGAAAAGAACTGGAAGAAGAAGTCAAGAAAAACAATATTGATACTGCTCTCTATAACGCATTGGACTATTACACCGGAGGGTGGCTGATTGAGAACCTATCCTTGGGTGGAGGCGCCGTTGTTAGCTCGTCTCGTTCGCGCACTACCGGAAGCGGAGACTCCTTCCATGAACAAGATGGATGTAGAATATCCATTAAGAAAAACACAGGAGTTCACTTCAACACCGTTGGCGTATCGTTCGAGAATGAGATTTATGCCGGTTATAACCATAATTACGAGGAAAACACCACGAAGACTAAAGTCTCAACCGTTGAATACACATTAAACATCAATGACTACGAATATATGTCAGTTGATGTCTATGCCGCAGCCGATGGTTTTGGTCCTATCTTCTCTACCCGTGGTGGACAGACCTATTGCCCCTATGAAGGCGAGGAACGCACCAAGTACTTCGAACCCGGAGAACATGAACTACATACCGCTACCGTGAGCATGGAAGAGCCGCAGATACGAGCAGAGCAAACAACTATTACTGATGTGCCTATCGGCGGGAAAGCGATATACACGCTTACCTTAGCCAATACAGCTGATGTGGATAAGAACTACTTCACATGGCTCAAGCTCTATGCTGCCGGAGACCATAACCCATTAGGAGCACAGATCTCCGTTGATGGCTCACTCTTAACCGACGCAGGACGACTGATTAAGTTCTATCCCTCTCAACCCATCGTCAAGACCTTAGTTGTCACGCAAACCGATCTGGGTGTACTCGATTATGACAGTTTGGCGGTTATCTTATCTTCGGACTGCTCATCCTTCCAAAATGCCGATACGGTTTGGTTATCGGCTCATTTCGTTCCTACCTGTTCGGATGTGCATATTCGCATCGATAACACCACCATCAATACCACAACGGGGAATAAACTCGCAGTTACCATAGATAACTATGACCGTAACTTCCGTAACTTCAAGTCTATCCGCTTGCAGTATCGACAAACATCAGAGAACGATTGGCATCTGATTCGTGAGTTCTGCGCTAATCCAGCCGATACCGTAGGTGGACAAAAGACCCTTATTGACGGACCGGCTATCTACTACACCTTGGAGATGACGGATACCCAATTCCCTGATGGCGAGTACGAGTTCCGTGCCGTAACGGCTTGTACCTTCGGAAATGAGGAGATACCAAACGAAAGCGACATTGTGTCGGTTGTTAAAGACATGTTGCGCCCTGTGGCACTCGGACTGCCAAGCCCGATTAATGGCATCTACACATCGGATAACCAAATCTATGTCGATTTCAATAAACCCGTTCAGATGGGACGCATTCGCGATAAGAACATCTCCGTCAAAGGTGTCCTCAATGCACACGATGTGGACGGCCATGCTGTAGCGCTTCAGATAGATGAAGCTTGCGCAAGAAGCGAAGCAGAGTATAACTTCAATAACACAAACCTCACCTTCGAGTTCTGGTATAATTATCAGAACGACGGAATAATCTTAGCGCACGCAAGCGAAACAGGGTTAGGATTTATTTTGGCTGTCACGAAAGGACGACTTGGGGTTGAACTCGGCAATTATCAGCAACGCTCACAAGACACCATCCCTCAAAACACTTGGTGCTTTATCTCCATCCAATATGAAGCAGACTTAGACAACGATGGTTGGAGTACACTGACCGCCCATTGCGCATACGATAGTTATGAAGTCTGCCTCTTTGACCACATCCGCGTACCCAAATATGATATACGGTCTAATCTGCTCGTTGGTGGTTTTAACCAATGTAAGATGCATGACTTGGCTATCTGGACGATTGATAGAGATTGGAGCACATCGCTTAGCGAGCGTAAGAAACGCAAAGACTCCTATACCGATGGATTACTCTCCTATTGGCCTATGGACGAGGGCGAAGGGTTTGAGGCACGCGATATTGTTCGTGGCAGGAACCTAAAACTGCCCATAAACTCGTGGTACTATAACAACAACAATATAGCTCTCGCTATTCCTGCCTCACAGACCGTGAAGATGGATCTTAGCGAGTGTTCTATCCCTGCCAAAGAGGACTTTGTGTTCGAGTGCTGGTTCCGTATGACACAAGATGGAACACTCATGACCCTAAGCGACTCGTCCCTCAGTATCGGATTTAGCGTTAACTGTATGCTCCTCACGATTAATAACGAGACAAAAGTCGTCACGGCTCCCGGACGTGTAGTCAATGGCGCTTGGCACCATTTGGCAATCAACTATCGACACAACACCCTACCTATCTTTATGATTGACGGGCAGATACTGGATGTCACTGGTATAGAAGAGATGCCTGCCTTTGCTTCAAGCTCTATCATCTTCTCATCCGAAGAGTCCGAGACCGAAGTAGGATTGGACGAGGTGCGCCTGTGGAATGCGTATATAATGCCCCAAAACATCACTCTCAATCGCCGCAACGAACTCAAGGGCGACGAGGCAGGTTTAGTGGCTTACTACCCGATGGAAAAAGATACGGTGGATGAAGCATTGCAACCCATCAAACTCCTCTCCCTTGAAGACCGTGTAAGCCAACACTCTTTACTCCTCTACTCCTCTACTCCTCTACCCACCTCCACTACTTCGCCCGCTCTAACCAAGCAACGTCCCGTTGAGGAAGTTAAGCACACCTACACACCGTCTGCACAACGCCTCGTGATAAACATCACCGAACCCGCTGCACGTATCGAGGGCTGCACGCTTGAGTTTGAGGTAACGGATCTAGTTGATGAACACGGGAACTATTCCACCCCGATCCATTGGACAACGTATGTCAATCGCAACCAACTGCTGTGGGGTGAAGAAATGATGAAAGTGACAAAGACCGCTCTAAAGGATACCACCGTCACTATCTCCATTGCTAACAACAGTGGTAAGGTTGAGAACTGGTATATCTTGAATGCGCCTGCTTGGCTCGTCTTCAGTGAGACCAGTGGTATTTTACAACCGCTTCAAAAGAAAGAACTGACCGCCACTATTCAAGCCTCGCTGGCGATAGGTAATTATGAACAAACCATTTATTTGGTAGGCAATGAGACCGTGAGGGATCCGCTGCAACTAACCATTCGTGTCAACGGCGAGAAACCTAACTGGACGATTCGCCCTGCCGACTACGAATACTCAATGAATATCATTGCGACAGCGATGATTAACAACGCTGTTGCGGACGATAGCGAAGATCTTGTGGCTGCGTTTATCGGGAACGAGTTAGCTGGATTAGGTTCGCCACGCTTGTATAGCTCATACGGACGACATTATATTATGATGAATATCTATGCTAACCTGACTCAAGCGGAAAAAGATAGTATCAATTACGGTCTCAGTCTTTCCAAGCCCGTCACGTTTAAGTATTGGGATGCCAGTACGGGATTGATATACTCGAACATCCAAATAACACTACCATCCACCAATCACCAAACACCAAACACCCTCAATTTCATGGGCGGCAAGTTGATTGGTAGTATGGAGGATCCGATTCATCTCAAAGCCGGTCATATATCGGAGCAGACACTCCAATTACAAAAAGGTTGGAACTGGATTAGCTTCAACGTACTACCCGACGAAGTCAATATCAATTCGGTATTAAAGGATATGATAGGTGATATTACTATCATCAAGTCCTTTACAGAGTTTGCGCAACTCTCCGCCATCCGCGATTCGTTACAGGGTTCGCTCAAAGTGATTGACTGCTTCAAGGGATATAAACTGAATGTGAGCAAACCTTACACCAAGACGGTTACAGGTAATATCATCAATCCTGTTTACTATGGTATCCCATTGAAGGGGAATAACAGTTGGAGTTGGATTGGTTATTTGCCGCAGATGAGTTTGGATATCAATACCGCTTTGGCTGGTATCAATCCAACCAAGGGTGATGTCATCAAAGCGCAAACGGACTTTGCTACGTGGGATGGTTTCCAATGGGTAGGACCGCTACAGTTCCTCAGCCCGGGTAATGCTTATCTCTATTGCAACACGGGAACGGAGGACATGACCCTTTATTACCCGTCTATTGCTCGCAATGCTGCTCCAATCATCAATTCATCCATTAGCCCAACTGGCAATCATTCAGCGAAGCGATTCAACTCTCAATTCACTCCCGTTGATCCGGGTAAGTATCCGGGTAACATGACGGTAACAGCGGTCGTTTTAGACGGCGACCAAGTGGTGACGAATGCCGAAGTGGGAATCTTTGCCGGTGACGAGTGTCGTGCTTCTGCCTTTGCGGAAGAAGGTTTATGGTTCCTCACTATCCCGGGTGATAAGACCGAACTGTTAACCATTAAGGTCGCAACTGATAATTCACCATCCACCATCCACCAATCACCAAACACCCTCACCTACGTCGAGGACGCTATGATTGGCACGATAGCTGAACCGTACATCATACAGATGGGAGACGACTCCGCTTTAGATTCAGTTGATGGTCAAAAATCAGGAATCGAAAGTCATAATACTAAATTCATCAAAAATGGTATCTTATATATCAACCACAACGGCAAAACATTTAATGCATATGGAGCGGAAATTCAATAAGGGTTTAATCCTATTACTTCTCCCCCTATCGGTGGTGGCTCTGGCTAATACGCCAACGGGAGCAATAGAAGGACTATTCTCTATCTCAGCCACCAAACAAGTCTATTTCTCACAAGGCAACCTCCTTCACGAAGGCAACACATGGTCGTTCGCGGAACACCAATATGACAAGGGATCGTATTTCGGTTGGGGCACCTCCGGATATGGTGACCCCGATACGATTAGCGTAGGGAAAGGAATCCACTTCGCCTCGATTGGCGGCACCTCTCTTTATACCAATTTCGATTGGGGCGTGTATAATGCCATTAGCAACGGCGGCAATACCCCCGGTCTATGGCGAACGCTGACAAGAGACGAGTGGACATACCTATTGGAGCACCATGGTCATGAATGGACAACCCTTGAAGGACAGCCGGGACTAAAAGTAATGGCAGAAGACAAGGAACATTTCCTCTTCTTGCCCGCAGCGGGACAGATAAGTATAGAAGCAACAGATATATCCGAAGCAAACACTGCCGGTTATTATTGGGCATCGACTTCGAGCGGGGATTATGACAAATCGGCCGAAGCCTATAAAATGACTGCAACAAATCCGGAATTTGAGTTAGAGGGAAATGCTAATCGTAAACTAAAAATGAGTGTCCGCTTAGTGTATGATACGCAAGCGTGGGTGAATGTTTCCGATAGAAATAACAACTCCACAGAGTTAACGAAATATAAGCCCCAACAAGGCACGGGGCTGCCCATCAATGTACACGTAGAGCGCACCCTAACACCCGGCATGAGTAACACGCTGACCCTGCCGTTTGATATAGCAACGGAAGAAATGGAAGCCATCTTTGGCAAGGGCTATCAACTACTGCAACTCAACACAAACGAAACCGGTTCAATCGATGTTGAAGCGCAAACATTTGCTGTTAATCTCGTGGAGAAAACCTCGATCAAAGCAGGCGTACCCTATCTTATTACCCCTACGCAAGCGGTGAATAATATGCATTTCTACGACCGCGTCATCCAAGTATCAACCAACGAAGAGTGCGTTGCAGGTGTTGAAAGCGATTTGGTACAGTTCTGTGGTTTGCTTGACCGCACTCACTTAGAATCGGGTAATAAGAACTATCTCTTTCTTTATCCAAACGATGAGTTAGTTTGGCCTGCAGACGGAGATAATAGTGAAATGTATAGTTTGCGTGCGTTCTTTAAGGTCAATCCTCCACAAGGAGGGCAAGCTCCCTTGCTCACTTTCGCTCCGCGTATGGTGATAACGTCTCCTTCTGTAACCACCGATAATCCACAATCCACAATAGCCCTTCGGGCGCACAAAATCATAAGGGATGGTCAATTGATAATCGAGTGCAATGGCTATATGTTAAATCTTTTTGGACAACGAGTAAAATGAGAAACGTATATTTTCAACCCAAAACTAAAGAGGTAGATTTACTGATAGGAACGAGCCTCTGTTTCACAATCGGGAATAGCGGTGCTCACCAAAATAGTGCCATGTCACCACGTAAAAGACCATAAACACCCCTCTACCCTGTAGGCGCTTGCGCCGTCCTCTCACCTCTCACCTCTCACCTCTCACCTCTCACCAATATGACTTACAGCGAAGCTATCACATATCTTTATGCCTCGATGCCGGCGTTTCACCTCGTCGGCAGTCAGGCTTATAAGCCGGATTTGGAGAACACCCTGCGCCTCATGGATCGATTGGGACACCCCTATCAGTCTTTTCCTTGCGTACACATAGCCGGTACCAACGGCAAGGGTTCTACCTCTCACCTCATCGCCGCTTCGCTCCAAGCCGCCGGTTATAAAGTGGGACTATACACTTCCCCCCACCTCGTCGATTTCCGCGAACGCATCCGAATACTTCGCCCCTACTCCTCTACTCCCCTACCCCCCTACTCCCCAAATGACACAATGATTCCGCAGGAATCAGTTGCGGCATTTGTGACGGAACATAAGGCTTTCTTGGACGAGATACACCCCTCTTTCTTTGAAACAACCATGGCTCTTGCCTTCGATTATTTCGCTAAACAGCAAGTCGATATAGCGGTCATTGAGGTTGGGTTAGGCGGCAGACTGGATGCCACTAATATCATCACCCCCCGTTTGAGCGTGATTACCAATATCGGTCTTGACCACGAGGAGTTCTTAGGCGACACTCTTGCTAAGATTGCCTTCGAGAAAGCCGGTATCATCAAACCGAACGTTCCTTGCGTCATTGGCGAGACACATCCCGAGACGGCACCTGTCTTCATAGACAAAGCCAAAGAGTGCGGTATTTGGGGACACGGTCTCGAAACAACCGACTGCCGCCTCTGGTTTGCCGACCAATGCGGTTACCTTCGTCATTGTCGGGAACGCGATATAACCGAATGTGAACTACAGGGCATCTACCAAGAGCATAACAAACAGACGGCTTATGTGGCACTACGTCAGTTAGGTGTGCCTACACGCGCTATAAAAGAAGGATTCGCGCACGTGTGTACGAGCACGGGTCTGCGTGGACGATGGGAAACGATCTACGCTCATAACCGTCACTTCATTCTCGACACCGGTCACAACAGCCACGGCTTCCGCTACGTCTGCGAACAACTACAGTCCCTAAACTCTACACTATCGACCGAAGGTCGCAACCAGACGGCAACTCTACACTCTACACTCTCCACTCTCCACTTAATCCTCGGCTTTGTCAACGACAAAGACGTGGACGTCATGCTCCGCATGTTACCCACCAACGCCACCTATTATTTCACCCAAGCCAAGACCCATCGCGCTATTCCGGCAGAAGACCTCGCAAAAATGTTTGCTACCATATGCCCTACTCCCCTCCCCCCCTACTCCTCTACTCCTCTACTCCCCTACCCCTCAGTCTCAGAAGCCATCGCTGCCGCCATAAAAAACACCACCCCCGATGATATCATCTTCATCGGAGGCAGTAATTATGTCGTAGGCGAGGCGCTTGCCATTCTCTAAACTCCCCTACTCTGCCTCTTTGTCGGGTTCGACATGAATGGTTATTTGTGTATCTTGCCCTAATGCCTCACGAAGGCGGTTCTCTATTTCTACCGTTATATCATGGGCTTGCAGCACCGTCATCTTTTCATCCACCACTAAGTGCAAACTAATGATCACATAGGGGCCCGACCGACGGGTCTTGAGTTCGTGTACATCCTCCACCTCCGAAACGGACTTGACAATACCTAAAATAACATCTTCCTCCTCGTCGCTAAGCGAGGCTTCGGTCAGTTCTTTGGCGGCAGGAATCAGCATCTTCACGGCCATAACGATAATGAGCACACTGATGATACAGCAAACGATAGGGTCGAGCATCACCCATTTACCTCCGAGCCACATCGCACCGCCAATACCGATGAGCGAACCAACGGACGAGAGGGCATCACTGCGATGGTGCCAAGCATTGGCTTCCATGACCTGACTCTTTAGTTTTTTGCCTACACGATGAGTCCATTGGTATAATCCTTCTTTGGCTAAGATGGATACCACTGCAGCCAGAAGGGCTATCCATTCCGGCTGTGCCACATCTCCGCCGGCAGCGATAAAGCGAATCTTCTCTACGCCTTCAATCATAAGGCGGATACCGACCGCTAAGAGCAGTCCTGCAACGATAAGACTGGCCAATGTCTCGAACTTACCGTGTCCGCTATCGTGACTTTTGTCGGGTCCTTGTCCGGCAATGCGAACCATAATAAGAACCACGACATCGCTCACCAAATCGGAGAGCGAGTGAATAGCGTCGGCCACCATTGCCGCACTCATGCCGAAGATACCGGCTAAGAGTTTAAGAACGGAGAGCAGGAGATTGACTATTCCACCCCAGAGGGTGACCGTCTGCATTTGTTTTTCGCGTGTTTGTGCCATGATATACAAAAAAGAGAAGTTTAACCTTCTCTTTTGTGTCCCCCGAGGGACTCGAACCCTCGAATATATGCAAATCGCTGATATACAGTTAGTTAACAAGCGGTGTTTGCAGTTTGTAAGACGCTAAATTTCAGATATTTATATCAAAATTCGAACCATTTTAATCCTTCATCCTTGCCTCATCACGAAAACAAGTTTTTGAATAAATACGGTTGTTTATTGGTCTAATTTTGGTTGAAAATCGAGCAGATTTTGGTCTAATTTTTGGGTCAAAAACATAGTCAAAGATGACCTCTATTTTTATTTTTGACATTTATCAGCAAATCAAAACCTTAACTCACTTTTTCAACTAAGGGCTTACGTAACGCTTTACATAAGTCTTAACGAAAGTTTCTCGGAAATCGTACTTTTGGGTTGGTTGTACTTTGGTCAAAGGGATGGTCGATTTGTTCATCCGGCATCTCATTTACCACGCAACTCTATGTAAAAACTTACGTCAAAACTTTCGAGTGCAAAGGTACAACATTTTTTTGAAATATGCAAGTTTTGGGATGAAAATTTGCGTAAATTCTTTCGTTTTACTTGCAAAATTAAGTTTTTTTATGAAAAATAGTGAAAATATTTTGATAATTGAAAAAATAGATGTATCTTTGCACCCGCAATTTGGAAAATATATGACACACTCTTTGCGCACGCATAGGCGCAGACATAATAAATAAGGACACACGATTGCCCCTCCTCCGAACAAATCGGGGGGGGTAATTCGTTGATAATAAGCAACTTATATAACTAAGTATAACAATAAACTAATTTATTAACCGACACCCCCTTACCGAGGGGGACGGGGGGTGTCAAACAATTAAACAATTATGTTCAAAAAACTATTTTTCTTTATTACCTCGCTGACGCTGGTGGCGCAGCAGGTGTCCGCTAAGGATGATGTAGAATTCTCTTACAAAGGCGTGTTCTCCATTGAACCGGGTAAAGCAGTTGTGTTTGCCACAACCAATTGTAAAAATACAGGTGTTGATACGGAGCGCTTCCAATGGCAAGATGGTGGAAAATATGCCGGTGGTGAAGATCATGTTCTCTCTTCTGACGAGTGGACCTATCTGATAGTTACCCGAGATGCAGATAAGGAGCAGAAAGATGCCTTAGGTACAGTCATGGGTGAAAAGGGACTGATTCTCCTGCCCGATAACTGGGTACAACCGGAAGGTGTTCCGGCGTTTCAACCTGTTACCAAAGGTGCTCACTATGAAAATAACGTCTATACCGCCGAGCAATGGGAAAAGATGGAAGACGCAGGTGCCATCTTCCTGCCGTGCCGTGGATATGCGTATGATGATAATGGGCATCATGTGGTAAACGAAGATGATCATGGCGTTTATTGGGCACGCGATCAATATGATAGCGGCAATGGTTACTGCTTGCGGTTTGACAATGAAGCCATACACGACAAGAATCATGGTAGCAAACAAAACTATTACAGCGTCCGTTTGGTGCGGGATGTGATGGTGTTTGACGAGAATGATAGTCAGGAACTGTTTGCAAGTAAATTTAATGACTTTAAGACATTTGATGATCATTATCATCTCTTCGTTCGTCGTTATCTCTTGCACAACGGCTATTTCAATACGATTTGTTTGCCGTTTGAGTTTGACTTCATCCAATCTCCTCTTAAGGACGCCGAAGTGTTTACGGTAACATCGGGCACGGTAGTGGACGGCTGTTTACATGTGAATATAGCCTCAATGGGTGAATGTCCCAAAATGGAAAGAGGTGTCCCTTATCTCATTCGTTGGACAGATGATACCGATTCCGTTCCTTTGTTGGTATTCCCTGATATCCCAAAATGGAATTGGGTCGAAAATGCCACCGATGCATTCACAACGGGTGATGACGCGCTGACTTATCAGGGCTTCTTCGGTATGACCCATATAGAGGATGTTACCAACGGTGAGAATGAACACTATAATTTCTTCTTATACAACAATAATGAACTCTGCTGGCCAACCGATGGCAATGACCCTGATGCTATGATGAAGGGCTTCCGTGCCTATTTCTGGTTAACCCCGAGTATGTCTGCCAGGGCTCCGCGCTATCGCGGTATGCCTGCCAAGTTGCAAGAGATAAGTATAACCGACGATGCCACTCGCTTGAATCAACCTTCCGCTACCCCGAATTGCCAAAAGGTATTCAATGCGGACAAAGTGGTCATTATTTTAGACGGTAAAAAATATTCAATAGGAGGACAAGAATTATGAAAAAGTACATCATTCCCCACATCTATGTGGAAGCCATAAATCCCGCTAATATCTTACTTACATCCGGCGGACTGAAATCAGGCGATCGTGGCGATAAACAGATATATGCCTTATAAGTGGTAATTCATATCATCACAAATAACTAAATATTTTTAAGTTATGTTGCGTAAATTTAGAATTGTATTAGCAGCTATCTTTTTTATCATGATTACGCTGCTCTTGTTCACTCCGGTAGATGCATTGCACTCTTGGTTCGGTTGGGTGCCGGGTCTTCAGTTGCCGCAGTCTGCTCTTGCTAAGAATTTTATTGCGGTAGTCGCTGTGGTGGTACTGACTATTCTTTTCGGTAGAGTGTATTGTTCCATCCTTTGCCCCCTCGGTGTTTTTCAAGACATCGTTTCGTGGTTAGGCGGAAAAAGCAAGAAGGCAACTAAAAATTATCATTACAAGAAGGAGAATTATTGGCTCCGTTATGGCATGCTGGTCGTCTTTGCGGTTGGTATGGCATTAGGTTTTTACGAGATTGCTTGCCTGATAGCCCCGTACAGTATTTTCAGTATTGTGTTAGGTAACCTGTTTGGTCCTATTCAGGCTTGGATAAACTGGATACTTATCGCATCCGCAGTGATTTTTGTGGTAATTATTGTACTCGCTTGGAGAGGAGGACGTACATGGTGCAACAATATCTGCCCTATCGGAACTGCCCTCAGTCTATTCAGCCGTTTCTCCCTCTTTTGTCTGGTTATTGATAAAGACAAATGTGTCAATTGCGGTCTTTGCGAAAAACAATGCAAAGCTTTCTGTATTGATAGTGCTAACCACAAGATAGACCATAGTCGTTGCGTGGATTGTATGAACTGTATCAATGGTTGCAACAAGGGTGCTATCAGTTACAAATGGCATTACACAAAACAGACTGCAAAGAATAATACGAAATGATGAAAAAGATAGTTATTTTTATGGTTGCGGCAATGCTTTCTGTTGCTGCAACAGCTCAACCTAAAGCCATTGGTGGACGCTTGGGTTTTGGAGCACAGTTATCCTATCTGCATACGGTAGGTAAAAACTTCATTGAGACAGACCTTGGCTATAATTATGCGATGGGGCACAATATCTCTGCCAGATATATGTTTGTCATTAAGCAACCAAAGTGGACAGAGCAAGGTAATTGGGAGTTTTATGCCGGTCCCGGTCTATTTATAGGTACCGACTGGCCTTTTTATTCAGGTCATGGTATTTCCGTCGCCGACTTTCCAAGAACACCCTTCATGTTTGGTATAACCGGTCAGATAGGTTTGGCTTATACCTTCAATTTCCCGCTTCAGTTATCCGTTGACCTCCGACCGACGTTGAACTTGGGTGTCAATGAATCCAAAGTTGCACCTACATTGAGGGGACTATTCGGATTTATCCCGACTATCGGTGTGAGATATTGTTTCAACAAAAAAAACTAAAATACAAACATTATGAAAAAGATTTTCGTGTGTGTGGCTACCATGTTGGTAGCGTGTAGCTTAAGTGCTACTGTTCACAAAGTAAACGCCTCTGATGGAGCAGAAGTTCTCAAATCGACCATCGCTGAGGCAATGGCAGGTGACACCGTCTTGGTTCAAGAAGGTACGTTCACCGGTAATTTCACTATGAAAGAAGGCGTTCAAGTCATCGGCGGATGGGATGAGACCTTCACTTCTAAAAAAGACTATGCGACTATTCTGGATGCAAATGCAGATGGTCGTGTACTGAACCAACCTGCTGCATTTACAACGCTGACGGTTTGGTCTAACTTCACCATCCAAAATGGTAAGTTGACGACAGCTTTGGCAGACCAAGGTGCTGCCGGTGTGTTCTTGAACGTGAAAGGTCGTGTCCAAGACTGTTTAATTCAAAACAACGTGGTTGATGTACCTTCCGGCAATGCTATGGGTGGTGGCGTAAGCAGCAATAGCAGTACTGCTGATCCTGATACGCTGGCTTACAACTGCATAATCAAGAACAACACGGCTACCACCGGTGGTGGTGTACGCGTGAACGGTAAAGGTGTGGTTGTTTACAAATGCGTGATCGAGAACAACCAAACGACCAACAATGCCGGCGGTGGTATTCGACTGCACAATGGTAGCCATTTGGTTAACTGCATTGTTCGCAACAACAAAGCCAATGGTGATACCGGTGGTGTTCTTTTGTCTGGTGGTAATATATCGACGGTTATCAACTGCTTAATTGTCGGCAATGAGGCAACAGGTCAAGTGGGCGGTCTTTGCATGGATGGTAACTTGGCTAATATCATCAACTGTACGATTGTCGGTAATAAACAAGACAAAGTCGGTGCAACAGCTTCTCTTTCCGGTGTGAAAGTAAATAACAATAAGTCTGCTAACGGCAGTTTCTTTGTTAACAATATCGTTTGGGGAAACATCACTGGTGATACCATTGCTCCTCAAGGTGTTTACTATCTCACTAAATATGACAAGGCCCAAGGTCAACGTAGTTACAATGCTATCATTGGTCAAAAAGGTGATGATGATGCAACGGGAACGACCAGTTTGATTTTGACCAAAGAGAACCCTGGTTTTGCTGATCCTGAGAATGGTGATTTCACCCTCGTTGACGGAAGCAAGCTGATTGACTTTGGTTCCGATGCTGCTAACACTCTTCCGACAGACCTCGCCGGTAATGTTCGTATCCAAGGTAAAGCTATTGATTTAGGTTGCTATGAGGCAGAAGAGGTTATTAAACTGACCGTTGCTGCTTATGAGAATGCAGTTGCTACGATGAATGATGACACCATCGCATCCGGTGACTACCATGTAGCTAAAGGCAAAGAGATAATCTTCGCTGTAACGGCAGATAAAGGCTATTATATTGAAGTAGCAAAACTCAATAACGATACCATTGGTGAAAATTGCGAAGCTTTTACTGCTCCTGTAACCCTCACCGAAGATGCTATATTAACCATCGTTACCAAAAAACAGTCCGGTACCGCACTTATCAATGCCAAGGCAAATAAAGATGCTACTAAGGCTAAGAAAGTGATGGTTAACGGACAACTATTTGTTATTAAGGATAATACCCGTTATAACGTATTAGGTATTAAACTATAATCATTCTAAAATATAAACAAATGAAAAACGAAGTTAATCGTGCCCTTGTGGCTAAGAAAAAACTATTTTTGGCACTGATGGCTGTAGCCGCCATCGCGTTAACGGGGTGTAAGGACGAAACTCCGGTAGGACCTACAATCATTGAAGGAACGGAGATTACAGCCCTGCGTTCCCATACGCAGACATCACCTAACCCGCTCAATGTAGAAAACTGTAAGTCTGCCAAAGCCGAAGAGACATTGAAGTCTTTAAGGTGTGCGTATGGAAACCATTTGTATTACATGGACTATCTGATTGAAAACCCTGTGGCATCAATAATCAAATCCGGTGACGAACGCTACGAATATGGGGATGGTACAGCCGGAATCGAAGTTCTTAAAGAATTCCAAAATCAGTTATTCAAAACACCTTACCCGATTGTGTTATTCGATTCTCCACTTGCTTGCTCCGGTTTTGTATGCAAAAACACCAAGGGCGAATTGTTAGTAGGTCGTAATATGGATAGTAAGGTCGGTAATATCGTAGTACTGTTCCATAAAAATCCCCAACCGGGCGAGTATAAGTTTGTGGCTTTTTCCAACACGCACTATAACGGTACGATGTTTGGAAAGAAATATGGCGAAGACGGCGTGTTCTTGGACGGAACAAGCAATCTGGATTTTTTGCTGACTAACACGGTCTGCACATTAGACGGTATGAACGAGAAAGGTTTGGTTTATACTACGTTCCAATTGCCGGCTTTCCAGAATCCCGATGCTCCGGATGGTACGAATAATCCATTCCCTGTTAATCAGGATAAGAAGAAAGATAAATCTTTGAAACAGTTGCCTTCCACAATGGCTTTCGTATATACCATTTTAGCTAAGTGCGCTACGGTGAAAGAAGTGGAGGAGAAACTAAAAAACGAGTATGACTATACAGCGCTTAACTTCAACTTGAATGTACACTGGATGATTGCTGATGCCTCCGGTGACAATGCTATATTTGAGTATTGGAATGACTCGCTCTATGTGCTCCGCGCAGAAGAACGGAGACTAATCGGATTCTACACCAAGTCGGTCGTGCCTTATGAGTACAACAGTATGGAGAATTATTATTACAACATAGAGGCCGCCTCGACGTATGAGAAGGATGCTTGGCAATATTCCTTCAGTACCAAACGCCGTGCTCACGCCATGATGTCTAATTATTTACCCGTTATGGATGAGTTCCAAGCCCTCAAGTGCTTACAATATGGCTGTTATGGCATTGAATTTCCAGATGAAGTAACCAACTACTCGTGTGTATATAATCCTGTGCAGCGTACAATGTTGTTCAATGTACGTAATGATATGACCCATGCGTTCACCATTGATTTAAAGAAAGAACTATAATGAAAAACGAAGTTAATCGTGCCCTTGTGGCTAAGAAAAAACTATTTTTGGCACTGATGGCTATCGCCGCCATCGCGTTAACAGGATGTAAGGAATCCAAGAACGAACCAGAAAACGGATCTAACAAAGAGTACGCTCTTATCCACTCGATGGGAGCTCCGGTTACCAACCCCATGAACG
>JAKSNF010000049.1 GCA_024400115.1 Paludibacteraceae bacterium | reverse complement strand
TGTCGTAGATTGTCTTCACACCGGCTACCGTGTAACCGTCAATCGTGCGGTTACCTTCCGGCAATACCCATGTATATTCGGTATTGTAGCAAACCTTGTCACTTTCGGCATCCTTGATTACTACATCGGGCAGAACGGTCAGGTTCAGCGTGTAGATGATACTGTCGCAGTCAAGACTATTGCGTACGGTGTCGTAGATTGTCTTCACACCGGCTACCGTGTAACCGTCAATCGTGCGGTTACCTTCCGGCAATACCCATGTATATTCCGTATTGTAGCATACCTTATCACTGACAGCGTCTTTAACATCTACATCGGGCAATACGGTCAGGTTCAACGTGTAGATAATACTGTCGCAGTCAAGACTATTACGAACGGTGTCGAAGATAGTCTTCAAACCGGCTTCCGTGTAACCTGCAATCGTGCGGTTACCTTCCGGCAATACCCATGTATAGTCGGTGTTGTAGCAAACCTTGTCGCTTTCAACATCCTTGATTACTACGTCGGGCCAAACGGTCAGGTTCAGCGTGTAGATGATACTATCGCAGTCAAGACTATTGCGTACGGTGTCGTAGATTGTCTTCACACCGGCTACCGTGTAACCGTCAATCGTGCGGTTACCCTCCGGCAGAGCCCATGTATATTCGGTATTGTAGCAAACCTTATCGCTTTCGGCATCCTTGATTACTACATCGGGCAGAACGGTCAGGTTCAGCGTGTAGATGATGCTGTCGCAGTCAAGACTATTGCGTACGGTGTCGTAGATTGTCTTCACACCGGCTACCGTATAACCGTCAATCGTGCGGTTACCCTCCGGCAGAGCCCATGTATATTCGGTATTGTAGCAAACCTTGTCGCTTTCAACATCCTTGATTACTACATCGGGCAACACTTTGAGTTCATAGATATAGATACTATCGCGGATGACGCTATCTTTATAAACCGTTTTTACGATGGTGTCATTGAAGGTCGTATCCTGCATCGGCGTTACCGATTGTAAGCGAGAGATGAAGAGTTGTTGGTAACAGAGAGTATCCTTAACCGTTACGCTTACTGTATCGTACAGGGTCTTCAAGATAGCATAGCGTTTATCTGCCAATTTGCTTGCGAGGTCAGCGCCGGTATTGGTAATCACCGTTGTAGGAGGATTGTTGTCGTCGGCTTTTACCAAACAATGAGTAGCCACGAAGATGTCATGAGAATCGGAATGTCCCGCTCCGCTACCGATACCATCAGCACCACCCTCACCACCGGTTGCAATAACCGTACCGCCATTGATGGTGATGTTATAGCCGTCATGATTCCATCCGCCACCGATACCGGCAGCATTGGTTCCACCGTTTGCTATAATCGTACCGCCATTGATAGTGATGTCATAGCCGTCACCATTATATATGCCACCAATACCGGCAGCCCCATCTTGACCGTTTGCAATCAGTTGACCCATAGCTTCGCCCGTAGATTGGGCATAGATAGTCAGCGAACCGTATCCGTCGGCTACTCGGATACCGGGAGCCGGAAAGTAAATAGACGATCCCGTAGCGGTGAGTTTAGCACCGTCAGCAAGAATAAGGTTAACTGCACCGGCGCAATATGCACCTTCGGAAAGTTGTACGTCCGTACCTTTTACCACATACCAAGTGGTTATGTCTGGCAAGCCCAAAGGAACTATATCGTCTTCGTCCGTGATTTCGGAAGCATCAACACTTCCTGTTTTCCACTCTTTAATGCCGCTGGTTGGGTCACCATCGGTCTTGTACACAGGGTAGAGGTAGTTAATTGTCTCTGCCCACAGTCCTGCGCTCAGCGTCAGGGCTGCAAATAAAGAAAAAATCTTTTTCTTAGCCACAAGGGCACGATAAATTTCATTTCTCATAAGCTTTAATTTTTTAGTTAATAATTATTGTTGTTTTGTAACTTACTGCATATCAATAAATTACCCCCCCCATGACTATGAGGAGGGCAAATTATGCCTAATTTTTATGTTCTCGCAACTACACTTGTCACGAATTCGGCTGCAAAGGTACAACTTTTTTTTGATATATGCAAATTTATTTGCAATTTTGCACAAAAAAGCGCACTTGGCAATGCCAAATGCGCGGGTTCCTTTAGGGTGAAAGGATGAATGGCTATACCAGTTTCGTCAAATCGGGAGAATAGATAAGAGACGTCGGCTTCGACTGCTTTTGAATAAACATCAGCATATAGATTGGTGCATACATAACTTTCCCAACCTCTCTTAGATTGTCATTGCATAAAACAATAGCGTTCTCAATGCCATATTCCGTGTTATTCATTACATTTGTAAGGGCATTATGGCGTTCATAATCCTTGCCTGATTTAACTTCTACCGGCACAATCTTGTCATCTCGTTCCAGAAGAAAGTCCAACTCCCCTTGTTTCTTATTGGTAAAATAATACAAGTCCCAACCATGAGCATGTAACTCTTGTGCTACAACATTTTCGTAAATCGCACCATAGTTAATGTTTGTTTGCCCCTGTACTAATTTCAATTGCACACCATCCGCATATTGTGAGCATAACAAACCAACATCATTTTGGAAAAACTTGAACAGGTTGCGCTTCTCACTCAATTTTAAGGGATAAGTAGGCTTCTCCACATTAAAAGTCGGTAACGCCATATCCGCTTGTGCTAACCACAAAAAATCATTTTGACAACTATCAAAACGGGCTTTGTCATGAAGATTTTTGAAAACGAATCGTTTATTTTGTGTATTCAGTTCGGATGGAATAAGATCAAAAATCTCGTTTATCTTCAACTCTCTTCCTGAGTTATAAAGCCGAATATCGTGCTTGTAAAGTGCCAAGATTGCTTTTTGGATTTCTAATACTTGTACGAAATCGTGTGTATCTACATATTTTTGCACAGCTTCCGGCATCCCCCCTACCACAAGATAAAGATGAAATAATTCCATCATCTTGCGATGGACAACTTCGTCTAATGGTGTTTTTTGCTCGTAAGCTTGACGAAGTGTATCTATCCATTGCTTAGGTAAGCCTATTGCAAGAACAAATTCCTCAAAGTCCATTGGATACATCTGTACCTCCTTCATGTACCCCACCGGCCAACTTCTAACCCCCGTGAGTTCGATACCTAATAAACTACCGCTTATACCATAACAATAACGTCCGTCTTGCTCTAAGAATTTAATCCACGTTAAGATATCGGCGCATTTTTGTATTTCGTCAAAGAAAATAAAGGTCTGCCCTTCTACAAAAGACACCATTTTGTAAAGAGAAAGTTTACTCAACAAGTCTTTTTCATTAGTGGCATTCAGCACAATGTCGACCAGTTGAGGTTCTTTATAGAAATTGCACTCTACATATATAGGAAAATGTGCACGGGCATATTTCTCTATAGCATAACTCTTGCCAACCTGACGAGCTCCAGTCAAGAACAACGGTTTCTTTTCTGTAGTATAATGCCTTTCAATAACGGCATCTATCTTACGATTTAGCATTTTTCCAAGACGTTTTTATTGTTGATATTACATTTTTCCAAGGCAAAAAGCAAACAAATATCGCACTTTTCCAAGAATTTCGCTGCAAAGGTAATACTTTTTTTTGATATATGCAAGAAAAAAACGAAATTTGCA
>JAKSNF010000048.1 GCA_024400115.1 Paludibacteraceae bacterium | reverse complement strand
CATACAATAGCACAAACCTTGGTCATTCATTCCGCCCAAATGCGCCATGTGCTGAGTAAGAAGGATAGAGAGGTCTGATTTGCCGTCCATTAAGCGACCAATCTCCACGTATTCCGGAGCAAATCGAATGCAGTTATAAATAGTGTTGGACAAAGCTACAAAGCCATATTTTCCAGCCATAGGTTTTTGGTAAACTGCAATGATACTTCCGCCGGCACCATCCATATTATGGCAGAAAAGAAGTTCGTTCTTCTCGTTATGGCAGATGAACGAGGAACAAGCGGTTAGAGGATCATCCATTGGTCTGGGTTCGGGATGTTCATTGTACAATATATCCAAATAGTCATTGAGATACTTTAGTTCGCCTTTCAGTTCCGGGTCATATGTATATCGGTCAGTACCTGTTTTCCACAGTTTGTCCATCGGGAAATCTGCCAAATAGTCCATATAGAATAGGCGGTTCTTAGATACATGACGAAGGGATTTTAGTGTCTCCTCGGAATTATCTAACTTGAGGTTGGTTACATCTTTGATGGGATTGGGAGATTTCTCCGTATAGGAACGCAGTGCCGTAATCTTTGTCCCTTCCGTGGTATTGGCTTCCGGTTCATTCTCCTTGCAACCAGTTAACGCGGTGACGGCTACAGCCATCAGTGCCAGAAAAAGTTTCTTCATGTTTTTTAGTTCAATCAATATGGTATAGTATCCCTGCCCTGAGGTTTGGGCGGGGTCGGTGTTCCATAGTCGCCTATTTCATTTAATTCCTTCTTTAAATCTACTTTATAGATGGTGGACATATCGTTACGCATGCAGAAGAGAATAGTGCGTTGTTTGGGATTATAGATACATGACCAGTTGGTCACATCACCCAGCATCTCCACACCGAACGAGCCTTGCTGCAAGCATTGGAGAGCCTCCATCTCGTTCATTACAGGCTTATAAGACATCATCAAGTGATTCACACGCACCTTGCTGCTATAAATGTTCTGCCACTTATCGGTCAAGTAATTGAAGGTGGCTTCCGGATTGCAGTAGTAATTCTCAATGCTATTATATTCATACGGCACAACTTGCGAAGTCAAATGGATAATATCATTTCTATCTTCTGCACGAAGCACGTGGAGAGAGTCCTCCCAATACTCAAACACAGCATAGTCACCGGTGGCATCGGCTACCATCCAATGCACATTGATAGACGGGTGTGTAGAAGCAAAATCATACTTTAGCAAGAACTTCTCCACCTCTTTCACTGTCTTACATTCACTCAAGATGAGGTTGTGCATAATGCTGGAGTTGATAACATTTTTCCCGCTGTCTTGCATCACGCGTTTAGGACCATGAGTTTTGTCAGTGTCGTTGTCATCCCTAAATACGGGCAATTGGAAAGCACCAAAGCATAGACCATGCTCGTTCATGCCGTCCATCGTAGCTACCGGTTGACGCAGCAGGCGGTGAAGAGAGGTCTTGCCATCGGAGAGGATACCGTCACCATTCTCAAGTTTGTTGGCAGGACCGTTATACAATACGGAATTATAATTAGGTGCGGTGAGTTGGATATAGTCGTATGTTCCGTTTACTTTGTTAAAAACCATACACATAGGACCACCGGCACCGTCGAAGTTACGTCCAAAAAGCAGTTCGCCTGCTTCGTTGAAGCAAATAAAACCGGAGCAAGCAGGAGTTTCTACAGGATGTTCCTCGTCAAACGGATCTTCATATCCGGCAGGGTTGAACCACAGTTGGTTCATCATATCACAAACCGCTTTATTCGTACGCAATTTGGCTTCCGTTAACTTCTGTAAGGTCAGGTCGGAAGCGAAGTCCATGTAATAGAACCGGTCGGAGACACGGCGCAAGGACGATAGCGTTTGCTCGGCATTCGCAACTTTGCAGTAGTCCTTGTTGATGGGGTTCGTTACAGGTTCACCCAATTGATGGGTAACTTGAATAATATTATCCTTAGGTTGCGGTTCGTTTTGGGTTTCCTTACATCCCGTTAATGCGATGGCAGCCATAGCCATCAGTGGCAAAAAGAGTTTTTTCATATTTCTTTACTTTTTATTACTTTTTAATATACCCTACATTGGTTGCGTTATAGAGGGTGACGGTGGTGGTACCATCGGTTACCTCCACCGCTGTGCAGTTGGTGCAAGGTTCAGCCATAGCGCCGAGGACTTCGGCATTACCGGCAGCTTTGCCTTCCTCAAGACCGCGAGCATAACCGGCAGCGTCACCTTCATTAAAGGCAGTCGGATAGATAGCCACTATAGGTTGCAGTATGGCAATAGCGGCTTGCTTGTTTTCGTTTATCGTCTTTCTATTAGGGGCATTATTGATGTTTGTCACATACTCTGCCACTAACGACTGCATGTAGGTACTTTCTGAATAATCACCCATCACCTCGGTGATGGCATCCAGAGCAGCTTGCTTCTCCGTTGACTCTTGCTTTGAATACAGATTGGAATTGAAAAACCCGCCATACCAAGCCGTTTGGTTATCAGTTGGTGCAGCTTCATAATTCCATTCTTCCGGCAAAATGAGGGTTACAGGGGCTTGAGCAGTGCCGGCACCGTTAAATGCATCAGGGGCAAATGAAGTAGCTACTCCTTCAAAAGTAATGGAGGTCAGATTGCTGCAGCCAGAGAAAACATCCCCCATAATCGTTGTAATGGTACCGGGTAGGGTCATAGAGATTAGCCCGGATCCTTTAAAAGCATTTTCAGTAATTGTTGTAACATCACTGTCGAAGGTGATTGTACCTTTCTGAGTGTCTGGAGACCAAGCGTGAGATGAAGGCTTAATATTAAATGTATTGTCATTGATAGACAATGCTGCCGTTGCCTCGTAAGTAATTTGGTTTGCCCATAGTCCGAGGCAGAGTGTTAGGGCAGTTGATAATGCTAATAGTTTCCGCATGATTTTTAGTTTTATATGAACAATTATTATTGATTAAACACAATTTCGACTGCAAAAGTACGACTTTTTTTTGATATATGCAATACATGACAAGAAAAAAAAGTGTTTTTTAACAAAAAACGGCAGATTTTAATAAAAATCGTATAGATTAGTACGACTGGAGCCGTGGGAACTTGTTCACAACGGGACAGACGGACTAAGATATAGGAGGCTTGCCGAAGCCGCTTTTTACAAAAAGCGCACTTGGCAATACCATGTGCGCAGGTTCCTTTAGGGTGAATGGATGAAAGGATGAATGGTTATACCAGTTTCGTCAAATCGGGAGAATAGATAAGAGATGTCGGCTTCGACTGCTTTTGAATAAACATCAGCATATAGACTGGTGCATACATAACTTTCCCAACCACTCTTAGATTGTCATTGCATAAAACAATAGCGTTCTCAATGCCATATTCCGTGTTATTCATTACATTTGTAAGGGCATTATGGCGTTCATAATCCTTGCCTGATTTAACTTCTACCGGCACAATCTTGTCATCTCGTTCCAGAAGAAAGTCCAACTCCCCTTGTTTCTTATTGGTAAAATAATACAAGTCCCAACCATGAGCATGTAACTCTTGTGCTACAACATTTTCGTAAATCGCACCATAGTTAATGTTTGTTTGCCCCTGTACTAATTTCAATTGCACACCATCCGCATATTGTGAGCATAACAAACCAACATCATTTTGGAAAAACTTGAACAGGTTGCGCTTCTCACTCAATTTTAAGGGTAATGCCTTTCAATAACGGCATCTATCTTACGATTTAGCATTTTTCCAAGACGTTTTTATGGTTGATATTACATTTTTCCAAGGCAAAAAGCAAACAAACATCGCACTTTTCCAAGAATTCGGCTGCAAATATACAACAAAAATTTGGCATGAGCAAATTTATTTTCTATTTTTAGGCAAAAAACCGCACTTTAGGGAAAATGGTAGTTGTTTATTGAGCTAACCAAATTCCGAAGAAACGGTCGTATATGGAATATTCACCAT
>JAKSNF010000047.1 GCA_024400115.1 Paludibacteraceae bacterium | reverse complement strand
ACACGTACAATCGTGCCTTTGCAGGTTGGAAAACAAACGTTGTTTATCTGACCGAAATGGTTATGGTGCTCAATCACAAAATGTGGTCATTCTACCAAAAAGACAACGACAAGTATGAGCTTTATCTCAAACTCTACGAACAGGCAGACCAATATGCCGTCAAAAACCTGAAAGGTGCTGACTTGAACTATTTCTATCGGACAACAGACTAAAAGACACCCTCAATAATGAACGCTCTGACCGAAAGGTTGGGGCGTTCGCCATTTATAAACAATGAGGACAAAAGAAAAATCAATTTACTAACCTCTAAAAAGAAAGAAAACAATGAAAACTTTAGTAATTCACGAAGACTTGAAAAAGCGTCTTAAATTAGCTGCCGCCAATGGCAGCGTAGTAGCAAAAGATGTACTGAAAGCAGCCGGTAATGGCAAAGAAACAAACGCCAATGCCAACTACTTTACATCAGTACGCAAAAGACACACTTCCAGCGAAGATGGTGTAGGTGTGTATAGTATTAAGATAACATGCTGTAACAAGGACATTGAGAACCCGAATTTCCCGGACTTGGGACGGAAGGACGCTCAATGGCTGAAGCACAATCGTTGCGAGTTATCTGTCGGTAGTTTTATCGATCAGTTCGGACTACGCGATTATTGCAGTGACGATATAACCTATTTCGCAAGCGCACTTGGTTGCGCAAGCAAGATCCACTTGGAACTTATCAGCAGTGAGCAAGACATGGAGAAAGCATATAACATGGAGAACTATTCCAATATGCGCCAATACTCCGAGTTGAGCGCCACACTGCATCACAGTTGTATGCGCTATGAAGGCACTGCCAAGAACGCAGCCGATTTCTACCACAACTTTGCAGGAGCCAAGATGCTTATTGCCAAAGGCGAAGATGGTCTCATTTACGGCAGATGTGTTATCTGGCGCAATGTAGAGAGTGAAGAATACGACACTCCGTTCACATTGATTGAGCGCGTCTATTGCTGCTACGATTTTATCTATACAATGATGATGCGATGGGCAGAGAAGAATGTCGATTTGCGAAAGAGAGAAAACTCCTATACCTGCACACGGGAGTTTGTCGCTTTGAGAGACCTTGCCATGGAAAAAGATAATATCACTTTCTACAAAGGGGCGCAACTCAATCTCAATATCCATATCAAAGTGCCACAACTTAAATGGCACAAAGCCGGTGTTCCGTATATGGACACCTTCTATATGATATGTTATTATCAGGGTAACCTCTATATATCTAACCACGAGATAGGTGGTTGCGCCCATGTCGCTGACTGCCGTGAGACAACCGGTTATGCGTATCGCTCCGGCAATATCTGTCCGGTTTGCGGAAAGGTACATAGCACAAAAGGTTTATGCAGCACCTGTCAAATAACCTACTTTGTAACGAACGAGTTCGGATCGTTCTATAAGAACACAAAAGGATTTGTGAAATACAAAGACAACTATGTGTTGCGCGAGATGATGCACAACGGCAAACCCAACAGACACTTTCAAGCAATGTTAAACACTGATAAACTTTTCGGATAATATGGAACTCTTACAGAAACTATACAAAATCTCCAGCCATAGCGGGCATGAGAAAGCAATGCAAAAATTCATTATGGATTATTGCAAGGAAAACATAACGGAACTTACCATTGTCAAAGACAAAATAGGTAATATCTATGTAACCAAAGGTGAGGACAAAACTTATCCGTGTGTAGTGGCGCACATGGACGAAGTGCACAGGAAGAATAAAGACAAAGAAATCATTGTTCACAACAATGTGCTTCTTGGCATAGATTGTAAAGCAATGAAACAGACGGGTATCGGAGCCGATGATAAAAACGGCATCTGGGTAGCCCTCAATCTGCTCAAGACGGAGAAGGTGCTTAAATGCGCCTTCTTCGTAGGCGAAGAGGTTGGTTGCGTAGGTTCGCATCAGGCGGATATGACTTTCTTTGACAATGTACGTTTCGTGCTACAATGCGACCGAAAAAACGGCGGTGATTTTATAACCGAAGCAAGCGGTGTCGAGCTATGCGACAAAGATTTCTTTGAACGCTGTGAAGCAGCCAAATTCGGCTATAAGGTAACAAACGGACTGCAAACAGATGTTGTTACACTGAAAGAGAAAGGGCTGAAGGTGTGCGCCATCAATATGTCATGCGGTTATTACAACCCTCATCAGGATAGTGAAATGACACGCTTTGACGAGTTAAAGAACTGCCTTGCACTTTGTGAGCATATTATTAAAACACTTACGGAAGTACAACCACATACCTATGAACGAAGAAACGCTTTCGGTGGTGGCTTCCTTAATGGCTTTGGCGGTTGGGATATCCCTGACCATCTGGACTGGCGCGAACGGAGTAAGCGTATTAAAAAGGTGGCAGAGTTGGAAATCCGAGACGATTACTCGCATTTGATACGCTTGTGTCCGGATGAAGATGTGCGCCTATACTTGAAGCGCAAATATCAATTTCTGGACGATACATTCTTTATAGATGATTGCATCGACGCGTATAGCAATAACGAGCAAGAATTTTAATGTCAAACTACTAAAACACTTACCACTATGTCGCAACTTAATCAACAAAAACAAACGGAACGGTTTGAAGAAGCAATCCGACAATTCTTAAGAGAGCAGGGACAAAAGGACCCTGCCTTCTTGGAACATTGTAAAGAAGTACAACGGACGCAAAACAAGAACACGGCCGACTGCTGCACCTATATCATCAACCAAGTGCAGAAAACAGGAAAGATGGGTTTTCACGATGAGGAAATATACTCATGGGCGATGCACTATTGGGATGAGGATAATATCGAGGTGGGGGAACGCCCACAATGTCAGATAGTACTCAACAGCGATGTGCATCTGTCGGACGAAGAAATAGCCGAGTGCAAGAAAGAAGCACGCGAGCGCATGATCCGTGAACAGATGGAGGCGATGCGACCCAAAGCAACGCCCACAGCAAGTAAAGCAAAACAAGAAGAACCAACGTTATTTTGAGTTATGAAACCAAGATCAGCATTTGAAAAGAGGGTCGTTGCGACAAACGGCTCTCTTCGCACCATAGGAGAAAAGCATTTTGTTGAAGTGTATAACCGCGCTTGCGAACATGTTGCTTTCCAAAACAAAGAACACACCTTAATCTGTGGTGATTGCGGTGAAGTGATAGAGAATATCAAACCCGATAAGAACGGGCTTGTTAAATGCCCTCACTGTGGCAAGAAACTCAAACCGATGGATAACCGCAAATGGTCATACAGACAGACCTATTATGTTATGGCTATTGACTATTCCAAAGGATTTCAAGTTTTGCGGTACTATCTGCTCAGCACTTATTTCCGTAAGCGTAAACCGGTGTATCTCTCTCCTATAGAAGTATTCCGGGTGTTTATAGATGAAAACGGAAAAAGAGCCGTTTGTGCCAAGCTGCGTGCGTTTATGTCGTACCGAGACGAATGGCGATACGGTAGCGATATTGAGTTGCGACCTGTCAATAATAAAAGGTGGGAATACACACCTTATGATATACGCGCGTATGCTAATGTGCGTGCAAGACGGTTGAGCCCTAAGGCAAAGTTGGTCGGAATAGATGTGAGAGACATGGATTTTCCTTCGGTCGATACCATCTGCAAGATTTTCAAAGACAACCGCTTTGAAACAATATGGAAAGCAGGTATGTACGAAATGGCATATCGGCTAAGCGAAAAAGAAATGGATGCGATGTGGCCCGCACTCAAAATCTGTATGCGTAATCACTATATGCCAAGCCATGTGAGCGATTACATTGACTATATTCGGCAACTCATTCAATTGGGCAAAGATATTCGCAATGCCCATTATGCTTGTCCGGACAATTTGGAGGAAGCACATGCCAAGACAAACAATGCTATCCGAAAGATAATGGAAAAGAAACGCTATGAGCAAGAAAAGGAACGCATAGCCCAAGCGGAAGAAGAATATGCCAAATGGGTGCTGCCGTTCCTCGCCTTGGATATGAAAAGCCGCAAATTCAACATCACGGTGTTACCCAATGTCAAGGCGTTCTTTGAAGAAGGACAAGCAATGCACCATTGCGTGTATAGCAACCGTTACTACGAAAAGGAAAACACACTTATCCTGTCATGCCGTGACAAGCAGGACAATCGACTGGCAACTATCGAAATCGGTTTGCCCAAGTGCGAAATTCGGCAAGTGCGTGCTAAACATAACCATGTGCCACCGCAATACGATTCAATCGTGCGAGTACTGACAAGACAAAGAAAGCAAA
>JAKSNF010000046.1 GCA_024400115.1 Paludibacteraceae bacterium | reverse complement strand
TTGACGTGTGCGATTATCGCCCTGATTACGAGCTGTAAGAGTCAGCAGTTCACGGCTCCCATCGCCATCCGCGACTCCGTGAGCGTGACCTACCGTCAAGGAGTGGTTATATCTCCCGCACGCCCTACGGGCTATTACGCAGATTCGGCTGCCATGGCTACGTCCCACGCTTCTCTATTAAACGCCTCTTCCGTTGGAGAGGCTACGTCGAACGAGGCTCACAAGATGTCATTGCCTCGCAAAGACAGGGTTGTTTCGCCTCGCTCTCCGTTAATTACGCAGATACCCATTAGGGTGGATACGGTCTATATCGAGCGGTGGCACACGCAGATGATACCAGACACCAGACACCAGACACCGGACACCATCCCACGGTTCTATAAAGATTGCACGATAGGTTTTTGGATATTGCTACTCCTAACCCTCGGACGCATAGCGGTACGTATAATAAAAGCCATCTATCTTCGTAAGTGAAGATGGGTGGTTTTTTTGTGCAATTTTGCAAATAAATTTGCACATATCAAAAAAAAATCGTATCTTTGCAGCGGATTTCGTGAATTTTATCGTAAAGATTCGCGAATTTTGTAAATACACTTTGCGAATTTTGTAAACATAGATTGCGAATTTTGTAGTATCCATTAGCCGTTATGATTACGAGAAACGAATTAAACATCCTACAAGCAAGATTGGATGAACCACGAAATTTTATTCAAGTTTTGGCCGGTCCCCGTCAAGTTGGGAAAACGACAATCATCGATCAATTAGTTCATTTATTGGCGGTACCTTATACTAGCGTTTCTGCCGATGGTATTGATTCTAACAATGCAGAATGGATTGCAGACATTTGGAACGTTGTTCGTAAAACAATGGAACTTCAACACCAGCAAGAGCATGTGCTAATTATTGATGAGATACAACTGTTGAACAAATGGAGCAACATTGTTAAACGAGAGTGGGATGCGGATACTATGTCCAAAACGAATATCAAAGTAGTATTATTGGGGAGTAGTCGCCTTTTACTCAAGAATGGTTTAGATGAGAGTTTGGCCGGTCGATTTGAATTAATCCATGTTCCTCATTGGTCTTATAATGAGATGCACGAGGCCTTTGGCCTATCGTTAGAACAATACATTTATTATGGAGGTTATCCGGGAGCCGCCGGATTGATTAAGGATGGGAAACGCTGGAAACAATATCTACGACAATCTATCGTTAATCCTGCTATTGAAAAGGACGTGTTGATGACAACACGCATTTTGAAACCGGCATTATTACGGCAAGTTTTTGAAATAGGAGCCACTCATAGTGGGGAATTATTAGCGCTTAACAAGATTGTCGGTCAATTACAAGATGCCGGAAATACAAGCACGGTAGCGGGATATATTCATGTGTTGGGAGAAGCCGAATTGTTATGTGGATTACAAATGTATGCCCCTGATGTAACACGCCAATATCAATCTATTCCGAAGTTCCAAGTTTGTAATTCAGCTTTACATACTGTGTATCACCCTTCTACATTTGAGCATATTTATACAGATCCTGCTCTTTGGGGAAGATGGGTGGAAAGTGCTGTGGGAGCTCATCTCATTAACCATGCATCAGAAGAAGATTATAAAGTCTTTTATTGGCGAGAGAGAAATGACGAGATGGATTTTGTAATTGCACAAAACGAACAAGTGTTAGGTATAGAAGTTAAAAGTGGTCATCGCAGTGCCGGCAATGGTTTAAGAGCCTTTCAAAAGCGTTTCCCGCATGCGCGGACATTGGTTGTTGGAACAGGGGGAATGCCGTTGGATTTATTCTTTTCCACCGACCCTTCTTGCTTATGCTGATTTTGCTCACAGGTGAGAGAAGAAGCGACGAGCAAAAAGAATAAGCGGCTGCACTCGCGCAACCGCTTTTCTATACAATAGAGGTTAACAACAAATAGATGGTTATCCGCCGTATTTAATTCCTTCGGAATTACTACCATTAAGGGGGTCATTATTGAAGCCCATACTTTTGGTTGAACCGGCCATCAATTGACTAACACAAATTGTTTGCGCCCCAGTTTGAGGCATAATATAATCTTTTCTCATAATTCTTAATTCTTAATTGATTAAAGTTCCTTGTGCGTTATACATTTTGTTATCTTTCACAATACGGAACTGTCCGCTCTCAATTACCTTGTATGTCTTTTGTCCTTTGTCCTTGTTCCATTGCCCAAGACTCGTGGGCGTGCTGTTCGGCAGCGGCATAGAGATATACCTGCGACCCGGAGCCTGAGCAGGTGCTGAACCGGGAACGTAGTTCATTATTAGATATGCGCTGTTAGCCCGCAATCCCACCATTACGCCGCATTTGCGCCACTCGTTCTGATAAACGATATAGTTGCCCTCCAATTTATTTCCGGAGTCGCCTGCGTTGTATTCCACTATTTCTACAAACGTACCCTGCAAGCCGTTGCACTCGGCAGCATCTAAAGGAGTATCGGTATATTGGTCGCCATTCTTGACACGGAGAGATTTTGCCGTAGCACGGATAACATAGCCGGCACCGGCTTGGGTCTCATTGGCAAGCACTTCCTCCAATACGATGCGGCCGTTCTCTATACCTGCGATAGTGTAGAGTTCGGCACCGTCGATGGCAGTTAAGTCGTATTTCCAACATAGCGTACCATAGTTGCCAACGGTCATATTCTCGCGGACGGAAATCCACATATCCTTTAGGTTTTGTACCACATTATAGATTTCGGCAATGGCTTCTGTTTTCGCATTGTCAATAGCGTCTTTGGATGTGGCTGCATTGATGGTGGCGGTAGCCGTATGTGCGATGTTGTCAATATCGGCTTTCGCTTCACTCTTAGCACTCTCATCAACGCCTAATCCGTTTATTTTCTCTTTGGCAGTAGCGGCTGTCTGCTCAACCTCGTTAATAGCCTGTTGTTGCCATCCGCTAAACTCTTGGATAGCGTCTTGGATTTCTTTCTCTGCTTTGCTTTGTATGTCGTTTTTTATTTGTTTGATGGTGTTTTCTTTCAACTGCCCAACCCCATCCAAATTAGTTTCTGCATTAATCGAGAGTTGAGCTTTATCTTTTACACTACTTAATTGTGTTTGGTATGTGACTACAACGTGTTTTACCGTTTCTATATTCCCATAACCCTCTGCTGCTTTGTTGATTGCGGCTTCAGCATTAGCGGCTGCTTTATCAACATCAACATTAGCGGCTTGTTTAGCGTCTTGCAGTTTCTCATAATAATCCTGAACGTATGCCAATTGTTGATTAATTTTGTCTTGTGCAGTATTTATAGCATTGTTAACATCATTTTCTGATGTAGCATTATCGATATTTGCTTCAGCCGTAGCAACGGCTTGATCAATCTTGTTTATTGCCTCGTCTTCGACCGTAATGTAAACGCCACGTGCGTTTATCGTATCCTTGGCATCCTTGGCAATATCATCAATATTGTTCTTCATTCTTGCCTTATAATTGGCGATTGCGGTTTGGATGTCTGCCAAAGTATTTTGAGTTTCCACTTCCATTGCGTTAAGGCCGTTATCTTTTTCCTTTTGGATAGTACTCTCATTGGTCGCATGATCAATATAGATTTTAGCTGCATCTGCGGCTAACATTACCTTTTCGTTACCCTGCTCTTTGGCCCGTTGCACTTCTTCGATCTGTTCATAACCCATTGCTTTTTGGTTCATTCTGTTATTAGCTTCCGTTTTCCTAGCTTCGAGTTCATTTTTAGCGGCTTTTTTGATTGGAGGAAGTGGGTCGGTGCCGAAAGCGGTTTCTACATTGCCCTTGGAAAGGTCGTAGGTCTTTCCTCCTGTCACGGCGGGGTTGCCTTGCTCATAGATAGTAACATCTATCCGACCATTTTTGCCAAACGGATACCAGTCGGTCGTGCCGTTGTGGGTAACTCTGACGGCATTTATCTCTTGTGCCATCGCGCATAGTGTCATCAGGCACGCCAATGATAAAAATATAATTTTTCTCATAATGATGGATTTTACTTTTTAATATACCCTACATTGGTTGCGTTATAGAGTGTGAGGGTGGTGGTGCCGTCGATCAGTATGGTATAGTATCCCTGCCCTGAGGTTTGGGCGGTGTCGGTGTTCCATAGTCGATTCCGTCTAAGTCTTTATTCAGGTCAATGGTAAATGCCTCGCTCATATCGTTATGCACATTAAAGAGCACCGTGCGCTTGGCAGGATTATAGACAGCGGAATAATTGGTTTTGTTGTCGGGATACTCCATTGTATAAGTGCCCTCCTGCAAGCATTTAAGGGCTTGAAACTCACTCATAATCGGCTTGTAGGCTCTCATCATTTGTCCCACACGCACCTTGGCACTAAAGCCAAACTGCCATGGGTCGGTAATATATGTTGCCGTAGCCTTCGGATTACAGTAGTAGTTCTCCATACAATTGAACTCATAAGGAATCACGTGAGGAGTAAGTGGTAATATCTTTTGGCGATCTTGTGAACGCATGACATATAGTGTATCTCCCCAATACTCAAATACGGCAAAGTCGCCGGTGGCATCGGCAATGAGGAAGTGCCCGTTCATAATATGGTTCAGTTGGGTATAATCATATTCGGTGCGCAATTTGGTTTCTACATCTTTCACTGTGGCGCATTGGGTAAGCAACATATAGTACATGGACGAATTAACCAATTGTGGCAGAGCTCCGTTGCCTTTTTTATCCTCGTTAGTCAGTTGGGGCATGGTGTGATTAGGGTCTGACGTCTCGGACGGAGTCAGCGGCGGTAATTGTAACATACAATAGCACAAACCTTGGTCATTCATTCCGCCCAAATGCGCCATGTGCTGA
>JAKSNF010000045.1 GCA_024400115.1 Paludibacteraceae bacterium | reverse complement strand
AACCCCAAACCCCAAACCCCAAACCCCAAACCCCAAACCCCAAACCCCAAACCCCAATAAAAAAAAAATAAATAAATTAGAGCGAGGCACTAAATAGGTAAAATAAGGCATTAAAAAATAAGAGCATGGCACTAATTTCTAAAATAGGCACTATTTTGGCAGGGTCAATTTTAAACCCGGAAGAGGGCAGCATCAGAGTGGTACTATTTTAAAAAAGGGCACTATTGGAGGGGATCAGTGCGAGACGGCACTAATAGTGCGAGGGAAAATGGCACTAAAGTAGAAAAAAGTGAATTAGTGCCAGGGGGTTTTGGGTAATTTTGGGGGCACTGTAACATTGAATAAATAGCCATAAATTGGATTAAAAGTGAGCAGGAGGTCCCAGGTATAGAAAAACCCTATATATAGGAGGGCGCGCGGAGAGCAAAGAAGAGCTATGCCAAGAGTGTAGCCATTCGATGCCGTCTAGCTTACGAGGCTTCGGCCGAGTATCCAAGACCCGCGTCTTCTCAATAAAAAAGCATTAGAACAATAGTCTTCTGGGTTGCAAGCCCAAAAGATGAATCGAAAGATTCTTTTCTAATGAGTTATTGTATAGATATCCGAGCGATATTGAGCAAGATAATAAAAGAGTAGGAACCGAAGAGCCAGTTAGTAATAGCTGTGCTTTGATAAGGGCCTACAACGTGGCATATTATAGCGAAGACTCTAAAAAAGTCGAGCTATAAAGGCCAGCGGGTTGCAAAAATTACTGTCAATAAATATTTAGTGAAAATTAAATATTAGAATTAAATGAAAACCTAATTTGATGCTTTTGAGCATTGAATGTAGAGTTCCGTTTGATCCTGACGGTGTCTTATGCTTGACCTGGAGATTAAGCCATGCATGTCTAAGTATAGTTATATACAGCGAAACTGCGAATGGCTCATTATAACAGTCATAATTTATATGATGGTTTTTTTACATGGATAACCGTGGGAAACTAGGGCTAATACATGCGTAAGGCCAGCAATGGCTGTGTTTATTAGTTTAAACCAATGCAGTTTACTGCATTAGAGGAATCATAGTAAACGATCGGAGCATCGAAAGGTGCTAGATCATGTAAGCTTCTGTCCTATCAGCCTGTTGGTAGTGTATTGGACTACCATAGCTTTGACGGGTAACGGAGAATAAGGGTTCGATTCCGGAGAGGGCGCATGAGAAATGGCGACCATTTCTACGGAAGGCAGCAGGCGCGTAAATTACCCAATCCTGATTCAGGGAGGTGGTTAATGGACATAATATATCCGACCCTTTGGGTTTTGGAGGTGTAATGAACTCAACATAACTAATTGGGTGAATCCCATTGGAGGGCAAGTCTGGTGCCAGCAGCCGCGGTAATTCCAGCTCCAATAGCGTAAATCATAGTTGCTGCGATTAAAAAGCTCGTAGTTGAATTTCCGGTGGGTTTCCCACCTGCTTTTTGGGTCATTCGATGTCGCGAGGCATTGGATGGTCCGGAAGCGTTTACTGTGATCAAAATAGAGTGCTTAGAGCAAGCTTTCGCTTGAATAATATAGCATGGAATAATAAAATACGACTTTATTCATTTTATTGGTTATTGAATGAAGTAATGATTAACAGAAACAGTTGGGGGCATTCGTATTTAACAGTCAGAGGTGAAATTCTTAGATTTGTTAAAGACGAACTAAAGCGAAAGCATTTGCCAAGGATGTTTTCATTAATCAAGAACGAAAGCCAGGGGATCAAAGACGATCAGATACCGTCGTAGTCCTGGCCATAAACTATAGCGACTAGGGATTGGCAGGGAATAACCCTGCCAGGACCTAATGAGAAATCAAAGTCTTTGGCTTTCTGGGGGAGTATGGTCACAAGGCTGAAACTTAAAGGAATTGACGGAAGGGCACCACCAGGAGTGGATTCTGCGGCTTAATTTGATTCAACACGGGAAAACTTACCAAGGCATAAAATTAAGAGGATTGACAGCTTGATAGCACTTTCTTGATTTGATAGCAAGTGGCGCATGGCCGTTCTTAGTTGGTGGAGTGATCTGTCAGGTTAATTCCCTAAACGAACGAGACCTTAACCTACTAAATAGACTTAGTTACTACCTAGCTAAAGTCTTCTTAGAGGGACAACTGGCGTAAACCAGTGGAAGTTTGAGGCAATAACAGGTCCGTAATGCCCTTTGATGTCTTGGGCGGCACGCGTAATACACTGATGAATGCAGAAAGTTTTTTTCTAATCTGAAAAGATTTGGATAATCTTCTCAAAGTTCATCGTGCTTGGGATAGCGCCTTGCAATTATGGCGCTTGAACGAGGAATTCCTAGTAAGTGCGAGTCATCATCTCGCGCTGATTACGTCCCTGCCCTTTGTACACACCGCCCGTCACTCCTACCGATTGAATGATCAGGCGAGTTCTTCGGACTTGTCTAGTTCACTAGATAAGAAAGTTGTGCAAGCCTAATTATTTAGAGGAAGGAAAAGGCGTAACAAGGTTTCCGTAGGAGAACCTGCGGAAGGATCATTAACGCATTATTATTACACCTAGTAAGTAAGCAATTACTTACTATCTAAACTTAAAAAAAATAAATAAAGTAAATTTTCAACGGTGGATATCTCGGTTCTCGAAACGAGGAAGAACGCAGCGAACTGCGATAAGCAATGCGAATTGCAGGACCGCGAGTCATCAGATCTTCGAACGCAAACTGCGCTGGAGGGGAAACCTCTCCTGCATACGCTGTTCAGTGTCTAAAAAATTATCATCTTAATGTTTTTGAATAATTAGTTATTCTTAAATCAAAGAAATCTATTTTACCTAATATGAATATCATTATATAGTCACTCTTTATAGAGTGAAATGATGATATGAGTATTAGATAAAGATAATACTTTAGAAATATATTTATTACCTGAGCAACGTAAGATAACCCGCTGAACTTAAGCATATCATTAAGCGGAGGAAAAGAAATTAACAAAGATTGCCTTAGTAATGGCGAATGAACAGGCAAGAGCCCACAGTTGGAAACCGTTTTCACGAAGCGGTGTTGTAAACTGTAGACCTAGTCGGCGGCGATAGAGCATCGAGGAAGCTACTTGGAAAAGTGGCGACAAAGAGGGTGACATCCCCGTGCCTTGAATGCCCTGTTGTCAACTCCGACGGGTTCTTAGAGTCGAGCTTCTTGGGACTGAAGCTCTAATCGGGAGATAAACTTCTTCCAAGGCTAAATATAGACGAGAATCCGATAGCGCACAAGTACTGTGAAGGAAAGATGAAAAGCACTTTGGAAAGAAAGCTAAAAGACTTGAAACCGTTGAGAAGGAAGCGATATGAGCTGGATATATGTAGATCGGCTCTGGCTGATAAGCTTGAATGCTACCGCAAGGAGTATAAGAGTGTATGCAGTTGGATGTGGTTTACATAAATCGGAATGACTTATAAGACTCGAATATTGTTAAAATGAAGAGCTATTATGAGTGAGGGAATACTTTGATTCCGACAAAACGGTTCATACCGACCCGTCTTGAAACACGGACCAAGGAGTCTAACACGCGTGCGAGCCTGCGGGTGATAAAACCCATAGACGTAATGAAAGTGAGAATAAGATGCCAAGGCGCAAGCTGGCAGCATCGGCCGTCCCCGATTCTTAATGAGGGGTATGCGCAAGAGCATGTTTGTTAGGACCCGAAAGATGGTGAACTATGCTTGAGTAGGTTGAAGCCTGGCGAAAGTCAGGTGGAGGGCCGAAGCGATACTGACGTGCAAATCGTTCGTCAAACTTGAGTGTAGGGGCGAAAAACCAATCGAACTATCTAGTAGCTGGTTTCCTCTGAAGTTTCTCTAAGGATAGCAAGAACAACGTAGAAGTTGCACTAGGTAAAGCTAATGATTAGAAGTATTCTGCGCTACATGCGTGGAACTTATTCTCAAACTTTAAATTGGTGCGCGAAGAGTTTTCTTAATAGAACTCTTCGATTAAATTCAGTGTTCTTAGTGGGCCATTTTTGGTAAGCAGAACTGGCGATGAGGGATGCTCCTAAAGTCGAGTTAAGGTGCCTAAATCGCAATCATGAGATACCATGAAAGGTGTTGATTCATTAAGACAGCAGGGCTGTGGCCATAAATGCAGGCATCAGCCAAGAAGTGCTCACGCTTACCTGCCGAATGAATCAGCCCTGAAAATGGATGGCGCTATATTGCGATACCGATACTCGACCATCAGCTTTAATTTAATAAGTTGATGAGTAAGAGGACGTAGAGCTAGCGGCGAAGCTGAGGTGAGAACCAAAGTGGAGCTGGCTCTAGTGCAGATCTTGGTGGTAGTAGCAATTATTCAAATGAGAACTTTGAAGGCCGAAGTGGAGAAGGGTTCCATGACGACAGCAATTGGTCATGGGTGACTCGGTCCTAAGGGCGAGCGGAAACGCTTTTACTGCTGAATTATTCAGCGCAGCCCAAAAGGGAATGGAGTTCATATTCTCCAAGCCGGAATTTCGCGGAGCGTGGCAACACTTGTTACCTCGGTGACGTCGGTGCCTGTCCCCAGAAGAGTTATCTTTTCTTTTTAACTGTCTATGGCCATGGAATTGGATTATCTAGAGATATGGCGTCAAGACAGGCAGAGCAGCCCAATTGCGGGCTGTGGGTGCACTGGCAACGACCCTTGAAAAACCGAGCTTACATTCCGCGCCGGTCCGTACCAACAACCGCATCAGGTCTCCTAGGTTAGCAGCCTCTGGTCAACTAGAAGAAAGTAGGTAAGGGAATTCGGCAAATTAGATCCGTAACTTCGGGATAAGGATTGGCTCTGGGGACTGGGCAGTGGATCCTTCTTCGTCTTTGGTGGACGCTGTGCAGGCAGGCTTCTGTTTGTTTGTATTTCGAAAGCTACAGGCGGGTTGGAAAAATTGTTAATATCAGTCGACTCAGAACTGATACGGACTCGGGGAATCGAACTGTTTAATAAAAACATAGCATTGCGATGTCCGCAAATCGGTTTTGACGCAATGTGATTTCTGCCCAATGCTTTGAACGTTAACGTGAAGAAATTCAATTAAGCGCAGGTGAATGGCGGATGTAACTATAACATTCTTAAGGTAGCCAAATGCCTCGTCATTTAATTAGTGAC
>JAKSNF010000044.1 GCA_024400115.1 Paludibacteraceae bacterium | reverse complement strand
TTATGACAGATCCAATCGCAGATTATCTGACTCGTCTCAGAAATGCAATCAAAGCCGGTCACCGCGTAGTAGAGGTACCCGCTTCGAATCTGAAGAAAGAGATCACCCGTATCTTGTTTGAGAAAGGTTATATCCTCTCTTACAAGTTCGTGGAAGATGGACCTCAAGGCAGTATTAAGATTGCCTTGAAGTATGATCCGGTTAACAAAGTTAACGCCATCAAGAGTTTACAACGTGTTTCGACCCCCGGTCTTCGTCAATACGTAGGCTATCGTGAGATGCCTCGCGTGCTGAATGGCTTGGGAATCGCAATCCTTTCCACTTCGAAAGGTGTGATGACCAACAAGGAAGCAGAAGGACAGAAGTTAGGTGGTGAGGTTTTGTGTTATGTTTATTAATGTAAGGAGGAACTATTATGTCAAGAATTGGTAAATTACCTATAGCTATTCCTGCAGGCGTAACCGTAACCGTTAGCCCGGAAAACGTAGTGACCGTAGAAGGTCCTAAAGGAAAACTCACTCAAGCCGTTGATCCTATCATCACGGTAAGTCAAGAGGATGGTGTATGCCACGTTACTCGTCCTAACGACGAAAAAGAGAGCCGTGCTAAACACGGTCTGTATCGTGCATTAATCCACAATATGGTATTTGGCGTAAGCGAGGGCTACAAAGCCGCTTTGGAACTCGTCGGCGTTGGTTACCGTGTTGAGAACAATGGAAATATCCTGAACTTCTCACTCGGTTATACGCACCCCATCTACATGCAACTTCCTCAAGAAGTTAAAGTAGAAACCAAACAGGAGCGTAACCAAAACCCGTTCGTATTCTTGGAGTGCGCTGATAAGCAGTTACTTGGCCAAATTTGCGCTAAGATTCGCTCGTTCCGTAAACCCGAACCCTACAAAGGTAAAGGTATTCGTTTCCAAGGTGAAGTTGTTCGTCGTAAGGCTGGTAAGTCGGCTGGTAAATAAAGAAAGGAATAAGTTATGATTAAGAAAATTGCAAGAAGGCTAAAGATTAAAGCCGCTATTCGTACCAAAGTATCGGGTACTGCTGAGCAACCGCGTCTGACTGTGTTCCGTTCGAATGCCCAGATTTACGCTCAAGTGATTGATGACCTTAGCGGAAAGACGCTCGCAAGCGCCGGTTCGTTGGCTATCAAAGATAAGATGACCAAAACAGAAAAGGCCGTATTGGTAGGTAAACAAATTGCTGAAGCTGCTAAACAAGCAGGTGTTGAGGCAGTTGTATTTGACCGTAACGGATATCTCTATCATGGTCGAGTTAAAGCATTAGCAGACGCTGCTCGCGAGGCAGGTCTTAAATTCTAAAACAATTGATTGGTATGAATCGAGTTAAAACAACCCAAGACTTGGAGCTCAAGGAGCGCCTGGTTGCCGTTAACCGCGTGACGAAAGTTACGAAAGGTGGACGTACATTCACGTTTGCAGCCATCGTTGTTGTAGGTAATGAGGCTGGCATCGTAGGCTACGGTTTAGGTAAAGCCGGTGAAGTCACCGCTGCAATCGCCAAAGGAACCGAAGCTGCTAAGAAAAATCTTATTCAAGTTCCCGTACTCAAGGGTACTGTACCTCACGAGCAATTAGCTAAGTTCGGTGGTGCCCTCGTTTATCTCCAACCCGCTACTCACGGTACCGGTGTTAAGGCCGGTGGTGCTATGCGTGCCGTATTGGAGAGCGTAGGTGTTACGGATGTGTTGGCAAAAGCCAAAGGTTCTTCGAACCCTCACAACTTAGTAAAAGCTACCATTGAGGCTCTGTCTCAAATGCGTGACGCTCGTATGGTTGCCGCTAACCGCGGTGTAAGTTTGAGTACTGTGTTTAACGGATAAAAAGTGAAAGACTATGGCAAAGATTAAAATTCAACAAGTTCGTAGTACTATTAAGAGTACGAAGAATCAGAAACTCGTCATGCAGGCTTTAGGTCTGAAGAAGATGAACGCCATTGTTGAGCACGAGGCTGTTCCGTCTATTCTCGGAATGGTTGAGAAAGTTAAACACTTGGTAAAAGTTATTGATTAACAATTTAAAAAACGAAGCATTATGGAATTAAATAATTTAACTCCGGCTGCCGGTTCAGTTAAGTCTTGCAAACGCATCGGTCGTGGTGCCGGTTCGGGCAAGGGCGGAACTTCTACTCGTGGTAGCAAAGGTGCACAATCTCGTTCGGGTTACTCGAAGAAGATTGGTTTCGAAGGTGGTCAGATGCCTATGCAGCGTCGTCTGCCTAAGTTCGGTTTCAAAAACATTAACCGCGTTGAGTACAAAGCTATCAACCTCCATGTTCTGCAACAAATTGCTGAACTGAAGAAAATCGAGAAGATTGGTTTAACCGAACTTCACGAGGCTGGCTTTACTAAGAAGGGCGCTTTGGTTAAGATTTTAGGAACGGGTACCTTAACTGCCAAACTGACCGTAGAAGCCAATGCTTTCTCCAAGAAAGCAGAGGAAGCTATCACAGCGGTAGGCGGAACCATCGTAAAACTCTAAGATTATGCGTAAATTTATTGAGACAATTAAGAATATCTGGAAAATCGAGGATCTTCGAAACCGTTTGTTGACCACATTATTATTTGTGCTCATCTATCGTTTTGGATCCTTCATCGTTCTGCCGGGTATTGACCCAGAAGCTCTTGGTGCTCTTCATGAACAAACAGCAGGTGGTTTGATGGCCTTGTTAGACATGTTTTCCGGAGGAGCATTCTCCAATGCCTCTATTTTTGCATTGGGTATTATGCCCTACATTTCTGCCTCTATCGTAGTGCAACTGCTTACCATAGCAGTGCCCTATTTCCAAAAGATGCAGAAAGAGGGTGAATCCGGACGTCAAAAAATGAACCAGATAACCCGTTATTTAACGGTAGCAATTCTGCTGTTCCAAGGACCGAGTTACCTTGTTAACTTGTCCGTACAGATGGCACAAGCCGGTCAACCGTTGACTATTGGTTTTAATACCTTCACGATCTCCTCTACCATTCTCCTTTGTGCAGGCTCTATGTTTGTCATGTGGTTAGGTGAGCGTATCACGGATCGTGGTGTTGGAAATGGTATTTCCTTCATCATCTTGATAGGTATTATTGCTCGTCTTCCGGGGGCTTTGGTACAAGAGTTCTCTACTCGCGTGGATGGTTCGAATGGCGGTCTGTTCTTCTTCATTGGAGAGATTATCGCTCTGCTCTTCGTTCTTGCTTTTGCCATTTTGTTGGTACAAGGAACGCGTAAGATTCCTGTTCAATATGCAAAGCGTGTGATTGGTAATAAGCAATATGGAGGTGTACGTCAATACATTCCGTTAAAGGTGAATGCTGCTAACGTGATGCCTATCATTTTTGCACAAGCAATTATGTTTATTCCGATTGCTATTATGCAATTCAATACGGATGGCTCAAGTTGGTTCGCTCGTACATTTATGAATAATGACAGTTTTGGATATAACATTGTGTTTGCATTGCTTATCATCCTCTTCACGTTCTTCTATACGGCTGTTATTATCAATCCCATACAAATGGCAGAGAACTTAAAGCTCAACAATGGTTTTGTTCCCGGTGTTAAACCCGGAAAGAAAACGGCTGAGTATATTGATAACATCATGGATCGCATTACGTGGCCCGGCTCGTTGCTGTTGGCTGTTATCGCAATTCTTCCAGCTATTGCTCGCCTGTTCAATATTAGTTCAGGTTTTGCACAGTTCTTTGGAGGAACGAGTTTGCTGATTATGGTTGGTGTTATCTTGGATACGCTGCAACAAATCGAGTCTCATCTATTGATGCGTCACTATGACGGCTTCTTTGAAGGCGGCATGCGCATTAAGGGTCGCTCGGGTGCAATGGCTTACTAATTGAATTATGGTCTTTCTAAAGACGGATGAAGAAGTAGAGCTCTTGCGAGCAGCCAATCGTCTCTTGGGCATGGCTTATGGCGAAGTAGCCAAAGCCATTGTCCCGGGAGTGACGACTTGGGAACTGGATAAGATTGCTCACGACTTTATTTGTGATCATGGAGGCATCCCCTCTTGCTTGGGTTATGAAGGGTATCCGGCAACGCTCTGTACTTCGGTTAATGAGCAGGTGGTACATGGAATCCCGAGTAAGGACGTGGTCTTAAAAGATGGCGATATCGTCTCAGTTGACGGGTGTGTTTTGCTCAACGGCTTTCATGCTGATTCGGCTTACACTTTTCCTGTTGGTGAGGTGAGTGAGGATGTTCTGAAGCTTATGCGTACAACGAAGGAGTGCTTAATGCTCGGTGTAGAACAAGCAGTGACGGGTCATCGTTTAGGCGATATCAGTTATGCGATACAGAGTCACGCCGAAGGCGCCAAATACAATGTCGTTCGTGAGTTTGTCGGACATGGTATCGGTCGCGAAATGCACGAGGATCCGGAAGTATGCAATTATGGTAGAAGGGGAAATGGGATTGTTTTAAAATCCGGAATGACCCTTGCCATTGAGCCAATGGTTATGATGGGGCGACGTAATGTGATTATAGAAGATGATGGTTGGACTGCCCGTGCTGCGGATCGTAAACCGGCTGCTCATTACGAGTACAGCGTTTGCGTGAGAAACGGTAAGGCAGATATTCTATCCACGTTTGATTACATTAAGGAAGTTCTTAAAGAAAGATTTATATAAACAAACTATAATTACCATCCATAATCCACAAAACGATTAGTTATGGCAAAACAAGATTCAATTGAAGTTGATGGCACCATCACGGAGGCTTTGTCCAATGCGATGTTCCGAGTACAGCTCGAGAGTGGTCACGTCATTACGGCTCACATCTCAGGAAAGATGCGTATGCACTACATTAAGATTTTACCGGGTGACCGTGTAAAAGTAGAGATGAGTCCGTATGATTTGACAAAAGGAAGAATTAGTTTCCGATATAAATAAAACACATAGAAAAAAATCAAACATTTTTTGATATGAAGGTAAAAGCATCTATTAAGAAGCGCAATGCGGATTGCAAAATCGTGCGCCGCAAAGGTAAGCTTTATGTAATTAACAAAAAAGAGCCCAAAATGAAAATGCGTCAGGGCTAAGAAGGAACGCATCAGTATTAACAAATTAATTTAATAAAACAATGGCTATAAGAATTGTCGGTGTAGATCTGCCGCAAAACAAGTGCGGTGAAGTCGGATTGACTTACATCTACGGATTAGGTCGTTCAAGCGCAAAGAAGATTCTGGCAGAAGCAGGCGTTGACCCAAGCATCAAGGTACAGGATTGGACGGATGACCAAGCAGCTAAGATTCGTGAGATCATCGGTGCCAAGTATAAGGTAGAAGGTGACCTCCGTTCTGAGACTCAACTCAACATCAAACGTTTGATGGATATCGGTTGTTACCGTGGTGTTCGTCATCGT
>JAKSNF010000043.1 GCA_024400115.1 Paludibacteraceae bacterium | reverse complement strand
CTCTCACCTTTGCACCCTGTCTTTTCTCGTTTCTTGTTTCTCGCTTCTCGTTTCTCGCCTTCCCCCGTTTATCTTCCGTCTCTCAGCAATGGAACCTCATCGGAAGCTCATCGGAATCTCATCGGAATTTTCCGCAAACGTACACTACTTTTTACTAAGCTCGCAACGAATGAAATCGTACAGCCTCTCAGGTACGGCCGGTCTCCCTTTCGCATCTGCTTTCTTTTGGTGCCGACTCGCTTCTCTCTTGGCTGCCAAATGGCGTCTTTGCCACTCTGCTTTTTGTGCCTCGTCTCTAAGAATAGCCGAAGCCTGTTTAGTCACTGCGCTAAGTCTTAACACAGCAGGACGCTGTGCCATTGCGATTAACTCTTTCTTTGAATAATGTGGCTTTTTGCAAACGGCGAACCACTCCCCATTGCCGGGGATTGCTCTTACGTACACAGTACGATTAAGAGAGCCACTTAATCCGCCGATTAGTTCGGATTTTTTTACTTTCATAGTTTTGTTGTTGTTAGGTTATTAATTTAGTGGTTTTGTAATTGCTCATTACAAATCCTCTGCAAAGATACAAAAAAAATTTGCGATATGCAAGAGAAAAATGATTTTTTCTACCGAAAACTCGCTTTTTATTTGCACATATCAGAAATAAATCGTACCTTTGCACTCTATTATGAAATACTATCGACACTTACTTATAATATTCTGCCTTATCGGGCTTGCTAATGCCCCAATCGAAGCAGCTACATCTATTCACGCAGTAGAAGATTCGCTCAACCAATACTTCTCGTACCCCCCTTGCGTTCCGAAGATTCACGTTAAGAATATCCGCGTCAAAGGGAGTTATGTCACGATCTACTCTAATTATATCCTCTCTTGCGTCAGTTTCAGTCCTGCCGAACTGACTCAACTGCGTAAGAACGTCAGTCGTTGGGTGTTTGGGCACGAGAAAGGCAAAGTGACGATCTACTCCGACCAACAGGAACTTGGTAGCCTTATCACGGCTCGGTATAAAACCGTCAAAAACCCGTATCTTACAAGCAGGATACCCTTCGGTAATAACGGCAGTTTCATTAGCAACGATAACAAAGGTTTCACCGTCAATAAAGGTCTGCAAGGTAAGCACCTCACCGTTTGGCCCAGTCACGGCTTATACTACAACCTCATCCAAGACCAGTGGCGTTGGCAGCGCGCTACGATGTGGTCGATGGTGGAGGACGTTTATACGCCCCAACTCGTCAATCAATGGCTCGTACCTATGCTTGAGAACGCTGGTGCTTATGTCTTTGAACCCCGTGAGCGCGACACCCAAACACAAGAGATCATCCTTGACCGCACCGACTCGACGAAGGTCACAGCCGACGGTGCGGAACGGAGGTTCACCCCCACCCTAACGCAAGAGGGGGAATACGGTATTTATATCCGTTATCACAAACCCACCGACACCAAAGCGCATAAGATAAACATCACTCACGGCGGTATCACTACGCGCTACACCTATCACCCCCAACAACTCGATTCGACTTGGCAATGGTTAGGGAAGGCGTATTTCACCACGGATTCATCGACCAATTATATCCTTGCCGACTCGTGTATCGACGCTATTCGGTTAGGAGGCGGTTACGGCAGCGTTGAGCGTTATGGTCAGACCAGCGGTATGCCCCGTTGGACGGAAGCGGCACGTTACTGGCTGGAGTTCGCCGGTTATCCCGACTCCGTGTGGAACGTCAACCGCGATAGTAACGACTACCGCGACGACCTACAAAGTCGCGGGTATTGGGTTAATCACATTAATGAGCAAGTGCCTATCGACTTCTCGTTGGCTGTGCACACGGACGGCTATTCGGTGCCTGTCGATTCGGCTATTATCGGTACGTTGGCACTATACACGAACCGACCCAACCGCGATATAACGGACTTTATCCAAACGCAAGTGGTAGAAGATATACGCCGCCAATGGGACTTGACGTGGACACGTCGCGAACTAAGAGACGCCCACTATGCCGAGACCAATTATCCGGTAGTACCTGCCGTACTATTGGAAGTGCTGTCACACAAGAACTTCGCAGATATACGTTACGCCTTAAACCCTAAGTTCCAGTTTACCGTCAGTCGCGCTATCTACAAGGGTATATTACGAGGACTGAATATCGGCAAAGCGGTGGTCGTTCAGCCTCTACCTGTTCAGCGTTTCAAGGTGGAGAAGAAAGGGGAACAGTTTGCCCTTTCGTGGCAACCGACGCCGGACGAGTTAGAACCCACAGCAACTCCCTCTTTCTACCTCGTTTATACACGCAAGGATGGGGGTAGTTGGGATAACGGAACGGTCGTTAAGACGAACAGTTACACCTTCAAAGCCCAACGAGGCATAAGTTACGACTTCCGAGTAGTAGCCGGTAATGAGGGCGGTATCTCTCTTCCCTCCGAGACCTTGTCCGCTTACTTAGCCCCCCAAGAGGAAGAACAAGGGCTTATCTGTATCATCAACGCCTATCATGAGGTACGCGGTCCGCAGTGGTTTGCTGACACTACGTATGCCGGTATCAAGCCCCGCAGTTATGCCATCCCTTACGGTAAGGGGCAGTGCTATATCGGGGATCAGTTTATCTATGACCGCTCACTCGATTGGGTGGATGACGATAACTGCGGTTTAGGTATGTGCCACCAAGACTACCGCGGACAACTGCTACACGGTAATACATTTGACTACCCTGCCCTACACGGACAGGTGCTGAAACAATTAGGATACTCCTATGTGAGCGGCGATGTGCACGCCTACGATTTCATCGACACAATCTACGAAGCCATCGACGTTATTTGCGGCAAACAAGACACCTGCAATTTCAATATCGACCTTATCCAGCACGCCCCCGTACCCGTGCTCATCTCCGGTGCTCACTTAGGAGCGTTGCACTTCCCTATCCGCGCAGCCAACACCGCAGTACACGGTTCCGTCAAGACACTAAACACCCCCATCCACTACCAGACCCAACCTAACGCGGAACGCCTATTCGCAGAGACTTGTGATGCTTTGCAGGCAACGGAAGGAACCGTCGTCTTAGGACGTTTCAGCGAGAACGGGCTGCCGGCGATAGTACTACACCCCTCCTTCAGCGATAGCGGTCTTACAGCCAACGGCGGTCTTACAGCGCAGCGGTCTTACAGCAAGAACGGCTCCGGTTCCACCGGCGGTCTTCTGATTTACGCCTTCCCGCTGGAGAGTGCCATGGACTTTGAAAGCGTATATAAACAAGGACTTAAATGGTTATTTAGCATAAAACAAGATAATGAGTAGAAGAAACTTACCTATTTATCGGGACATTTTGATTACGGGTGTGGCCGCCGAAGGCAAAGCACTGACCCGCATCGACGACGTCGTTGTCTTCGTCCCCTACTGCGTGCCGGGGGATGTGGTCGATTTACAAGTGACCAAAAAGAAACACTCCTTCATGGAAGCGCGCGTCATCGCTTTTAAGCAGTACTCCGAGACACGCTGTGAGCCACGGTGCAAGCACTTTGGCACGTGTGGCGGTTGCAAGTGGCAGAACCTACCCTACGACAAACAACTTGAGTATAAACAACAGCAGATTGTGGATAACCTCACCCGCATCGGTAAGGTCGAACTGCCCGAGATAGAACCTATCAAAGGCAGTAAGGAGATTTATCACTACCGCAATAAGTTAGAGTTCACCTTTGCCGACCATCAGTGGCTCACCACAGAGGAGATGAAAGAAGGAGTGCCCTTCCAACCCGGTTTAGGATTTCATATGCCCTCCAGTTTTGACAAGGTGATGCAGGTCGATGAGTGTCACTTGATGGCTCCCCTTAACGACGAGATACGCAATGCCGTTTATCGCTTTGCCGTTGAGCATAACATGACCTTTTACAACGAGCACTCGCACGAAGGGCAATTGCGTAACCTCATGATTCGCAATAACCACAAAGGCGAATATATGGTAGTGGTGGTCTTCGGCGAACCGCTGACTAATGACGGCGAGGCATTACTGCAAATGATTCACGACCAGTTCCCGCAAATCATTAGTTTGCAGTATGTCATCAACGAGAAACTCAACGACACCATCGGCGACCTTGACGTGCATGTCTTTTACGGAGAAGAAGCCATTATCGAAGCGATGGAAGACTTGCGCTTTAAGGTAGGACCTAAGTCCTTCTATCAGACCAACACCGAGCAGGCGTACGAGCTTTACAAGGTGGTGCGCGAGTTTGCCCAACTGACGGGTAAAGAACTCGTTTTTGACCTCTACACCGGAACAGGTACGATTGCTAATTTCGTGGCGCACCAAGCCAAACAAGTGATTGGTATTGAGTATGTACCCGAAGCGATAGAGGACGCCAAAATCAACGCGAAGTACAATGGGCTTGATAATACCCTCTTCTTCGCGGGGGATATGAGGGATATACTAAACAAAGGTTTCATCGAACAATTCGGGCGACCGGACGTTATCATCACCGATCCGCCTCGCGCGGGCATGCACGAAGATGTGATTAACACTATTCTTTTTGCTGCTCCCCAGCGGATTGTGTATGTCAGTTGTAATCCGGCTACGCAAGCCCGTGACCTCAATCTGTTGGACGCACAATATAGGGTCATTCGTGTACAACCGGTAGATATGTTCCCCCACACCCAACATGTAGAAAACGTAGTACTTTTAGAGAAACGCTAATATGAAATTACTGTGTCTTTTATTCATTTATTTCGTTCAATTCACGGACAAACAGGGCAGTGAGCCTATTCTGTTTAGTGAACGCGCTATCGAACAACGCGAGCGTTGGAATATCAAGACCGATAGCCTCGATTATGCCGTTAGTCCCGTTTATCTTGACAGTCTTCAACACTTAGGCGCCACCATCCTACACACTTCACGGTGGATGAATGGGGCGACGATAAAAATAGCCTACCCCCACCCCCTCCCTGAAGGGACGGGAGAAGAGGACGATATAATCAGCAAGATCCTGGCGTGCTCATTTGTGGACACCGTTTATCTGACAAGGGACGAAGTACCTATGCCCTTAGCACCGAAGTGGGAGCGGGGTGTCCCCGCTGACGAAAAGAGAGCCTCCGTAGGCGTGAGGAGAGCCTCCGCAGACGATAAACTTGGTAGTGAGGAGCAGTTAGGAGTGTATAACCTCAACGCCTTACACGAGGCGGGATATAAGGGACAAGGTATCGTAATGGCAGTGATTGATGGCGGTTTCCAGAATGCCAACACATTGCACTGTTTTGATAGCGTGAGAAGTCAGATATTAGGGCATTACGATTTTACCGATGATACCGGCGATTTCTTCGGTGAAACGGGACCTCATGGTTCGATGTGCTTGAGCACTATAGCCGGATTGACGGACACGTACAGTGGAGCAGCTACCGAGGCACAATACTACATGATGCGCAGCGAAGAATACCTCACCGAGAGCCCTAAGGAATTGGATAATTTAGTAGTCGCGATGGAGAAAGCAGATAGTTTAGGGGTGAATATCCTCTCTATCTCGTTAGGTTACGCAGAGTTTGATAATCCCAACTTTAACTTCACCTACGCAGACATGAACGGTCGTGTTTCGCGTGCCTCACGCGCAGCGACGATTGCAGCACGCAAGGGAATCCTCGTTTGTAACGCCATGGGCAATGAAGGCAATAAAGAAAATTGGAAGTACCTAACGGCACCTGCTGATGCGGACAGTATCTTATCTGTAGGAGCCGTGGGCGTAGATAGCACTATAGCCGCTTTCTCGAGTTATGGTCCGTCTGCTGATGGTCGCGTCAAACCCGAAGCGTGCGCAGTGGGTTATCAAACGGTTATTGTTAATCCTTCTACCGGTCTGATGCGCAAGGGCAACGGCACCTCGTTTGCCTGTCCTCTTATTGCAGGTCTGAGTGCCTGTGTGTGGTCGGCTCACCCCGACGAGACGGCAATGCAGATACGGCAGCGTATCATCAACTCCGCACACAAGTTGGATAATCCCGATGACCGCTATGGCTATGGCATCCCCGACGCGATGAAAGCGGCTGGAGTTCCGGTGACAACTGAAAGTTTAAAGTTGAAAGTTGAAAGTTTAAAGAGTAGCGCGAGAAAAGTGTTGGAGAACGGACAGATAGTAATCCTCATCAACGGCGAGAGATATACCCTAACGGGCATGAAAAAAGGGTAAGCTTACTACATCGCACCGCTACAACCTCCTACCCTTGCTTCGGTCAAGACCTGGGGGAATTCAG
>JAKSNF010000042.1 GCA_024400115.1 Paludibacteraceae bacterium | reverse complement strand
TTGTGGGCGTAGGAAATTTGAGGAGGTCTGACACTAGTACGAGAGGACCGTGTTGGACGAACCTCCTGTGCATCAGTTGTCCCGCCAGGGGCATTGCTGAGTAGCAGCGTTCGGTTCAGATAAGCGCTGAAAGCATCTAAGCGCGAAGCTGGCTCCAAGATTAGATTTCCATTGAGGGTCGTTGTAGACTACGACGTTGATAGGCTGCAGGTGTATAATGGTGACATAAAGCCGAGCAGTACTAATTGCCCGAGATCTTTTTCTAGAGGTGTAATACCTCGAAAATGAGCTTAAGTAAGCAGTAATGCTTAGCTCGTAGCTTTTACGTCATGCGTCAACAACATAGTTGACATTGAAACTTTAAACTTAAGAACTTTAAAACTTCTTTAAACTTTAAACTTTCAACTATCAACTTAAAGAATATTTAGGTGGTTATAGCGCTGAGGTCCCACCCCTTCCCATTCCGAACAGGGTCGTTAAGCTCAGCAACGCCGATGGTACTGCGTTTGTGGGAGAGTAGGTAGCCGCCATTTTCAGGAACTCGAGATTATCTCGAGCTCCTTTGTTTTTATGTCCTACTATAAAAAAATAACCTACGGTTTAACCGCAGGTTATATAGGATACTTTCACTTGTCTTATAAAGAATAGAGTTTCTTAAAGTATATTCGGTATTGTTCTAACCAGCGGTTGAATCCTTCTACCGCTTCTGCTGTGGGCGCAACCAAACTGCCTTGGGTGTTAGTAAACACCTGCTCGTTGAGGAACTGAGGTAATGTCATTTCGTTACTCTTCAGCGTATAAGCCGCTAACAGACCTATACCCCACGCTCCGCCTTCACCGGCGGTTTGCATCGTGTAAATAGGCGTGTTTAGTGCCGCAGCAACCATACTCTGACCTACCTTAGGCGTAGTGAAATAACCGCCATGACCCGTGATACGGTCAATATGAACATGCTCTTTATCAAGCAATATCTCGTTACCGATCCTCAATACTGCAATAGCACTATAGAGCTGTGCTCGCATCAGGTTAGGTAGCGTGAAGCGACTCTCACTCGGTCTAACCATCAGCGGCAAGCCTTCGGCCAGTCCCATGATCGGTTCGCCCGATATATAGTTATACGGCAATAAACCTCCGGCATCGGGTTCGCCTGCTAATGCGACATTGAAAAGACGCGTGTATAGTTCGCCCGTATCGGGGGTTAATCCAAAGAGTTGTAAGTTCTCGCCCATTAACTTAACCCAATCGTTGATATCCGAGGTGCAGTTATTGCAATGCACCATAGCTACCTCCTTGGCGTCGGGGGTGGTGACTATATCAATGGCTTCGTAGGGACGCGAAAGAGGTTGTTCCAGAACAACCATCGAGAAAGAGGACGTACCTGCCGATAGGTTGGCAGTACGAGGTTCAATGGAGTTAGTGGCAACCATACCTGTTCCGGCATCGCCTTCCGGCGGACAGAACGGAACGCCTACTTGCAAATCACCCGAGGGGTCTAATAAACGTGCTCCTGCCTCCGTCAGACAACCGGCTTCTTGCCCTGCCATCAAGGCTTGAGGAAGGATATCGAGTAAATGCCACGGATAATGGTTATTAGCAATGAGGTTATCAAAAGCCTGTACCATGTCGGCATTATAAGTCTGCGTTGCCGGATCCACGGGAATCATACCCGAGGCATCGCCTACACCTAACACTTTTTCACCTGTCAAACGCCAATGAACATACCCAGCCAAGGTGGTAAGGAAGTCTATCTGTTGCACGTGCTCCTCTTTATTGAGGATACACTGATAGAGGTGCGATATACTCCAGCGAAGGGGGATATTAAAACGGAAGAGTTCGGACAATCGCTTGGCTGCTTCGCCCGTATTCGTATTGCGCCACGTGAGGAAGGGATAAAGCAGTTTCTCTCCCTTAAACGCCATATATCCGTGCATCATGGCACTGATACCGATGGCGGCTAAACGATTAAGAGCGCAGCCGTATTGCTTCTGCACATTCGTCTTGAGGTCTTGATAGGCGTCTTGCAGTCCTGTCCAAATAGCCTCTTCACTATAGGTCCAAAGGCCGTTCACTAATTGGTTCTCCCACGTGTGGGAACCGCTTGCCAACGGACGATAATCGGGACCAATAAGCATGGCTTTGATGCGCGTCGAACCGAGTTCAATACCCAGTACCGCCTGTCCCGAAACAATAATCTCTTTCTCTTTCATATTAGTCGCGGAGAGCCTCCGCCGGCAGTTTTTAGTTATTAGTGGTTACATCTGTACGGAGCGGTTGAGTAAGTAATAAACTTCGTTGAAACGCAATTCTTTCTTGAAACTCTCAATGGTGGTGTTCTTATCTATATGCAGCATTTCGATACCGGCTATCTCGGCATAGTCTTCCCAATACTCGGGGGTGATGGCGTACGACATGCAACTATGGTGCGTACCTCCGGCTAATATCCATGCTTCGGTACCAATCTCGAAGTTCGGTTGGGGAATCCATAGAGCATTAGCTACCGGTAGTTTAGGTAGTGGCTTAGGTTCAATGCACTCCACATCACCTACGATAAGGCGGAAGCGGTTACCTAAGTCGATGACCGTTGCCGTTACGCCCGAACCGGTCTTGGAGTCAAACACCAGACGAGCCGTTTGCTCTTTACGAATACCGATACCTAAGAAATGCACCTCCAAACGCGGTTTATTGGCTGCGATGAGAGGACATATCTCGAGCATATGCGATTGCAGAATAGCCGAACGGGCACCGTCGAAATGGAGGGTGTAGTCCTCAAGGAACGAACAACCGCCGTCTAAGCCTTGCGTCATATACCAAACGGTTCGGTATAATGCGGCACTCTTCCAATCGCCTTCGGCGCCGAAGCCATAGCCCTCTGCCATGAGGCGTTGACTGGCAAGACCCGGAATCTGGTCCAAACCGAGGAAATGCGGGTCATTAACATCCACCTGACCGAGGTCGTCGAAGTTAGTGGTGAAGCCTTTGGCACCTTCGTCTTTGAGGACGCGACGGATAGCAATCTCTGCGCGAGCAGCATTGCGCACTTTCTCCCAATAAACGGTCTCGCCGCATTCGTCTATCTTAATGGTATAGAGTTGCTTATAGGTCTCTACGAGTTCGTCCACTTCTTGGTCGGTCACATGTTTGTAGTACTCCATGAGGTTGCTCACGGGGTAATAATCAACGTGATAACCCATTCTCACTTCGGCTTCTACTTTGTCACCATCGGTAACGGCTACGTTATTCATCTGGTCGCCAAAGCGTAATATACGCATGTCTTGAGCATCTGCCCAAGCAGCGGCCACGCGTGCCCAAACGGCTATGTGCTGTTGAGCAACGGGGTCTTTCCAATAACCGCTTACCACTTTACGGGGTTTGCGCAGGTGGGCGCATATATGTCCAAACTCGCGGTCTCCATGAGCAGATTGGTTGAGGTTCATGAAGTCCATGTCCATCGTTGCCCATGGAATCTCGGCGTTGTACTGGGTATGGAAATGGAGCAGCGGTTTTTGAAGGGCTTGCAGTCCTTTAATCCACATCTTAGCGGGTGAGAAGGTGTGCATCCACGTGATGATGCCTACACATTGCGGGTTGTTATTTGCCTCTTTCATTACGGTTTCTACCTCTTTGGAGGAGTTGGCAGTACCTTTATAGACAATTGGGATAGGGATAACACCGCCGGCATTGAGACCGGCAACCATCTCTTTTGAGTGTTTATCGACTTGTACAACGGCATCGCCTCCGTACAGTAACTGGGCACCTGTGACCCACCATAATTCGAGATTCTTCATAGTATGTTATTTTTGTCCATAGTAAGCGTTCTTACCATGTTTGCGTTGATAATGTTTTTCTATTAGGTTCTTGTCCATCTGAGATTGCGGATTGATACCCAAACTCAGATACGCCATCTTAGCGCATTGCTCCATCACCACGGCATGATAGACCGCCTCTTCGGGCGTTGCTCCCCAAGCAAAGGGCCCGTGATGACGAACGAGTGCCCCCGGAACAGCGGCAGCGTCTAAACCGCGCTCAACAAAAGTCTCCACGATAACGTGTCCCGTTTGGGCTTCATAGTCGGAGAATATCTCCTCTTTGATCATAGCGCGTGTACAAGGTATATCTCCGTAGAAATAGTCCGCTTGGGTAGTACCTAAGTTAGGAATGTCTTTCCCTGCCTGCGCATAAGCGGTAGCATAGGTTGAGTGGGTATGTACCACGCCTCCGATGGAGGGGAAGGCGCGATAGAGAGCCAAGTGCGTAGGTGTGTCGCTGGAGGGTTTATAATGCCCTTCCACCACTGCGCCATCGCTGAGCCTAACAACGACCATATCGTCAGCCGTCATACTCTCATACTCAACCCCACTGGGTTTGATAACGACGTATTGACGCGTGGGGTCTATTCCCGACACATTGCCCCATGTAAAGAGGACTAATCCGTGCTTAACCAAATCTACATTGGCTTGCAGCACACGTTGTTTGAATTCGTCAAGCATATTACCAGAAATAATAGTAGAAGGCAACGGTGATGCCTAAGATGATACAGGTATGAATGATATCCCACTTATTCCAACTGGCACGAGTAGCGGCTTTCTGTTCGGGCGTTGCCGTACCGAAGACGAGCCCTTGTATCTGTTGGGGATCGGGGGCTTTGGTGAATAGACTGACGATTATTACCACAAGACAGCAGACGATAAGCATCGTACCGCAGAAGTAGAGCCAGTTGAAGTCGTAAAACACCGCCTTAAACCAACTATCTGCTGCAAGAGGATGATTGCTGAAATAAATGGTGGAACCGAGGCGGGTCAGACCAATCACGATACCACTAATCAGTCCCCACATACCGCCCTTGGCAGAAGCGCGTTTCCAACATATACCGAGCAAGAAAGCGGCAGCTATACCCGGAGCCAAAACAGACTGAACGTCTTGCAAGTAATTATAGAGTACACTACCGATACTGCGCATGATCGGAATCCAAAGGATACCGAGGATAACGATAACGATTGTTGCTATCTGACCAATACGAACCAGTTTCTTCTCGGGTGTTTGAGGCTTGATGCGTTTATAAAAGTCGATAGTGAAGAGCATCGCCGACGAGTTAAACAGAGACGCAAGTGAACTCATGAGGGCGGCTAAGATTCCGCAAACGACAAGACCTTTCACACCGGCGGGCAGCAGTTTGGCTACCAGTACAGGGAAGGCAGCATCCGGTATATCGAGGTGGAAGACCTCTCCGTTAACTACTATTCCGTCCTTACTGAGTGCAAAAGCAATCATACCCGGAATGAGGAAGATAAACACGGGCAGCAGTTTGAGGTATGCGCCAAAGATAGTACCGCGGCGGGACTCTTTCTCGCTCTTACCGGAGAGAACACGTTGCACGATGTATTGGTCTGTGCACCAGTACCAGAAACCGATAACAGCCGAACCGATGAGGGCTCCGAGCCATGGGAAATCGGGGTCTCTAAGGTCGCGCATAAGATTAGTCATATGGTCGCCGTATTGGTTTACTTCCACGGCAGAACACGAAGCCATAAGGGCATCCCAACCGCCTACGGCTTTCAGTCCGAGCACTAAGATAATGGCAGAACCGAGTAGTAGGATAGGGGTCTGTAGAACGGAGGTGTAGAGCACTGATTTCATACCGCCAAGCACGGTGTAGAGGGCAGTGATAAGAACCAATCCGATAGCGGCAATCCAGAAGAAATCGATTCCCCAGAGTTCCTCAATACCGAACACCTGTTGGAAGACCAATCCTCCGGCATAAACGGTAACGGCTACTTTGGTGAGCACATAACTGATAAGCGAGATGACGGATAGGATAGTGCGGCACTGTTTGTTATAACGGCGTTCCAAGAATTCGGGCATGGTATAGACCATACTGCGAGTATAGAAAGGCACAAAGACCCAACCGAGCAGCAGGATCATCCAACCTTGTATCTCCCAATGCGCCATTGCCATACCGGATGAGGCGCCGGCACCGGCAAGACCGATAAGGTGCTCCGAACCGATGTTAGAGGCAAAAATAGAGGCACCAATGGCGAGCCAAGTGGCATCACGACCGCCTAAGAAGTAATCGGCGGAGTTATTATTTTTCTGACGAATGACATGCACTACGATACCGATGAGTGCACAAACGAATACGGCTATCACAAGCCAATCAAGAGTTCCCATAATCTTAGATTTATTTGACGCCACAAAATTACGAAAAATATTTGAATTGCGCAAATTTATTTATAAATTGCAACGAAAAATGCGTTTTTGGTAACTTCCTTGTGCGTATTTTTTTTGTGCAAAAGTGCAAAATAATTTGCATATATCAATTTTTTGTTGTACCTTTGCACTCGCAATTGGTAATGGAAGCAGGTGCGAATCCTGCACAGACCCGCTGCTGTGATTCTCAATAGGAATCGTTTGGTATCTTAAGTCACTGAAAATCAGGCTGATAGGTTAGAGGACGCTTCGCTACAAGTTAGAGGACGCTTCGCTACAGGCTTAGAAATTTGGGAAGGCTACAAACGATGACTGAGATAAGTCAGAAGACAACCGTTGCACACATTGACATGAACCCTTCGAGGATTAGGGGCAGCAATGAATAGTAAAGGTTTTTCCATATGGCTTATTGTCGTCGTGGTGAGCGTTATGCCCTCCATTACTTTCGCTATGTCTCCAGCCCAAGAGGACAGTCTGCGTGCCCTCTTCCGCATTGACGAAGTGGAAGTAGTGGCAAAGAAACATCCTATAGTAGTACCCGCTCAACGTTTAGAAGGCGAACGTCTGTTAGACTTGTCCG
>JAKSNF010000041.1 GCA_024400115.1 Paludibacteraceae bacterium | reverse complement strand
ACATTTTCAACCCTCGTTCAGCGTTTAATCGCCACAAACTTCCATAGTCCCAAAAACTATCTCCACGACCTGTTCCTTCGCCCGAAAGTTTTTCGGGCTATCCTATCTCATGCGCATTTGGTAACGCCAAGTGCGCTTTTTTATGCAAATTTCGTTTTTTTCTTGCATATATCAAAAAAAAGTATTACCTTTGCAGCGGATTTTCAAAAAATGCGTATTTATGCACAAAATGTAAATATTATACTTATGGAGGTATTAAGAACTATTTATGTGAACCAATTGTGGGGGAGAAAACACAATGGATTGGTTAAGATAATTACAGGCGTAAGAAGATGTGGTAAATCTTATCTATTATTCAAGTTGTTTAAGCAGCGTCTATTAAACGAGGGTGTTGCTCAAGATCATATTATTAGTATCGCATTAGATGATTTTGCAAACGAATCGTATTTGGAACCTCACCAATTATTTGAGTTCGTAAAAGGGCAAGCCAAAGATACCCAAATGTATTATGTTCTATTAGACGAGATTCAATTAGTCCCTCATTTCGAAAATGTATTGAATGGTTTTCTGCATTTATCGAATGTAGATGTATATGTGACGGGTAGTAATAGCCGCTTCTTAAGTTCTGATATTATTACAGAATTTCGTGGACGTGGAGATGAATTGAGAGTATATCCTCTATCATTTGCAGAGTTCTTTTCTGTATATACAGGGTCGGTGGAAACAGCTTGGAAGGAATATCAACTTTATGGAGGTATGCCAGGCTTATTGGCAATGGAAAGTGATGAGCGAAAAGCAGAATATCTCAAAAAATTATTTGAGCAGACATATTTCGCTGACATTGTTAATCGTTACAACTTACGAGGTAATGAGGAAGTAGGCGAATTAGTGGATATAATAGCTTCATCAATAGGCTCATTAACGAATACCTTAACATTAACGAACACTTTTAATTCTATCAAACATCTATCGATTTCAAGACCTACTGTTAGTGCTTATATTCAGTATCTCCAAGATGCCTTTTTGATTACGCAAACTAAACGTTTCGACGTGAGAGGAAAGAGATATATTGCATCTCCTGTCAAGTACTATTTTGTTGATCCTGGATTACGCAATGCTCGTTTGGATTTCCGCCAACGCGATTATGGGGCGGTGATGGAAAACATCATATACAATGTTTTGTGTCAATATGGATGGAACGTGGACGTAGGTATGGTTGAATACAACTGCAAGATGAATGGGAAATCTATGCGCAAGCAGTTAGAAGTAGATTTTGTATGTAACAAGGGGAATCGGCGGTATTACATTCAATCGGCATACGAAATGGATTCGGAAGATAAATATCAGCAAGAGATACAATCTTTTAAACATATTAATGATTCATTTCAAAGAGTCATAATCCACAAAAGCGATACAAGGTCATTTTATGACAATAATGGTATCTTGCATATTGGGTTATATGATTTTCTCTTACACCCAGAACAAATAAATTAATTGTGCAAAATTGCAAATAAATTTGCATATATCAAAAAAAAGCAGTAATTTTGCACCCGAATTCGTGACAAGTGTAGTTGCGAGAACTTAAAAATTAGGCATAATTTGCCCTCCTCCCAGAAATGGGGGGGGGTAATTTATTGATATATAGTAAGTTACAAAATAACAATATTTATTAACTAAAAAATTAAAACTAATGAGAAAACTATTTTCTTTTTTTGCAGCCCTGACGCTAAGCGTCGGACTGTGGGCCGCGGCTCCTGCCAATGTTGAGAGTGTTGACCTTGGTTTGAGTGTTAAATGGGCAAACATGAATGTAGGTGCTACCGCGCCCGAAGGTTATGGTGATTACTTCGCTTGGGGAGAGACAAGTACCAAAACCACCTATGATTGGAGTACGTATTTTGATACGAATGATGATGGTTCAACATTCCAGAAGTACTATCTCGACGGAGGCAAGACTGTTCTTGACCCTGAAGATGATGCTGCTCATGTGAATTGGGGAGGCAACTGGCGTATGCCGACATATGCAGAACTTGATGAATTGCAAACTAAATGCACATGGACTTGGACAACCCTAAATAATATTAGCGGTTATGAAGTGAAAGGTCCAAATAATAACACCATCTTTTTGCCCGTTTCCGGCTACTGCTTCGGTTCGTCGCTCGGCAGCAATGCCGGTTCCGGCGGCTACTACTGGTCCTCTTCGCTCTGCGAGAGCGGCTCGAGCGATGCGTACCTCCTCCTCTTCTATCCTGCCTACATGTTTTGTTACAACAGCAATCGCTACTACGGGTATTCCGTGCGTCCGGTTTACGTTCCGGCTTCTGCTATAACTCCCGTTTATAACACGGAAGGTGACGTGACCAGCGGTATCGCACGTTGGGATACGCTTGCGTGCGCGGATTATAAGGTGGTAGAGAACGCTACAGAACAAGTTACTTGGGGTGTAGCAGGTGATACAACCTGGTATGTAGTGAAAGATACCATTTCCCTCGCTGAGGGTGCTATCTGCGTCGGTGACGTTCGTCTTATCCTTGCCGACAGCGCACAACTGACGGCTACGGGTAATAACGCTGGTATCCAAGTATCCGGCACAGGCAATTCGCTCACTATCTATGCGCAATCTACAGGCGAACAAATGGGTGAACTTGTAGCAACATGTATCATAATGGGTTCGGGTATTGGTGGAGATATTCAAAAAGGAAATTCTAATATTACCATCAATGGTGGTAAAATTACGGCAAATGGTGGAAACAATGGTGCCGGTATCGGTGGAGGACAATTTAGTGCCGGCTCCAATATCACCATCAATGGCGGTACGATTACGGCAAACGGTGGAAATATGGCTGCCGGTATCGGTGGCGGAAGAAATGGCACCGGCTCCAATATCACCATCAATGGCGGTACGGTCACGGCAAATGGTGGAAGTATGGCTGCCGGTATCGGTGGTGGTATGCAAGGTTCCGGCTCTTACATCACCATACTGGCTGGTACAGTTACAGCAACCGGTGGAAGTAGTGCTGCCGGTATCGGTGGCGGAAGAATGAGCACCGGCTCTAACATCTTCGTGGCTACTACCTGTGTTGTAAAAGCAGGTAACACCCCAGCTGCTACTACGGTGATTGAGAATGACGGTACTGACCTTGCAAGCAGTTTGACAGGCAAACTCTATGTAACGGTTAACACACCTACTGTAAGTGACCTCACTATCACGGGTGACAAGTATGTGGGTACGGAACTGACTTTTGCTGCTACGGTTAGTGGCTTTAGTGCAACTCCTATGATTATCTACGAAGTGAAAGCAGGAGAAGGCGAATATGCACAAGCAAGCGGTGGTAAATTCACCCCCACTGCTACCGGTGACTATACCGTAAAAGCTACTGCTTTCTATCAACCCGAAGATGGAGATCCTGAAGAAGCTTTCAAGGAAGTGGAATTTACCGTAACGGAAGCTCCTACAATTTACACCACCTATACCGAATGGCAAGTGAAGTATGGTCCTGCTTGGGAATGGGTTAACATGACCAAACAAGAAGATGGTACGTTCACCGTAGAAGCCGTTTGGGGCAATACAGGTATGTACATCGCCAGTGGTACGAACCCCATCAAGCAAGATTGGTATCCCTTGGATGACGTTAATGTGAACGTTGAAGAAGATGTAGTCGAAGGTGATGAAGTAGTTATCACACTCACCGTAGTGGATGACGAAACAATTACTCTCAATGTGGCTAAAGCTCCTGCTGTTCCGTATATCGCTCCTGTATATAACACGGAAGGTGACGTGACCAGCGGTATCGCACGTTGGGATACGCTTGCGTGCGCGGAGTATAAGGTGGTAGAGAACGCTACTGAACAAGTTACTTGGGGTATAGCAGGTGATACAACTTGGTATGTGGTGAAAGATACCATTTCCCTCGCTAAGGGTGCTATCTGCGTCGGTGACGTTCGTCTTATTCTTGCCGACAGTGCACAACTCACCGCTACGGGAGTTACCGATTATACAAACGGAGTTTTTACTCCTGGTATCCAAGTATCGGGTGAAAGCAACTCGCTGACTATCTACGGACAAACGGCTCAAATCGGTCAACTCATTGCCAATGGTGGAAACTTGGCTGCCGGTATAGGCGGTAAAGAACAGGGCATCGGTTCTAACATTACCATCAATGGTGGTAAGATTACAGCAAAAGCTGGAGGCGGAAACGGTGGTGGTGCCGGTATCGGTGGCGGAAAATTGGGCAGTGGCTCTGACATCACCATCAACGGCGGTACGATTACGGCAACAGGTGGACCTGGTGCTGCCGGTATCGGTGGTGGAGATTATTGTGCCGGTTCTAATATCACCATCAATGGCGGTACGATTATGGCAATTGGTCAAGAACAAGCAGCCGGTATCGGTGGCGGATACAATGGCAGCGGCTCCTATATCACCATACTGGCTGGTACAGTTACAGCAACCGGTGGAGATTATGGTGCCGGTATCGGTGGTGGATGTATGGCTAACGGCTCTAACATCACCATACTGGCTGGTACAGTTACGGCAAAAGGAGGAGAAGATGGTGATGCTATCGGTAATGGTTATTATGCTGCAACGGATGCGTCTAACATCTTCGTGGCTACGTCTCTCCAAGTAAAAGCCGATGGCAACAATCCTCCAACAACGGTGATTGAGAATGACGGTACTGACCTCGCCGATAAATTGGCAGACAAACGTTATGCAACGGTAGAGAAAGCTCCGGCTGTTCCAGTTGCTCCTGCCAATGTTGAGAGTGTTGACCTTGGTTTGCCAAGCGGTCTTAAATGGGCAAACATGAATGTAGGTGCTACCGCGCCCGAAGGTTATGGCGATTATTTCGCTTGGGGTGAGACAGAGCCAAAAGACAACTATGATTGGAGTACGTATTTTGATACGAATGATGGTGGTTCAACATTCACGAAGTACAATCTCGACGGAGGCAAGACCACTCTTGATCCGGAAGATGATGCTGCTCATGTTAAATGGGGCGGCAATTGGCGTATGCCGACCAAGGCAGAGCTTGAAGAATTGCAAAATAATTGCACATGGACTTGGACAACCCTAAATAATATTAGCGGTTATGAAGTGAAAGGTCCAAATAATAACACCATCTTTTTGCCCGTTTCCGGCTACTGCTTCGGTTCGTCGCTCGGCAGCAATGCCGGTTCCGGCGGCTACTACTGGTCCTCTTCGCTCTGCGAGAGCGGCTCGAGCGATGCGTACCTCCTCCTCTTCTATCCTGCCTACATGTTTTGTTACAACAGCAATCGCTACTACGGGTATTCCGTGCGTCCGGTTTACGCTCCGGCTTCTGCTCCTGCTGTTCCGTATATAGCTCCCGTTTATAACACGGAAGGTGATGTGACCAGCGGTATCGCTCGTTGGGATACGCTTACGTGCGCGGAGTATAAGGTGGTAGAGAACGCTACAGAAGCCGTTACTTGGGGTGTAGCAGGTGATACCACCTGGTATGTAGTGAAAGATACCATTTCCCTTGCTAAGGGTGCTATCTGCGCCGGCGATGTTCGTCTTATCCTTGCCGACAGCGCACAACTCACCGCTACGGGAGGCATTAAAGTTTCGGGCTCAAACTCCCTGACTATCTATGCCCAATCTACAGGTGACGAAATGGGTCAGCTCGAAGCAACCGGTGGAAAATATGCTGCCGGTATCGGTGGCGGAAATGAAGGTTCAGGCTCTAACATCACCATCAACGGTGGTACAGTAGAAGCAACCGGTGGAAGTGGTGCTGCCGGTATCGGAGGTGGCGCTTCTGGTTCGGGTTCCAATATCACCATCAATGGCGGCATAGTTACTGCAACCGGAAGAATGAGTGCTTCCGGTATCGGTGGCGGTGTTAATGGTTCCGGCTCTAACATCACCATCAACGGTGGTAAGGTTGAAGCAATCGGTGGACCATTTGCTTCCGGTATCGGTGGCGGTGTTAATGGTTCCGGATCTAACATCTTCGTGGCAACATCCTTAGTTATCAAAGCCGATGGCAACAATCCTCCAACAACGGTGATTGCTGCTACTCGTACTGTTACAACGGATATTGCTAACGACTTGGCAGGCAAACAATATGCAACGATAGAAACACCCGCTGCTCCAGTTGCTCCTGCCAATGTCGAGAGTGTTGATCTTGGTTTGCCAAGCGGTCTTAAATGGGCAACCTTCAATGTAGGTGCTACCAAACCCGAAGAATACGGCGACTATTTCGCTTGGGGAGAGACGGCTCCTCATCAGGATAATGACTATTCATCAGGTAAATATACCTACACCGATAATCCAACCACCTTGCCTCTTGACCACGATGCCGCTACTGCCAATTGGGGCAGCGATTGGCGTATGCCGACCAAGGCAGAACAAGAAGAATTGCAAAATAACTGCACTTGGACTTGGACTCAAAAGAATGGTATCAATGGCTACGAAGTAGAAGGTCCAAATAAAAACAAAATCTTTTTGCCCGTTTCCGGCTACCGCGAAAATGGGTCGCTCAACAGTGTCGGTTCCAACGGCTACTACTGGTCCTCTTCGCTCAACGAGGTCTACTCGGACTTCGCGTACGGCCTCTTCTTCTATTCGGACTACGTGGTTTGGGGCACCTACGATCGCTACTACGGACTTTCCGTGCGTCCAGTAACTACCAAGTCGATTGCTCCGGCTCCGGCTCCGGCTGTTCCGTATATAACTCCCGTTTACAATACGGAAGGTGACGTGACCAGCGGTATCGCTCGTTGGGATACGCTTACGTGCGCGGAGTATAAGGTGGTAGAGAACGCTTCCGAACAAGTTACTTGGGGTGTAGCAGGTGATACCACCTGGTATGTGGTGAAAGATACCATTTCCCTCGCTAAGGGTGCTATCTGCGTCGGTGACGTTCGTCTTATTCTTGCCGACAGCGCACAACTCACCGCTACGGGAGGCATTAACGTAACGGGAACCAACTCCCTCACTATCTATGCCCAATCTACAGGCACCCAAATGGGGCAACTCTCTGCAAATAGTGGAAGCATGATTGCCGGTATCGGTGGCGGAGATAGTCAACCCGGCAATAATATCACCATCAATGGTGGTACAGTAGAAGCAACCGGTGGAAGCG
>JAKSNF010000040.1 GCA_024400115.1 Paludibacteraceae bacterium | reverse complement strand
TCGTGAATATGATGATTTCTATAATTGTCAACACAGTCAAAATCAGAACATTCATCTCAGAGTCTTATCCTCCATCACCTTTACATGCGTTTTCTTGTTTGTCGGAATCCACGTAATTCCTTGAGGTCATTGGCAGCTATTATTGCCTGCCTAAGATTGCCATCGTACGCTTCGATATAATGTATGGCAGCGTTATCATCTAGCCCCGTAGCTTCCTTAAATATTCTAATGCATCTGCTTTTTAGCTTCTCATTTGTCGGTTTCAAATCAACCATGAGATTGCCATAGACCTTCCCCATTCGAACCATTGTGCCTGTGGAAATCATATTAAGAACCATTTTTTGTGCGGTTCCGGCACGAAGCCTTGTGGAGCCTGTGAGTACTTCTGCCCCTGTGATTACTTCTATTGCTATCGCAGCCACCTTACCTATTTCACTTTCGGCTACACACGCTATAGATGCCGTACGACAGCCAATGGATACCGCATATTCCAGTGCACTCTTCACGTATGGAGTTCTGCCGGATGCAGATAGTCCAATAAGCATATCCTTCTTATTAAGCGACTTCTCCTTCAAGTCATATACAGCTTGAGAAGTATCATCTTCAGCGCCCTCTACAGCCTCATATATAGCCCTGCTGCCGCCTGCCATTATTGCAACAAACATATCAGGTGATACTCCAAATGTTGGCGGACACTCCGAAGCATCCAACACCCCTAAACGTCCGCTTGTCCCGGCGCCAACATAAAATATCCTTCCACCTTCCTTAAGTGACTGCTCTGCTGCCGTGATAGTCTTTGCTATCTCTTCCAAGCTTGCCTTGACGGCATCTGTAATAGTACAATCCTGCTCGTTCATTAATTGTACTATCTCTATAGGAGTCATTTTATCAAGATTAGCCGCTTTTTCATTTCTCTGTTCCGTATTGAGCTTATCCAAATCAACTGACATACTATTTTTCCTTTACAACCGTAATAATCATGTCTGACAGATTTGCCGCCCGAATTACATCACGGTCCATCTTCATAATCAGCATTCCCTTTGTTACCCTATCCTTTTCTGATACAAGCACATCAAATCCCTTACCACCTAATGAAACCGTATCTATTCCTACGTGAATCAGTACGTCATTGCCATAATCCGACATAATTCCTATTGCATGCTTCGTCTCAGCTATCATATACACCTCGCCGTCGCAAGGTGCATAAACATTTCCGTTATCAGGAATGATTCCCATGCACTTCCCTAACATACCACCCGAAAAAGCAGGATCCGGGATTTCACTCATCCCTATCACCCTGCCGTCTGCCGGAGCACAAATAATCTCGGCCCCCAGTCCGGCTTCCTCCTGTGTATCAGACTTCGCAGCCTCAGCCGCAAGTGCTCTGACCCTGCTGATTTTTGAAGGTGATACGGATAGTTCGTCAATGCCCATTTCAAGCAGCCTCGGAACCGCCCACTCATCTCCTCCCAACTCACCGCATATTCCTACCCATATTCCGGCGGCATGCGCATTCTTTATCACCATTTTGATAAGGCACATTACAGCCTCACTGTGTACATCAAAATAATCGTCCAGTTCTTCCGCCATCCTGTCAACCGCGAGAGTGTATTGTGTCAGATCATTGGTTCCGATACTGAAAAAATCAACCTCGGACGCCAGCCGGTCACTTAGCAGTGCCGCTGACGGTGTCTCTATCATAACACCCTGATCCGGAACGGAATATGACATATCCTCAGTCGCAAGCTCGTCTATTGACTCCTGCAATATCTCCTTTATACGTTCAAGCTCGGCAACCGATGTAATCATCGGATACATAATCTTAACGTCACCGTAACAGGCAGCACGCAGGATTGCACGCAGCTGAGTCTTGAACAGGTCATGTTCTTCCAGACATATCCTTATGGCTCTTTTACCCAGTGCGGGATTCTCCTGGGGTAAAAGCTTAACGCAAGGGCTCTTTTTATCAGCCCCGATATCCATGGTGCGGATTATGACGGTTCTTCCTTCCATCGCGGTGACAACGGCCCTGTATACTTCAAACTGTTCCTCCTCTGTCGGAAGTGTCTCGCCCATATACAGGAACTCTGTTCTGAATAAACCTATTCCGTCAGCACCTGCCTCCACGGCATATTCAGCTTCCCTGACGCTTCCAATATTGGCACATATCTTTACACGCCCGTCAAAATCAGCCTCTTCCGGCACGGATTTTTGTATCGCGGATTCATCTATCTGTTTCTTAATCGCATCGGTCGGTTCTATATAAAGCATGGATGCTTCCGTATCTACCGCTATCTCAACTCCGCTCTTTATTCCCTCGCCGGACAGATCCACGCCAAACAGATAAGGAATCCCATAGTTTCCGCACAGGATAGAAACATGTGACGTTTTGGTTCCCTTTTGGGATACAAAACCCTTAATATTCGTCTTGTCAATCGTGGACACCAGCTCCGGTGTCAATTCGTAAGCACATACTATAGAAGGGGAATCTATTATTATTTCTTCATCCCTTCCCGTCAACTGTCTGCATAGACGCTCTGATATGCCCCTTATGTCGGCACTACGTGCATTAAGATAAGCATTATCCAGCTTTTCAAAATTTGCCGCAAAAGTCCTTCCGGTTTCCGAAACGGCATATTCTCCGCACACTGCCTCCTCGTTGATCATCCGCCTTATTTCTTCAAGGAAGGATTTGTCGTAAAGCATCGCAATCTGAGCATCGATCACGGAAGCAGCCTTGTCATCAGCGTTGTTCCTCGCCTTCTTAAGTATCGAATCAACATTTTTAATCGCTGAGTCCAACCGGTTTAATTCCGAAGCAATATCTGTAACACTCCGTTTTGTAACATTTATATCATTATCAATCACATAGGCTCTGCCGTATGCATATCCATAAGAGCCTGTTTTTGCCTTAACCGACTTCATACCCAATTCACTCCATCGTCAATGATATTCGCTTTCCGTATAGTTATAAATTAGCATCGAGGAACTCTTTAAATGCCATCAATGCCCTTTCGCTGTCATTACCCTCAGCCTTAATGTTAAGCACCGTTCCGCACTTTACATTCAAGGTCATCAGTCCGATTACACTGGTAATCTCCGTCTCTTTATCGTTAGCCGCCATCACGATCCTGCTGTCAAATCCTGCAGCCAAATCCACCAGCCTCGCCGCCGGTCTGGCATGAATGCCGTCCTTATCCCTGACCTTGTAGAATATTCCCTTATCCGTTCCGACAGCAAAAAGCATATCACCATGAGCAATGTGGTCAGGTTCAGGTTTCTCAGACACGGATGCCATAACCCGGGAAGGACTTATCGAGAGATATGTAATAATTCCGCCTGCTATATAACTGATAATCAGACCAAGAACATATACCAGAATGCTCCTGACCGCCCCCTGAGGGCCGGCAGTCATGACAAATACTCCAAGGATTCCCGAAGGGCCCCAGGTAGTAGATGCTACCTGAAAAAGCATAACCAGTGCACCGCCAAATCCGGCTCCCAGCCCCGCCGTAACAAATGGGCGTCCCATCGGCAGGGTAACACCATATATAAGTGGTTCACCCACTCCCAGGAAGCCCGCCGGAAGCGCTCCCCTGATAACGTTAAGCATGCGCTCATTACCGTATTTTTTTGACTTGATATATATGGCTATTGCTGCACCGACCTGTCCCGCACCGGCCATTGCCAAAGCCGGATAAAGTGTTACATAGCCAATCTGTTCTAATTGAACGGTATATAATGCCACCAGTCCGTGATGCATACCGGTTGCTACCAGAGGCAGGAACAGGGTTGCGCCCAGGAAACCTGCCACTGCCCGAACAATGGCGTATTCACTCATGCATATCTGCCCGAATCCCCAACATATCCCGCTTGAAATATAACCCACAACCGGCATCAGAATAAACAGATACAGAATCAGGCAAACGAACATTGATAACAGCGGGGTAAATATTATATCCATACTGTCCGGAATATGCTTTCGAATCTTTTTCTCAACAATTGAAAGAATATACACCCCAAGTATCGCAGCAAGTACACCTCCCTTGCCCGAATGCAGAACCGAATCAAGCGGTGAATTCTCATTGTACAGACCAAGGGCTATAGCTATAGTGTTGACATTTTCCAGTGAGGTAATAAGACCAAGCATACCTCCCAGGATCGGGGTAGCCCCGAAACGTTCTGCCGCACGATACCCGGCCCAGGCCGCAATATATGTCATAAAAGACACATTGACTACCGTCAGCAGCTGGTATAGCAGATTAAGCACCAGCACGTCGGTATACCCAGGGCATAATTGAGCTATAAGCATAGCGAAGCCCGAGCAGAGGCCGGCAACAATGGTTCCGGGAATCAGCGGAACAAATATTTCTCCGAAAACCTTCAATAAATCTCTTATCTTACTCTTCTTTTGACCGTTCTTAACAGATTCTTTATTGGCTTTCCAATCGTTACCCGCCATAATCTCCCGCTCACCGGCAGAGGCAATCCCCATCTCGTGACACAGGTCCGCATATTTGCGGCTCTTCCCGGGCCCCACAACTACCTCATATCTGCAGGCTGTATCATGAACGACACCTAACACGCCCTCTGTCGATGCCAGCCCGGCTTCATCCACCTTTGATTCGTTCTTTACCTTGAAACGCAACCTGGTCATACAGTTGTTAACCGTATCAATATTGCTGATGCCGCCCAATTCGTCTAAGATTGTGTTAATATCCATATTTCCACCTTTTCATCAAACTTAAAGAATTTATCATTATTATCCAAATAAATCATCATCATGTTCCACCGCGATCTCAACAAAGGCTACAAAATCGGAATTCGTTAGCCCGAATGATCAAAATAATACTTCCTACTGTCTGTCACAGATAAATCCCAACGTCATGAGTCCAAGGTAAAATCAGCAGCAAACCAGGTTTGTCCGTCTCTATCGAGGTCCTCTTCTCCCGTTTCACCGACTATCTTATCTATCCATGCTATTCCAAAAACAAATTTTTTCTCTACAGTATTTGCAAATATTTTGTATGACATTCCGTTATCAAGATAATCCGCATCATAGTCATACTTATCTGACCATCTTCGCCCGTCCGGAAGGTAGCCTGTTTCAGCCTGCAGACATATCGACATCTTTTCACCTTTGTCGTTATAAAATGCCTGGCACTCGATATCCTCTCCGCTTTCCGGTCCCCTTTCAGTGTAAACCATATCGGGGATGAAACATTTTATTTCATGCTCTTTCCCGTCAGGCACAAACTCCACAATTATTCGATAACAGCCAAGCACATCCGAATAATATGTATTCTTTTCTTTTTCAACCACCGAATATGTAACAGGCTTCTCATCAAGTAATATTACTATGTCTCCAAAAGGTGTATGAATGTGAACCCCCTCCTTCATGGTACAATTTGATTATTCTTTAGTCCGTATCATCAAAATAATTGCAACTAACACGGCTATCCGAGCATAAATTGGCATACATATCATCTGCATCCGTAATCAAAAATCTACGCATCTCGGCTTCCGGTAACTTATCTACTACTTTTCAGTACATCTGACCAAGTTCTATAAATTTAATCTCTTCCGTTTCCTTTTCGGTAAATCCGGCTCTGGAAAAGAAAACATACTTGTAACAGTTAAGTCCGGTCGCTTTAACCTGGCTTATCTCCGTTTCGATTACTTCCTTTGATGTCTTCTTCTTTCTGAATTTAACCTCATAAAAGATGTATCCTTTTTCATCTAAAGAAACTACATCAAATTCACCATTAGTTCGTGTCTTGGGGTCATCATAATAGTACTTCCCAATCTTCTCAATGACTGGCTCAATTGCCCCCAGCCTATTCTGCCTTATCAAGTATTGCGTGCATATTTCTTCAAATCTATGCGGAATATAAATTGTTTCAAAGTCTTCATCTATATACTTATCATAAAACACTTCTGAATCCATTATCTTGAGTTGAGACGAATACTTAAAAATATACCTATAGTAAAAAAGTGAGAGATTATCGCAGATGTAGTAACCTGCTTTCCTTTTGTTATTCTCATCGTTTATAGGAGCTTTTTTCTCTACTACCTCCATCTTCATCAGCTTATCCAGAACATCGACAAGCGTCGGACTGCTGGATACATGTGATTGAGATAGTATATCGCTAAATTTTGAAAAACCCTTGGCAAGTGCTTCAAAAACTTCATTAGCATTAACTATCTTTGATATCTCGGCATTAAGGTACATAGAAACTTCATTTTCAAGGCGTGCACCTGGCGAAGCTATAAGTTCGATAATGTTTTCCCTCACACTCTTCCTATCATCCACCAGCCTGTTATAATAAGGGACGCCACCAAAAACCGAATAAATGCGCACCTTATCCTCATTCGTCATATTAGGATAAAATAATGATGATTCATAATAGTCCATCTGTTTAAGATCTATTACCAAATCAACTCTTCCGTACAGTGGATTAGATGTTTCCAGAAGAGATTTCATAATCTCTACATATGAGCCAAGTACTATCAGCTTTAATTTCGAACCTTCTCTGTATTTATCAACCAGTGCCTGAATAATACTGTCAAGGCCTTTAACGTTCTCTCTTAAGTACGGATATTCGTCAAGCACAAAGACAATGCTTTCTTCCTTAGCAAGGTTAAAAATGTAATCGATTATTTCATTAACTTTCGTATATCCCAATTTAGGAAGACCGAGTGAATCCGAAAGGACTTCACACATGCTCTGAACGTTGTTCTCTTCGGTTACTTGCTTGCATTCGTAGAAAATGCTTTTTAAGCCGGATTCTTTGATTGACTGTTTCACCAATTCACTTTTGCCAATCCTTCGTCTACCGTAAATAAGACTCATCTGCATTTCATCTGATGAAATAAACTTCATCAATTGTGCAAGTTCTTTTTTTCGTCCATAAAACTCCATTTTACTTGCCTCCTTCCGACTCGGTCTGTATCGAGTTAATTAAAGTATACTATATCAACTCTCAAAAGTAAAGAATCATGCAACAAACACCAATGCTGGTCCGATGTTAATCTCTTCATTTCGGTAAACGTCAAACGGAATATAAGTAGTCTTTGGACTGAGTTATTTCCTACGGACCAACTATCTTACGAATCATCCGGATTTGTTCTTCCGGAAATGAGTCATCATCATATTCTACCTCAAGAAGTCTTTCTATTATAGCCTCGCCACATTGTTCACTTAGACTGAGCCCTAGCTTGAGCCCAAACCTGTGTCCTGCAAAAATCTTCGGCAAATTTTCAGCATATCTTCGGCACTCTTCATGCGCGGTATCATGCGCGGTCATCACGCATGATAATTTTCCTATCATATAATCTGCTGATTTTTTCGCTGATTATTCTGCTGATTTTATTTTATTCTTCAGCAGCTAAACGATATTTTCTATTTTTATTTGCACCTTCAACCACAACATCTGTCATATCAGATAGAAGCGCTCTTGTTCTAGCTGGACTCAATTCTATATATTCCGCAATTTCACTCGTTTTTGACAAACCTGTAAAAAGCAAGTAAAACCCGACACTTTTCGGCAGTTTATTTCCAGCACCTTT